>JALHNX010000022.1:0-35492 GCA_022843305.1 Pyrinomonadaceae bacterium | reverse complement strand
CAGAACTTTAAGTTTTCTCCGAAAAAAGCGAAAGCCTTTCGCCGTCGTCAACGCTGACGATGACCGCGTCGCCCGTGATTTCTTCGATAAAAACCGTCTGACCGGCTTTGATCTCCGCGCCGTCACGCGCGCGGGCGATTCTTTCGACGCGTTCTTCGCCGACGCGGCAGGAAATCTGTCCGATCTGGTTCGGATGAATCGCGACGACGACCTGCGCCGTGCGTCCGATCAAATCTTCTTCCGTCACCGAACTCGAAGACTGCTGGCGATACAGAAATCTGCCGAAATAAAAGACCAAAGCGCCGAACGCGACGCCGCCCAAAATGCCGAAAAGCGAGCCGGCGAGCGCACCGTAACCGAGCGAAACACCGATTGCTCCGAATCCGCCGAAAGCCGTTAAAAATATCGCAATCACGCGGCTGTCAAACACGCCGAAATCGTGATTCGCGTCCAGATTCATATCGAAATCGAATCCGATTGCGTCAAAAATATCGCCGACGATAAACGAGACCAGCAGAAATAAGAAACCAAGTCCGCCGATTGCCAAAAAAATTGTCATCAAGCTAAAATCGGTCATTTGCGATTTTCTCCGTGTCCGTATTTTATAACGAATTTTGAAAATTGGCAGTTTCAAAAACCCGATTGTTGGTATAATGCTTTGTTCAAATTCAAAAGTCTATCTTTTCTTAACGAATTTATTTGCGGCAGAGCCGCGTTAGTCCAAATCATTATTTCCGGCGATTGGGAATTAAGTTATTAATTCGCAATCGCATTAAAAAGCAATGGAAAAGTTGCCAGCGATTGTCCTCGGTATTGCGGGCGGAAACCGAACAGCACGATCTTGCCTTTGCCGACGGTGAATTCGACAAGCGCGGCTTTGCCCGCGATTTTTTCCGCGCCTAATGCCCAGCCGGAAAGTAAAATGTCTTTCGGGTCTTTCGGATACGAAGCGATGATGCGGAAATTTTTCGAGAGCGCGAGCGGGTCGGTCTGAATCTCGAACGCGGGCGAGTTTTCGAACCACGCGATTGATTCTTTCGGCATATTTTTGGCAATCGGGTGCGTCGTGTCGAGTTCGGTTCTGAGAATCGAGCCGGGAATGAAAAAATCCTTGCGCGGCAAGTCTTTCGTGACATCTTTGACGGGCAGTTTGAACTGCTCGATGGCGAAATTCGACGCGCGGTTCAGGAAAACCAAAGTGCCGCCTTCTTCGACGAATTTCCGCAAATTCGCGACGCCTTCCGCGCCGACGCCGCCCGTCAATTCATCGGGCATCGCGCCTTTCGCGTAGCCGTTCAGGATCTGCGCTGGCGATTGGTCGGGGAAAATGATTGCCTCAGTGCTAAAATACATTCCCTGTCTGATTTTCGTTCGGATTTCATTATCTAAAATTGAATCGAAACGCGGAATATCCGGCGCGTAGCCGCTTTCTTCGACGAGCCAGCGCGTCCAGCCTTCGTCCATATTGGGAATGCGCGATTTGTAAATTCTGTAGTTTGGCGGATGGCTGACTCCGTAGCTGCTATTTGAGTTGCTTCCTAAACCTTCACGCGGCATCCGGTATGTAAACGGTTTTTTGACTTCGGTAAATTCGACGTTCATCAAGAGCGAAAGCGTGTGCGCCGTCACATCGTAAGGCGGAATCGGATTGCCTTTGTCGTCTTTTAGATCGGGATAAACTTGTTTTTCGAGTAATGCTTTGGCAAAAGCGCCGTAAGGCTGCGCGAGTTTGACGACCTGCGTGCCTTTCGGATATTTTATGCCGTCTGCCGTGAAGGGAAGCGGTTCGTCAATATCGACGCCGGCTCTTTCCAAAATATAGAGCAGCGCATCCTGTCTTGATTTATCATCGAGATTTTTCCCCGAACTGTCTGATTCCCTCGTGCGCTTTACTTCTTGTTTCGGCGCGAAAATGTAAGCGAAAGTTTCGCCGTCTTTGCGCGGTCTGACGGCTTCTTTGCCGATTTCGTAAAATCTCGAAAGCCATTTTTCGCGGTTGTCGGACGCGTGTTTGAGCAGCGAAAACGCGCCGGTCGTCATATAGTTCGTAATATCTCTCAAACGCCATTCGCCGCCTTTCCAGACGGGCGAAAAGTTTGGCGATTCTACTTTCGCGTCGAGTCCGCCGCTTGCTCCGCGCAGGTCTTCGAATTTTATCGTGATTGGCGAAGCGATTCGCGCCGACGCGGTTTCCGACAAAATGCGCACGCCGCCGTGATAGTGCGAATAGGCGCGCGCCGGTGTCCACGCGTCGTAGGTCGTGTTGGTCGTGATGCCCTGCAAACCTTTTTTCCGCATATCGTCAGCCATATACGAACCTAATTCCGTAAAGCCTTCGACAATTTGCTTCGGCACGTTCGGTTCGACGGGCGGCATATACGGCGGAATGAAAAACCGTGCGCCGTTCGCGCCCTGCTGGTGAACGTCGTGGACGATCTGCGGATGCCATTCGTTATGGATTTTATCAACCGTGAGTTGTGTTTCGATCTGCGTAAAAGCATACCAGTCGCGGTTGTTGTCGTGTCCGACGTATTTCTGATAAAGCTCGGGCGGCGTTGTTCCCTCAAACGGCGTGCCGAGAGTTTTGTCATACCAGTTTTTGACAATATCAACGCCGTCGGGATTCAAAGACGGGACGAGCAGAATGATCGTATTTTCCAAAATCTTCTGCGTTTCCGCGTCCGAAGCGTTCGCCAAGCGTTCGGCGATGAGCATCGAAGAAAGATAACTGCCGACTTCCGTCGAGTGAATGCCGAAGGTGATGAGGACGATATTTTTGCCCTGTTTGACGAGCGACTGCGCCGTTTTATCGTTCGATTTGATGAGGCGCGGATCGGCGAGTTTTTTCTGGATGTCTTTATAAAACGCCAGCTTTTTCAGATTCGCCGGACTGGAAACCGTCGCGTAAACGAACGGCTTGCCTTCCGTGCTTTTGCCGATCTCTTCAAACATTACGCGGTCAGAAGCCGCGTCGAGCTTTTTGAAATATTCGATAACTTGCGCCCAGCTTGCCAGTTTCCGGTCATCACCGGGCGTAAAGCCGAGAACATCTTTCGGCGCGGGAATTTTGGTTTGGGCAAAAACCGTAAAGGCGGAAACAAGAATTAAACCGCAGAGACGCAGAGACGCAAAGATTGTTAAAGATTTTTTCATTTGGTTATAGGAACTCCATTCGGATTTGTTGAAGATTTTAGCCGATTTTGGGAGATTCTGAAACACTCAGCAGTTAAAAAGCGGCGCTTTTTTCGTGTTCTATGAAGCTGTTTGAAAACTCGGAAAGATCGGGAACGGAAACCGGATTTATCAATTACCAATTACCAATTACCAATTATTTTTTAGGTTAAGCAGCGATCTAACCCTTTAAAGTTAATGGATATTGGATAATTGATATTGCTTGTTTTTTTATCGTCTTTCGGGTTTTCAAACAGCTCCTGAACAAAAAAAGACACGGACTAAAGTTCTCAGTCCGTGTCTTTTTCTGTTCAGGACAAATTTTATTTCGGCAGCGGTAACTTTTTCTATCGTCAGGATAAGTCTTTTACTTGCTTATTTATTAGCAGCAATGTAAATTAACGCAAGATTTCAATTCAAAAACTCTTCTGTTTGAACAAATAAAAATTTGGAGGCTTTCGTTCCCGTTATGGCTAAAAATCCTTTTTTGGAAAATTTTCGCCCGTATATTTCCGACCGCGTGAAGGATATGCGCGAATTAACGCCTTTGCCGTTAATCGTCGGCACGATTCTCGGCGTGGTTTTCGGCGCGTCGTCGCTTTATCTCGTTCTGAAAGTCGGTCTGACGGTTTCGGCTTCGATTCCCGTCGCCGTCATTTCGATCACGCTTTTTCGTCTGCTTTCAAAAGCGAGAATTACGAAAGACGCGACGATTCTCGAACATAACATCGTGCAGACGACCGGCTCGGCGGGCGAATCAATCGCGTTCGGCATCGGCGTAACGATGCCCGCGATTATGATTCTCGGGTTTGATCTGGATTTCGCGCACGTCACGCTCGTTGCCGTGCTCGGCGGGCTTTTGGGAATTTTGATGATGATCCCTTTGCGCCGCGCTTTGATCCGCGACCAGCACGGGATTTTGAAATATCCCGAAGGCACGGCTTGCGCACAGGTTTTGATCGCGGGCGCGTCCGAGGAATCGAAAGCGGCTTCGGAAATCGCCCAAAAGGATGATTCGGAAAGCAAGACAAACGGCGGTCTGATTATCGCCGCCGGATTCGGCATCGGATTTTTGTATAACACGGTGATGAAGGTTTTTTCGGGCTGGAAGGAATATCCGACCAAGGAATTCGGCGAGCCGTTTCGCGGCGGTTCGGTATCTTTGGAAAATAATCCCGCATTGCTCGGAGTCGGCTATATCATCGGACCGCGCATCGCCGGAATTATGTTCGCGGGCGGCGTGATGGCGTATCTCGTTCTGATTCCGTTGATTCGCTATTTCGGCGCGGGTTTGACCATTCCGCTTGCGCCTTCGACGGGCGTTTTGATCGCGGATATGGCGATTGAAGGCGCGAACAGCATTCAAAGCACATACATTTTATACATCGGCGCGGGCGCGGTCGCCGCCGGGGGAATTATCAGCCTGATTCGCTCGCTGCCGATCATCTGGAGCGGCATCAGCGGCAGTATCGCCGATTTTCGCGGGCGTAAGGAATTGGCGGAAAGCGGCGGAAACCCGCGCACCGAACAAGACCTCTCGATGAAATGGGTCGTCATCGGGATTCTCGCGCTGATTATCGTCATTACATTTGTGCCGTCGCTCAAGATGAACATTCTGGGCGCGATTCTAATCATCATTTTCGGCTTTTTGTTCGTCACGGTTTCGTCGCGTCTGACGGGCGAGATCGGTTCGTCGTCAAACCCGATCTCGGGAATGACGGTCGCGACCTTGCTTTTAACCTCGCTCGTTTTTCTGCTTCTCGGCTGGACTGCGCCCGATCCGTATTTCGTGACCGCGCTTTCGGTCGGCGGCATCGTCTGCATTGCCGCCTCGAACGGCGGCACGACTTCGCAGGATTTGAAAACCGGCTTCTGGGTCGGCGGCACGCCGTGGAAACAGCAGACCGCGATTCTCATCGGCGCACTCGTTTCGGCTCTGTTTTTAGGTCCGATCCTGATTCAGCTCAACGATTCTTCGACCGTCTATCAGAAGATTGCGCCCGAAAGTCCGACCGCCTCGATTCAAGTTTCCGAACAAGAGCTTTTGCGCGAAAACGGGCAGTTTAAGAGCGAAAATGTTCCCGGATTTTTAGGCACGACCGACACGACACCTTACCGCGTCTGGCACAACACCGATGCCAAACGCGGCGAACCCGGACGCTATCTCGTCAATATGCAGGGCAAACCCGCATACATCGTTGACCCCGGCATCAACGGCACGGTCAGTCAATTGCAGACCGGCGTTGACGAAGCCGGAAATCCCGTTTATCAGGAAGTCGAAAAATACCGCGCTCCGAAAGCGACTCTGATGAGCTATATCATCAAAGGAATTTTGAGCCGGGAATTGCCGTGGGGCTTGGTCTTGCTCGGCGTAATGATCGCCGTTACCCTGGAATTCTGCGGCATTTCGTCGCTCGCTTTCGCGGTCGGGCTTTATCTGCCGATTTCCGCATCCGCGCCGATCTTCGCGGGCGGTCTGGTGCGTTGGGGCGTTGACAAATACGTGCGCCGCAAACTCGCAGGCAGAGAATTGACCGAAGAGGAAATCATCGCCGAAACCGATAAAAGTCCGGGCGTTCTGCTCGCGTCGGGCTACATCGCGGGCGGTGCGCTCGCCGGGATTCTGCTCGCGGTCGCTTCGGTTTATTTCGCCGATACGGTCGGGTATTTCTCGAAATGGTCGGAGGAAAATAATCCGTTCTTTGCGGGCGCGGCTTCCGACGCATTGGGACTGCTGCCGTTTATCATCATCGCCGTCGTCCTTTATCTGGTCGGGCGCGAATTGCTGATGACGGGCAGGAAAAATAACAACTGATAAAGGTCTGAATTTTTATCCGCTTGAGAGCCGTCCTGTGCTAAAATCACTGGACGGCTCTGATTTTTTGAAGTGGAATTTCTTTGTGATTTTTCGTTTTTTCGCGCAGGTCGAAAGGAGTAAAATAAAACTATGCAGACGAATCGTGAAAATGGTTTGATTATGAAGGCAGATTGTTTTTGAGCGAGTATCACAAAAAATGAAAATTGCAGGATTTGTTTGGCTTGAAGAAATCGTTCAGAAACTAATTTGGAAACATTCCGTCGAAACGGAAGAAGTCCGCGAGATTTTTCTCAATAGTCCCGGGTTTCGTTTTGTTGAAAAAGGGCATCGAAAAGACGAAAATGTTTATGCGGCATTCGGTCAAACCGAAGCGGGAAGATATTTGGTTTGTTACTTTGTTTACAAAAAAGACAATCGCGCATTGATTTTGTCGGCAAGAGATATGACCGACTCGGAAAAGAAACGATATGGCAGAAAATAAAAGTTCGGTTTCAAAAGCAAGTTCTTATCAGGAAATCGGCGAATATTGGGACGCACATGATTTAGGCGAAGTTTGGGACAAAACCGAAGAAGTGAAATTTGAGGTTGATTTAAAGTCAGATGTTTTTTATTACCCGGTCGAAATTTCGCTTTCTACAAAACTTCATACGATTGCCGAACAGCGCGGCGTGTCGGCGGAAACTTTGATTAATCTTTGGTTGCAGGAAAAGGTGAATCAGGAAGTAGGAAAATAGATAATTATGAAAATGTTAAAGTTCAAAAATATCTGTTTTATTTTAACCGCTATTTTGTTTTTCTTTGGAAACTTGCAAGCACAAACAAAAGGGTTTTCTGTGGCAGAAGACTCACGAGCGGCATCAAATACAGGTGAATAAATCAACCGGAAAGATCATCAAAGTTTTATTGAATTAAGATTTATGTTAACCAGAGAATTAGAAGAAACATTAAGCTACGCGGTTGATGAAGCCGTCAAACACAAACACGAATACGTTACGCTCGAGCATTTATTGTTTGCGCTCTTGGAAGACAATTCGGCGCGCGATATTTTGTTCAATTGCGGGGCGCGGATCGAAGAGCTTGCCGTGTCGCTGGAAGAATATTTCCGCGACACTTTGGAAAAAATGCCGGTCGGCATACAGACGATGCCCGAACTGACGGCGACTTTTCAATCAACGATCCAATACGCGATCCTGCAGGCGGAAGGCAGCGGTCAAAAAGCGGTTGACGGCGGAAATATTCTCGCCGCGCTTTACCAAGCCGACCAGTCTTTTGCCGTCTATCTGCTGAAACAGCAGGGCATTACGCGGCTCGATATTTTAAACTTCATTGCGCACGGCATTTCAAAGGTTGATAACAATTTCGATTTTGAAGGCATGGGCGAAGACGGCGACGCGGAAGAATTTGCCGAAGAACGGGCGATGGGCGGAAAGCGCAAAAAGCCGCTCGAATCTTTTACCGAAGAACTCGTCAAGCTCGCCTCGGAAGGCAAGATTGACCCGATCATCGGGCGGCAGGAAGAGATCGAGCGGACGATTCAGGTTCTTTGCCGCCGCAAGAAAAATAATCCGCTTTACGTCGGCGAACCGGGCGTCGGGAAAACCGCTTTGGCAGAAGGCTTGGCTCTCAAAATTTCGCAGGGCGACGTGCCGGACGTTTTGAAAGATGCGAAGGTTTACGCGCTCGATATGGGCGCGGTTTTGGCGGGGACGCGTTATCGCGGCGATTTTGAACAGCGTTTCAAGGCGATCATCACCGAACTCAAAAAACACGAAAATTCGATTCTGTTTATTGACGAAATTCACACGATCGTCGGCGCGGGCGCGGTTTCGGGCGGTTCGATGGACGCTTCGAATATCTTAAAACCGGCTTTGGCAAACGGCGATCTGCGCTGTATTGGTTCGACGACCTACACGGAATACAAAGCCGCGTTCGAGCGCGACCGCGCACTGGCGAGACGTTTTCAGAAAATTGAAATAGGCGAACCGACGGTTAATGAAACTTATGAAATCTTAAAAGGTTTGAAGAAGTTTTACGAAGAACATCACGGCGTAAAATATTCCGACGATTCGCTAAAAATCGCCGCCGAACTCGCCGGAAAATACATCAACGACCGATTTTTGCCCGACAAGGCGATTGACGTGATTGACGAGGTCGGCGCGGCGACGAAACTTTTGCCCGAAGAATCGCGCCCGAAAATGATCTCCGTCCAGATGGTCGAAAACACGATTGCGCGGATGGCGAAAATTCCGCCGAAAACGGTCGTCGCGGACGAAAAAGATCGTCTGAAAACCTTGAAAGACGATATGAAAGCCGTCATTTTCGGGCAGGACGACGCGATTGACCGGATCGTTGACGCGATTCAGATTTCGCGCGCCGGACTCGGACACCAGACAAAACCCGTCGGCTCGTTTCTTTTTTCGGGTCCGACCGGAGTCGGTAAAACCGAGGTTTCCAAACAACTTGCCGAAATTCTCGGTGTCGAATTTTTGCGCTACGATATGAGCGAATACGCCGAACCGCACACGGTTTCGCGCCTCATCGGTGCGCCGCCGGGTTATGTCGGTTTCGATCAGGGCGGACTGCTTACGGACGCGATTATGCGTCATCCGCATTCGGTTCTGGTCTTGGACGAGATCGAAAAAGCGCATCCGAACCTTTTCAATTTGCTTTTGCAGGTTATGGACAGCGCGACTCTGACCGACAATAACGGCAAAAAAGCGGATTTCCGCAACGTGATTTTGATTATGACGACCAACGCGGGCGCGAGAGAATTATCTTCGGGCGGCGTCGGTTTCCGCAATGCTTCCGACACGAAAGGCAATGCGCGCGGCGCGATCGAACGCACGTTCACGCCCGAATTCCGCAACCGGCTCGACGCGTGGGTGCCGTTCAAAGCTCTCGACATCGAGATGATCAAGCTCATCGTTGACAAATTCATCAAGGAACTCAACGGACAGCTCGCCGAAAAACGCGTGTTGGTGAAATTGGACGAATCGGCGCGTGAATGGCTCGCCAAAAACGGTTTTGATGCCCGTTACGGTGCGCGTCCGATGGCGCGTCTGATTCACGAAAAGATCAAACAGCCTTTGGCGCAAGAAATTCTTTTCGGTAAATTAGTTGACGGCGGAAGCGTCGTGGTCGAAGAGAAAGACGGCGCATTGGCGTTAAATTTTTAGTCTGTTTTTGGAGAGGAAATAAATCGGAGAGCTTGCGGAATTTAATAAAACCGCAAGCTCTCCGATTTATTGAATTGATTCCAAGCTATCTGTTAAACTCTAAAAAGTCCGGCAATTGCGGCGGCACTTTCCAAGATTATCCCCATACAAAAACTGCTTGTTTTTCCCCGTCAAGTAAGCAATAAATTCACGAAAAAACAGAGGTATTTGATGATTTTAAAACAAAGATTTTTTCTGCTTTCAGTTTGTCTGGCAATGATCGTTTCATTCGCCGTTTTGGATGCGCCGGCGCAGGATGAGGACGCGAAAACCGTTTCGCCCGATCTGAGCGTCGTCGGCATTCGGCTCGGCAACCGCCAGACGGCGAAAACGTTTCTCGAAGGCTTTCAGCCGCGCATCGGCGAAGATTCGCGTCCGACGTATTATTTCTACAACAAATCCGCCACGCAGGTTATGAAGCTCACGGGCGCGTCGTTTGACGACCGATTTTTTATTACCGAGATCGAGGTTTACAAGGTCGGTAAAAGCTACACGGCGCCGCATTTTCAAGCGGAAAAGATCGGTTATTTCAAAACCGAAAGCGATATTTTCGTCGGTTACCGCCAATCAGCCGCGTCGGCGCTCATCGGCATTCCGAACGTTGACGGCAAAGACCGGACGGGACCGAAAACCGTCGCCAAAAAGCTCGGCGAACCGACCGAACGCCTGACGGAAGGCGAGCGCGAAACTTTGATCTACAAACTGCCCCAAATCGAATTAGCGGACGAAACCGGAAAAACCGCGAAGTTCGCATATTCGGCGCGATACGAATACAGCGACGACAAACTGAAAAAATTCATTCTGAAAATTTCGCCGCTCGAATAGATCGAATTTCATTCCTCGTCTTCGAGCGTCATTTCCGAGATTTTGCTGTCCGCATTAACCGCAAAGCGCCACAGAAAAAGGCGTTTTGCGGTTTCGGCTTTGTAGCGGTAGATTTTTGAACTGCCTGAGGTTTCACTGCCGACAAAGGTGAAATTCTTAACCGCGCCGAACGCGGCAACGCGGCTGTTATTGGCTTTGGCGCGTGTGGTCGAAAGCGATTTGATTAAACTTTCCGTCAAAAATTCCGCGCTGAATTTGTTTTCCATCCGCGCTTGCAGAGCGTCTGCAAACATCTGCGTAAGTTTTGCGTCCGCACCGGTTTGCGCCTTCATCGCTTTAATTGAAATTTCGGGAACGTAAATTTTGGCAATGCCGCGCGCGATCGTTCCGGCAAAGCCCGCATCGCCCAAGTTGGTCAGCACGATAACGCTCAGATCGTCGTCCACAAAGCGCGAAAACTGCGCGTTAAAACCGGCGGTCGAACCGCTGTGACTGACGAGCCGATGCCCGCGAAAATCGGCGACGTGCCAGCCGAAACCATACGGATGCGGCTTGCCGTCCGTCAAAACAAACGGCTTCCACGCTTCCGCTTTGCTTTCTTTTTTGAGCAAAGTGTCATTGCGCCACGCGGCGTCCCATTTCGCCAGGTCTTCGACGGTGGAAACAATCGCGCCCGCCGAAAAAATATCGGTCAGATCGTAATCGCGCCCGATCAAATTTCCGTTTTCCAGCTCGTAACCCATCGCGCGGTTTCTAACGATAAATTTCGGGTCGCGGTCAAAGGTGTTGGTCATCCCGAGTTTTTGGAAAATCCTCTCGCGCAGAAAATCCCAGTAAGATTTTCCCGACACGGCTTCGATGATAAAGCCCAAAAGATTGTAGCCCGAATTGCTGTAGGAATAGCGCGAGCCTGCCTCGAAATCGAGCGGATAATTTGCTAAAGCCTTGATAAAATCGTCGCGCTTCATTCTTTTCGTGAGTTCAAACCCTGTGCCAATCGCCGTGTAGCTTTTAATGCCCGAAGTATGCGTCAGAAGATTTCTGACCGAAACGTTTTTCCACGCGTCAGGCGTGTTCGGAAGATAAGCCGAAATTTTTTCGTCCACATTCAGCTTGCCGTCTTCGACCAGCAGCAAAATTCCCGCGCCCGTCATCTGCTTTGAAACCGAGCCGATCTCGAACACGGTTTCGGTCGTCACGGGCGCGTTAAACTCGACGCTTGCCACGCCGTAGCCCTGTTTTTTGACGACCTTCCCGTTTTTCACAACCGCAATCGCCGCGCCCGGAATTTTGCGTTCCTGCATCACCGCGCGGACGAATTTATCAAGCTCGTCAGCCCTTATGGAAAAGGCAAAAACGAGCGCGAAAAGCAGAGCGATATTTAGACGAATAAATGTTGAATTCATAAATTTTCGAGAGAAAAGATTGTAACAGATTTTTACCCGTAAATTTTTACAAGTCAAGAAATGCTGTCCTCAAATGCTTAGAGTCCAAGCTTTAGCGTGTAAAAAACGCCGCGCTTCACTGGCGTTACAAACTAAAGTTTGGACTCTGAACTTAAAGCGAATTTTGAGTTGACTTTTGGTTATTTACTTGTTCGTTTTAGTTGTTTTAGAGCTTTTCGTGCCGCTTTTGCCTGCTGTCGCGCCGCTTTTCGTTTTGGACGAAGCGGAAGTTTTTGCAGGTTTTGCGGTTTTCGCGGCGGCTTTCGGTTTTGCCGCTTTTGCCTTGCTTGCCGACGAATTGCCGCCGCTCTTGGCTTTCGGCGCGGAAGTTTTTTTCCCGCCGCCGCTTTCGAGCAAACCGCCGACCGCTTCCGCGGCGACGTTTAACGCGCTGACCGCCGCGCCGGTTGCCGCGCCGATCAAAATTTCGCCCGCGACGTCTTTCGCGGTCTCTAAAACCGGCGACGAAGTTTTCTTCGTCGTTTTTTTCGGTGCGGATTTCGATTTTGCCGAAGCCGCGCTTTTCGTTGTCGATTTGGCGGGAGCCGAAGTTTTCTTCGTCGTTTTTTGATTTTCTTTTTTTACTGCCATATTTCACCTTCCCTTAATTGAATTTACAAAGCTGGTTTGTAAATTCAATTTAGCACCCGGCGCGAAAAAAAGATACAATTTTTTTTATTAGCGTTTTTTGAGGGAATTTCTATGAAAACAGATATTGTCATTGTCGGCGCGGGACCGACCGGACTTGCGCTGGCTTGTCAATTGATTCGTCATAATGTTGATTTCGTGATTCTGGACAAAAAGGAAACGACCACGCCGTTTTCAAAAGCGATCGGCGTGCAGGCGCGGACTTTGGAGATTTACGAGCAGATCGGACTTTCAGGAAAGCTCGTCGAACAGGGCTGGATCACCGAAAAAGCGAGCTTTGTCGAAGGCGGCGACGTGCGCGGCGCGGTCGAGCTTTCCAAGATCGGCGAAGGTATGAGTCCGTATCCTTTTCTGCTCATCGTCGAGCAGGGAAAGCACGAAAAACTGCTTTACGATTTTATTAAATCGAACGGCAAAGACGTGCAATGGCAAACCGAACTTGCCGGGTTGTCGCAGACGGAAGCGGGTGTTAAGGCGAACGTTAAAAAGGCGGACGGCGAAACGGAAATTATCGAAGCAAAATTTCTGGTCGGCTGCGACGGCGCGAAAAGTCTGGTCCGCACCGCGCTCGGTTTGACGTTTGAAGGCAGCACGTTCGAGCGGCTTTTTTACGTGGCGGACGCGCAGGTTGACTGGCGTTTCGCGCACGATTCGCTCTATGTTTGTCTGGCGCAGAACACGATCACCGCGTTTTTCCCGATGGTCGGCGCGAATCATTTCCGCATCGTCGGCACTTTTCCCGAAGGTCACGCGGCGGACGAAGGCGAGATTCTATACGAGGAAATCGAGGCGCAGATCAAAAAAGACACCGAACTCGAATTGGACATTCACGACGTCAACTGGTTTTCGGTTTACAAAGTTCATTCGCGCCGCGTCAATAAATTTTCGAACGGCAGATGTTTCGTCGCGGGCGACGCGGCGCATATTCACACGCCGGCGGGCGCGCAGGGAATGAACACGGGAATTCAGGACGGCTACAATCTGGCGTGGAAACTCGCGGCGGTTCTCCGGGGAAAAGCGAGTTTATCGCTGCTCGAAACTTACGACGAAGAACGCTCGGCAAACGCGAAAAGACTTTTGCAGACGACCGACCGCGCCTTCGATCTCGGCGCGAGCGACGAATGGTTCGTCGCGTTTTTCCGCACGAAAATTTTCCCCTTTATCGCCAATTTCGCGCTCCAGTTCGACGCGGTCAAGAAATTCATTTTCCCGCTCGTTTCGCAGATCGGCATCAATTACCGCAAATCTTCTTTGAGCCAAAATAACGGCTTATTCAAAGTCAAAGCGGGCGATCGAATGCCGTATTTTGAAATTGACGGCGCGAGCGTTTATGAAAAGTTAAAAGCGCCGAAATTTCATCTGCTGACGTTTTTCGACGGCGCAAACAAACCGCCGGAATTTTCCGCCGACGATTTTACGGATTTTCACGAAATGCCGCTTTATCCGAATATCGCGGAAATTTTCGGCGCGTCGAAAACCTTCAGCGTTCTGCTGCGCCCCGATAATTACATCGGTTTGATTTCCGAAGACGTTTCGGGCGAGGACTTGAGAGCGTATTTGAGCAGATTCTGAGTTCCGATGCGGAATTTTTGCTTTGCCGGGAGCGCAGGCATCCTTGCCTGCAAGATTGTGGAGCGATAGCGGAGCAATCTAAAAGCGTTTCATTACAAATTGTTTTGTAATGAAACGCTTTTACACCGCTTTTCAAGCGGCGTTGCAGGCAAGGCTGTCTGCGCTCCCGGCAAAAATTTTATTTCAAATTCGGGAAGATATACCGCACTTCCGCGATTTCCGCCAATTTGGAAAGATTTTCGAGCGAAACTTTGCCGACGATTTTTGTTTGGTCTTCCGTCAGAATCTCGAAACCCGCGCTTATCAGTTTTTCGATCGCTTCGGGCGTTTTTGCATCGTTCCTGTGTTAGCCGACCGCGTTTCGGGAAGCTAAACGAGAGATTGATTTTTAACCGCCAGAAAGCTCTCCGTCACCGGTTTGGTCGAATCGAGGCGCAGGAAATAATCGTTCGCCGGAATGAATTTGACCGCGCATTCCTTTGTGGAAGTTCCGCCGAACTGAACCGAGAATTTGTTGATCGTTACGTCTGCGCGAAGTGATTTTAAGGCTTTTTGATGCGAATCCATTCTCTTTACGATCTGCGCCAATATCTGCGGGAAAGCGGGAACTGACAAAAAGGCAGTGATAAAGAGCAAAAGCAGAATTTTTTTTCATAGTTCTTCTCTGCGAATTTATTTTTTATAGCTCGCGGCGATGACATCGTCGCGTCGCGGAAAATGAAGCAGAATGCCCAAAATGCCGAGCGCGAACCAGAGGAAAAAATACTGATACGAAAAGGCGAACGCGAGCACCATTCCGAGCAGTGAAATTGATTCGCAGAAAGCGCAGGCGAGGATCAAGCCGGTCTGCACGTAGGAAATTTCCTGTTTTTCGATTGCCTGATCGAAGGCGCGTTTTTTCATAATGAAAGAAAGCGCGAAATTGGTGATCGCCAGCGCGGCGAAAGCCAGAACCATCACCGCATTTTCGCCGAACAAAGGTTTTCCGAAATCAAATCTGAAAACTTCGGGTTTGGCGAAAAAGATCACGACCAGAAACATTATTTGCGAAGCGAGCAGCGCAAACCAGATAAGCATTAACGTTTTGTAACTTTGTTCGACATTTTGACTCATAATTTTTTGTTTTTAGGACTTTTCAATCGCAAATCGCAATCAATCGGTCGCCTCCAGTTCTTCTTCCAAAAGTTGTCGTTCGTAAAGATCGGCGTATTCACCGCCCAAATTTATCAATTCTTCGTGCGTGCCGCGTTCGATAATTTTTCCGTCCGAAAGAACGCAGATCAGATCGGCATCGCGGATCGTCGAGATGCGGTGCGAAACGATCAAGGTCGTGCGGTCTTCGCGGACATCGCGCAGACCGCCGAGAATTTTTTCTTCCGTGTAAGTATCAACCGCCGAAAGCGAATCGTCCAAAATCAAAATGCGCGGATTGCGCATCACGGCGCGGGCAATCGCCGTGCGCTGTTTCTGTCCGCCCGAAAGCGTAATGCCGCGTTCGCCGACGCGCTGTTCGTATTTATACTCGAAACCTTCGATGTCTTCGGCTAATCCGGCAATCACAGCGGCTTTTTCTACGGTTAGTCGGGAATGGAGAGTGGAGAGTGGAGAGTCGGAAGATGTATTTTTACTCTCCACTCTCGACTCTCCACTCTCCACTCCGAACGCGATGTTTTCGGCGATGCTGTCGGAAAAAAGAAAAGTTTCCTGCGGGACGAAACCGATTGATTTTCTCAGTTGTTCGAGTTTGTAATGCCGAATCGGGATGCCGTCGATCAAGACCGAGCCTTCGGGTGCGTCCAAAAGGCGCGGAACTAAGGTGACGAGCGTTGATTTTCCGCTGCCGGTTTTGCCGACCAGCGCGACGGTTTTGCCCTGTTCGACCGTCAGATTTATGTTTTCCAGAACCGGCTTTCCGTTGTAGGCAAACGTCAAATCTTTAAATTCGATCTTGCCCCGAATCGGCGGCTGCTGTTTTGCTTCCGCGTCGTCTTTGATGGTCGGCACGGTTTCCAGAATCGCGTTAAAGCGTTTCAAACTCGCCGTTCCGCGCTGGTAAAGATTGACGACGTAGCCCAAAGCGATGAGATACCAGATCATTCTTTGGAGATAAAGAATGAACGCCGTAAAATCGCCCGCCGTGATCTCGCCGCGCACTGCCATCGGTACGCCGACCGCGACGATGATGACGAATCCGAGACCGATAAAGAAAAACAAAAGCGGGCGCATCGCCGCCGCGTATTTGACGAGCTTTAAGTTTCGTTCGGCATATTCGCGGTTAAGTTCCTGAAACTTTTCGATCTCCGCGTCTTCCTGCGCGTAGGCGCGAATAACGCGCACGCCGGTCAGATTTTCCTGCGCACGTGCCGTGATCGTAGAAAAATATTCCTGAATTTTCTCGAAACGAATATGTATCTGTTCGCCGAGATATTTGACCGTCAACGAAACGAGCGGCATCGGGATCAGCATCAGAAGCGTTAATTTGACGCTGATGCTGAGCATGATCGGCAAAACGATTATCAAGGCGAAAATCGCCTGAAACGAATAAAGGATCATCGGTCCGACAATCTGCCTGACTGCGCCGAGATCGTTCGTTGCGCGCGCCATCAGATCGCCGACGCGGTTGTTTTGGAAAAAATCAAGTGGCTGGTGAACGAGCGCGGCGTAGAAATCGCGCCGCATATCGTATTCGATGTGCCGCGAAGCATTAATCAAAAGCCGCCGCTGCCAGAACAGAAAAACCGCGCTGATCAGGCTGATAAGCAAGATCAAACCGATGTGAAAACTGATTTTCCCGACCGTCAGAGTTTTGTTGTAAAGACTCGTTTTAACATCGTCAATCGCGTCGCCGACGAGATAAGGAACGTAAAGACCGAACAGCATCCCGCAGAAAATAAACAGGACGCCGACAATGACATTCCATTTGTAAGGCTTAAAATAACGCGCGAATTTTTTAATTTCTTCCATTCAGATTTATGCCGGATAACCGCTTCGATTTACCAAAATTGTAACTTAAATCGGAAAACAATTCCGCTTTTCGGTCGAAACCGGAAAATTATTTCGAACTTTCTTGCAAAACAGAAATTATTTTGGCAGAATAACCGCCGAAAATACGCATTTAAAAATATCCCTGCACTATTGGAAATTTTAGAAGATTTTGTGAAAACTCAAAAATTGCAAGGCAATTGCAATTTTTATTATTCAATATGAAAAAGAGATTACAAATAATTGTTGTTGTCATATTTTGCGCGGTTGTCGGACTTTCGCTGCTGCCGCGTCTGACTGCGACCAAAGTAAATACGAATCGGGAAAATTTGACTGAATCTGCCGAAACTCAAAATCAACTTCCCGAAATTATGGATTTGCACCACAAGGAAATCGGGCTTGGGCAAAGATGGTTTTTCGGAATCGAAGTGATTGACGAAGAAGGCGATCTTGTGCGGACGGAATTGATTGAAAAACCGAAATCGGCAAAGTTTAACCAGAACACTTTGACGGTTGACTGGACGCCGCAAAAGAGCGACGGAAAAAGCGGAAAATTCGTCGTTAAAGTTACCGAAATCCCGCGTGATAAAGCTCGTCAGACGCGCACCGTGACCAAGGAATTTAACGTTAAAATCGTCAAAAAGCCTGTTCAATTATTGAAAATGCCGGAAGCACCGCTCGAAGTTGACGCGTTTGTGACGGTTATTGACCCCGAACGCCTGAAAGCGGCGAACGAAAAATGGAACATCACGAATCTTTTCCAGCGCATCGCCGAGATCGAAGCCGACAAGCAGATCAAGCCGGGCTCGGACATCTCGCCGACCGACGGCAAACAGCTTTTCCGTGATTCGTTGAAGGAATTGGCAGGTTTGCACAAGAATCCGACGCTCGACCCCGACAGCCCGCAGTATAATCCGGAATGGAACGCTGAGCATTGGAAACTGATCGCTGTGCGCCCGCGCCTCAACAAAAAGGTTTTCGAACTGCGGCTGGTTTATTTCAACATCAAAGCGCCCGAACAGGCTTATCTGATGCCGCGAATGCGGATTGTCCGCGGCATTGACGCGAAACGCCCCGAAGAACTGCGTCAGAAAAATAATCTGATTTTTGCCAAAATATTTCACGAAACGTTTTTCGACGGCGAAAATATGAAGCCTTTCGTTAAAAACGATAAAGCGAAATACGGCGAAGCGTTAGCGGATTTTATTACGAAAGTCGTCACTTATCACGACAAGGACGACCCCGCAATGCGCGCGAATCTGGCGGCGATTCCGCATAACTCGCGCCTTGGCGGCGGCAACGAATACGACGCTAAGGGCAAATATCTGCACGGCGACGGCTGGCTTTTGGGCGCGATCAAAGTCGGTCCCGTCGAGCGCGGCGACAAAAAGGTTCTGGCGTTTATCAGCCCGCCGATTGACGGTTTTGCCGCTTCGATCAAAGCGAACAAAGAAAATACGTCTTACGTTCCCGTTCCGCCGCCCGTCAGCGATGCCAACAATCCGCAATTTCAAAAAGGCTGGGAACATCTGATTGACGACGACGATAAAGGCAATATTGCGATTCCGCAAATTTTGCCCGACGGCACGATTAAACGAAACAACATTGACACGACTTTGAATTTATACGAAATTCAAAGCCAGTTTCGCTTTGCCGAAACCGGTTGGCGCGATGCGCGGCGGCGGATTTTTGAAGAACGCGGAATGACTTGTATGCAGTGCCACGTCCGCAATTTCGACGAGGGAAATTATCTGACGGATATGCGCGACCCGCAAAAGAATTCAAAGGATTTTACGACCGGCGCGGTGCCGCGTGTTTTTTTCATTATCACGCCGACCTTGCACAGCGGTCGTCCCGAATATATGCGGCGCGGCGAGCTTGAACAAGTCGGAAATTTGCAGGGCGTATTCCGCGATTATCTCGGAATCAGGGTCAAGATGAATTCGCCGCTCGCGTCCGAATGGGTTCACGATACGAAAAAAGGAAAAAGTTAAGACTGGAGCGCAAGCGGCTCGCTTGCAACATCGCGTTTTTCAGCGATGTCACGGCGTTCGCTTAAATACAAGTTGATTTCTGCCCGAACGTCGTTTTCGCGCTTACGCGCTCATTGCAAGCAAGCCGCTTGCGCTCCAGTCGGAGGAAAAACTTAATGAATTTTCAAAACATCATCAACCGAAAATCGTTTCAATCGCTAACATCCGTCATTTTAATCACGCTTTGCACAATTTCAGCCGACGCGCACGTCAAATGGTTTTTCGATTACGACGTGACGAAACCGCCGACACCGATCGGCGAAGTTTTGGACGGAACTTTCGTCAAGATGTTTCTCGTGTCGGTCGCCGCGTGCTACCTGTTTTTTCTCGCCGACCGATACATTTACGAAGAAGGGATTTTAGGCGAATTCGACAAAAAGCTGAAGCTTTTCGACAACGCCGCGAACTACATTATGCGCGCCGCCGCCGGAGTTTTTTTCCTCGCGCTGTTCGGCTGGTGGGCTCTGGGAATCGGCGAGAGTTTTTATCTGACTCCCGAGCTGAAAACCGCTTCGCCCGTTGTTCCGTGGATTCAGCTCATCATGGCTTTGGCGGTCATTTCGCGCTATACGGTTTTTTTAACGGGCTTGGGCGTTTTTGCGATGTATCTCGCCGCCGTCTTTAATTACGGGCTTTTTCATATGCTCGACTATATGATTTTTCTCGGCATCGGTTATTACCTGACCGTTTCGCAGACGACGAACAAAGGCTTGCTGAAATCCGGTTTTATCGTGCTTTTTGCCTGCACGGGATTAACGCTGATCTGGGCGGCGGTCGAAAAATTTGCTTATTCGCATTGGACGATTGCCGTTTTGGCGGACAAACCGCACGTCACGATGGGAATGTCGCCGCCGATCTTTATGAAGGTTTCGGGCTTTATCGAATTTTTCGTGACCTTTATTCTGCTCGGCGCGGTGTCGGTCGTCGGTCGTTTGATTTCGCTCGGGTTTATGTCGGTTTTTGTGCTGGCGGTTTTCGAGTTCGGAACGCTTGATGCCGTCGGGCATCTGATGATCGTCGCCATTCTCTGGGTTTTAATCGTGCGCGGTCCGACCGATGCGCGAAATATGCTCGTTTTGCCCGACAAATCGCTCTTTACCGAAGCCTATTTTATGACCGGACTTTATTTTCTCGCGTTCGTGATGATCTTTATTCTCTATTACGGAATTCACTATTATTCTTACGGCTCGTAACATTCGATTTTATGAAAACAAACAAATATACCTTTCTGATTTTTCTGATTTTTCTATTATCGTCGCCGGCATTTTCGCAAACCGTTGACGACGATTCGGATATTGTCGGTTGGAACGATGTAACTTTTATCGTGCCGCTCAGGAAAAAAGAAGAAAACGGCAAAAAAGTTGACCTGTGGACAATAAATCTCGGCGGCGTTTTGCGTTACGGGAGAAATCTGAAACGCCCGATTGACGGGCGCGGCATAGTTTCCTTTAATTACCGGTTTAACCAATATTTTACCGCCGGTTCGGGCTATCTCTACCGTCGTTTCCGACCGACCGAAGTGCGTGTGCAATACGAACATCGTTTGATGTTTTTCCTTAATTCATCAAAAAATTGGAAGAATGTACAGTTTCGCAACCGTTCTCTGACAACTTATCTGATCAAACATTCGCGCCCCGATACCGTTGTTTATCGAAACCGGGCGCAACTGAATTTTCCCATCAAAAAGGATAATAAAGAAATTGTTACGCCGTTTGTCGCGGACGAGCCTTTTTACGATTTCAGAGAAAAAAAATGGGTGCGGAATGATTTCTTAGCGGGCGTTTCAAAACAATTCACGCCCGAATTCGGCGCGGATTTTTTCTATCTCCGGCAGGGTTTTAAGATCGGAACGCTCCGCAAAACAAACGGTTTCGGGGTGAGCTTCAGGTATCGTCTGGATTTTATAAAATAGACCGAAAAAAATGTCCGACGAACTTCAGTTTGTCGATCATTCCTGTTTTTGCAACTGGGCGACAAACTGGAGTTTGTCGTATGTTTAGACTTTCGTATAGGTCGAAAGGGCGGTCGCGATTATTTTCCCGTGTTCATTGACGACTTCCGCCGAAACGGTCAGAATCCGTTTTCCGGCGCGGACGACCTTTGCCGTGCAGAAAACTTCGCCTTCGATGTGCGGGCGCAGGTAATGGACGGTCAGATCAATCGTCGTTGACTGCTCGGTTTCCGAAAGACAGGTCACGCAGGCAAACGCCATCGCCGTATCAATCAAAGAAGCGGTCGCGCCGCCGTGCAGAGTTCCGTAAGGCTGGCGCAGCTGGTCGCGCATTTTCAGCTTCAAAACCGCTTCGCCGTATTTCAGATCGACCAGTTCAAAACCCAAAAGCGACGGAAACGGAACTTTTTTGATCATTTCCGCCGCCGCCTGTTTTTGCTCTTCGGTGACAATTTTTTCGCTCATTTTTTATTCTTCGCTGTGCAGGACTTTTCGGAATTCTTCCGCCGAAACTTTTTTGAAATCCGCCGGCACGGCAAATAAATTCGCGTCCGTTTCGAGCTTCAGATTTTTTAATTCAAACGTATAGGTTAAAACTTTCTGTTCGCCCGCGTAAAATTCCTGTCTGACGGGCAAACCGAGTTTTTCGTCAATGTATAGAAAAATTTCCGAAGAATCGTCGTCGCCCAGACGGACGCGGTATTTTGTCAGATTTCCGGCGGTTTCCAGTTTTTCAAACTTCGCTTCCGTTTTTTGGCTGAGCCATTCGGTCGTCAAAAAATTCGTCCAATCATCGGTCGAAACGTTTTCCGCACCGGCGGCGTTTTCCGCATATATCTTACTCGCGGGCAAAATCAGATAATTTTTATCGGTTTGCAGATTCGTCAGTTGATTTTTCGCGCCGAAATTGAAATCATAACGGCGATTCGCGCCGTTTCGGGCGATAAAAGTTTTGCGTTCCGTCTCGCCAGCCGTAACGACGATCTCCGCCTGAAACCGTTCGGGTTCTTTGGTCGAAAAAGGAATCTCGCTTTTCAGCTCGTCGGAAACCTGAGGCGTTTGGGGCAAATTTGCGTTATTCGATTTCTGCCACCAGCCGCAAGCCGGAAAAAGTAAAAAAATCAGCACTAAAGTGACAGAAAATTTGGTAAGATTAGATGAAAACATTGGCGAAAATGTAATTTTAGCATAACGCGCCGAAAACATTTGAAACTGTTGAATTTTTCACGATGAATCTGATTCTCTGGCAAACGATCTATGTTTTAGGCGGCATTATCATTCTGCCGTTCGCGCCGTTTTTGTATCTGCAAGGTCAATACGTGCGCCGTAAGATCGGGCGCTTGCCGGATGCAGACGGCGAAAAACGCGGGCAATTTGCGCTCGGCAAAGAAAGCGTCAAACTTCTTGTGCTTGGCGAATCAACTGCCGCCGGAGTCGGCGCAAGCACGCATGAAACGGGGCTCGCGGGACAGTTTTCCCGCTTTTTGGGCGGGAAAATCGGCAAATCCGTCGAGTGGCAGGTTGTCGGCAAAAGCGGGATCACAATCAATCGGACGATCCGCGAACTCGTGCCGGAAATCCCGGACGAAAAATTCGATTACATAATGCTCGCCTTGTGCGGCAACGAGGTTTTATCGCTCCGCAGCCCGCGCGTTTTCCGGCGCGATATGCGGCGGCTGATCGGGATTTTGAAAGAAAAAAACCCGGACGCGACGTTTTTTATCACGAACGCGCCCGCCGTTCGCCTCTCGCCGGTTCTGCCGTTCACGATAAAATTCATTCTCGGGCATCTTTCGGCTCTGCACGACGCGAACGCGCGGGAATTTACCTCGGAAATGGAGCGCGTTTTTTACTTTCACCAGCCGACGACCGTGCCCGAAGATTTTTTCGCCGACGGACTGCATCCGTCCGAAAAAGGCTACACGGTCTGGTCAAAGCGGATGATCGAATTTTTCGAGGAAAAATATGACTGGTAATTTAACGGCAAAGAAAACATAATTTAACATTCTGCATTTTACATTTTTCATTAAATCGCAGAAATTAACGCTTATTTTGCAAATTAATGCAGAATGTAAAATGCAGAATGTAAAATTTTTCTTTCCGTATTTCATAAAATGCAAAATCCCGACAACTCCCGATTAGAACTGCAAGCTCTGCTTGATGCCTATCAAGAATGGCTTTTGATTGACGCTTCGGGAAGGAGTTTCGCGCTTCAAAAGACGGAGATCGAAGTTACTTTCGAGCGCAATAAACTGCTTTTCGGTTTTCTCGATGACAAAGGTTTTCAGACGTGGCGCGTCGCCGATTTTCAAACGAAAAACGATAAGATTTTGCTCGATTTGACGCGCAACTTTGAAAAGGAACGCGCAAAATTCCGGCTCGTTCCGCGTGTTTTGGCGAAGGACTTGAGCGCGTCGGTCGAACTCGCCAGACTTGAAAAAGCCAATAAGATCGCGGAAATCATCAAAGAAACTTTTCCGAACATAAAGCTCGTCCGCGTCGAACTGAACAAAGACGGCGGGCGTTTCGCGCAGATTCTTTTTGAAGACCGGCAAAAAAAACAAACCGCCGCGCTGAGCGACGTGAGCGAAACTTTAACGCCCGAAATTTTGCTTTCGGCGGCGATCTTTTGGCTCGTAAAATTGCAAAACCGCAAAAGGAATCCGCTTGAAACGATTTGGATTCTGGCTGAAAAGCCGCCGGCGAAGAAATTGCAGAAACTTCACGCGCTTTTGCGGGAAAGCTGGAAATCGAGAATTTTAATCAAAGAAATTTCCCGTGAATCCGCAAAGACGCAAAGCGAAGAAATTATTAAAGATTTGCCGCCTTTGCAGCTCGCGGATTTGTGGCGCGGGGCAAAAGCGCGTGAGATCAAGCTCGCAGAAAATTGGGAACTCAGCGAAACGGCGCGAAAAATTATCGAAATTTCGCCCGCTGAAATTGACGCGGTTTTTGCAAAAAACGGCGAAACTCTGCGGTTTAACGGTTTGCCGTTTGCGCGGATCAGAAAGGTTTTCGACAAAGAAAAACTCTGGTTCGGCGTTGAACAGACGCGGCAGTTATTGGCGGAAAACAATTTCGGCGAATTTACGGAATTGATCGAAAACCTGCAAAAATTCCGCCGTGCGGATTCGCCCAATAAACGGCACCGGCTTTATCTGTCCGCGCCCGAAGCGTGGCTCGAAGCCGTTCTGCGCCGGAATATCAAACTTTTGGACGCGAATCTCGTGCTTTCGCCGCTTTATCACCAGTTTCGCGCCGAACGCGATAAAATTGATCTGCTCGCGTTGCGTAAAGACGGGCGGCTCGTGATCGTCGAGCTGAAAACCGCGCCCGACCGCGAGATGGCTTTTCAAGCCGCCGATTACTGGCGCAAGATCGAGCTGCAAAGACGCAGGGGAAATCTGAACAAAGCGCGGCTTTTCGGCGATTTGGAAATCGCGGCTGCGCCGGCGATTTGTTATCTGGTCGCGCCGACGCTTTCGTTTCACCGTGATTTCGATTTTCCGGCAAGCGTGATTTCGCCCGAAATCGAAATTCACCGCTTTAATCTCGCGGAAAACTGGCGCGTTCGATTGAAAGTTCTGGAAAGAAAAAGTTAGTGTCTAATCTTCCTTAAAAAACCGGTAGCCGACACCGCGGACGGTTTGCAGAATTTGCGGTTTGGTCGGGTCGTTTTCGAGATATTTTCTTAAACGGACGATAAAATTATCAATCGCCCGCGTGTCGGTGTCTTCGTGCAAATCCCAGACTTCTTCCAAAATGGTCTTGCGCGAAACGGGTTTGCCTTCGTTTTCGATCAGATAGCGCAGGAGTTTGGCTTCCATCAATGTCAGGTGAATCGTCTCCTGATCGCTTTTCAGTTCGAGATTGTCGAAATCGATCGTTTTGCCGTTGACGGTAAAAGTATCGTTTTCGGTCGGCGGTTTTGCCGCGCCGCGTTCACGCGCAAACCATTCGCGGCGGCGCAGCAGTCCGTTCAGACGCGCCGTGAAAACCGACAGATCGAAAGGCTTCGGCAGATAATCGTCTGCGCCCGCCTCGAAACCGTCCAAAACGTCTTCGGGTTTGCCGAGCGCGGTGAGCATCAGAATCGGCGTGAAATTTTCGGATTCTCTGAGTGCGCGCGCAACCTCGAAACCGTTCTTGCGCGGCATCATCACGTCCAGCACGATCACGTCAAACGTTTTGTTTTCGACAAAAAACTTTTCGAGCGCAAGCTCGCCGTTGTAAGCGGTTTCGACCTCGAAACCGTCGGCTTCGAGATTAAACCGCAAACCGTCCGCCAGATGTTCTTCGTCCTCGACAATCAAAACTCTGTTCATAAAAAATTATTCGCACAAAACGCGCCGGAAACAAAACGGCTTTTACTCTTTTGTCAGGTTTTATTCGTTTGAGATTTTGCTGAGCATCACGGCATCGGACAAAGATTTACTGCGGATAATTAAGATTTGTTTGCCGTCGGCTGATTGCGCGATGTTCGTGATGCGGTCGGGTTTGACCGACAAGAATTGTTTCGGTTCGCCGCCTTCGACCGATTGCATCCAGAGAATCGAAAACATTTCGGGGGTCGTGTCAATACTGCGGTAAAGCAGATTTTTACCGTCGGCTGTCCAATTCAGGATAAAACTTGCCGGAATATTATAAATCTTTGACGGTTCTTCCGCGTTCAAAGGACGGACGCGCGTCTTAAATTGATTGCTTTGCCCGTCGAAAAAGACCTGCGCCAATTGTTTACCGTCGGGCGAAACCGCCCAGAGATTGTCGCCGAAGTTCGGCTGCTGTTCGACCGCTTCGCCGCCGCCGAGCGGGATTTTACCTAACACGAGTTTGTTGTTCCGATTCCACTGAAACCAGACGGTGCTTGAATCGGGCGAGATAACGGGCGCGTAAGCCGGTCCGCTGACGTTTGTGAGAAGCGTCGGATTGCTGCCGTCCGTGTTCATTCGCCAAATCTTGTTTTCGCCCGTGCGGTCGGACGAAAAGACGATAAAGCGTCCGTCCGCAGAAACCTGCGGCTCGGCATTAAACGAATCGTTGGGTGTCAATTGTTGCGCGTTTGTTCCGTCCTGATTGATTATCCAGATGTTCGGACGATTATTATCGAGCGCGTCATAAACTATCCGCCCGTCGGGTGTGAACGCCGCCCTTGAATAAACATTCGATTCGGTCGTTACCCGCCGCAGACTTTCTGCGTCCTTGCCCGTCCAAATATCTCTGACGGTCAGATTCTGCGTTGCCGCAATCGTGTTTCCGTCGCTGCTGACGTTGACACCGTGATAAGAGTTCAGATCGTTGGTGATGCGCTGTTCTTTGCCGTCGGGCAGCGAAACGTAATAAATCTGCTGGAGATTGGAAACATCGTCGGTGCGGTTGATAAGTATTCCCTTGCCGTTCTTCAAAACCGCCAGTTCGCCGATTCTTTTTCCGCTGGTTTCGAGAATTGTCCCCTCGGCACCGCCCTCGACGGGAACTTCGACGAGCGACCATGAAGTCTTACCGCTGACGGATTTCCGCTTGCTGAAAAAGACGCTTTTGCCGTCGGCTGAAAACTGCGGGTCGCGGAAAAGTTCGTCCGGCGCGCCCGTATGAATAACGCGCTCGTCGCCGCCGTCCGCCGCATTTGCCGACAGAATCTGCATTTTTTCGGTGTAGCGGGCAAAAACGATGCGCTGCCCGTCGGGCGAAACCGAGCCGACATCGTTGACGTTTTCGATCAATTTGCGCGGGCTTCCGCCTAGACTCGAAATCCGGTAGAGTGTTCCGAAACGCGCGTTTTCGTCGGCGAGAATGTAAAAGATATGGTTTCCGTCGGGCGAAATTCCCAAGCCGCCCCAAAATTGCCGCAGTCCTTTCGAGATCAGCTGAAGTGCATTGCGGTCTTCGATGCGCCGAATCCAGAGCGAGCGTCCTTCGTCTTTGTCGAGCATAATATAGACGATTGATTTTCCGTCCGGCGTGATGTGCGCGTAGCTGGTCATGCCGCTTTGCGAGAGCTTGCGCAAAGTCATATTCGCAAAATTGAGCGGCGGTTTGGACGGCGCGGTTTGAAAATAAAAATATGCCGAAACCGACAGCGCGATCACCAAAACGGCGGGCGCGATCAGCCACCGGCGGGAAACCGTTTTTTGTTTCAGCAAAAACGGGTTCGAAGCACTATCCATCGAAACTCCGGCTTCGATTGCCGCCCTGGTTTCTTCAAGAATGGCGCGGACTTCGCGCATTGACTGAAAGCGCACGCCGCGCGATTTGCTCAGACAGCGGCTGATCAGACGCGCCAGCAAATACGGCGTTTCCGATTTGAGCTGCGAAACCGAGATCGGGTCGGTTTTGAGCAGATTGCTGATGATCGAAGCGTAAGAATCGCCCTTGAACGGGCGCGTTCCGGTGATCGCTTCATACATTACGACGCCGAAGCTGAAAATGTCGCTCCGGTGGTCAATCTGTTTGCCTTCGGCTTGTTCGGGCGACATATAGGATGGTGTGCCGAAGATCTGTCCGGTCTGCGTGATTTTTAGCGTTGATTCGTCTTCATTCGCTTTCGGGCGGTCAATCTGTGCGAGACCGAAATCGAGAATTTTCGGTGTGCCTTCGGGCGTGATGATAATATTTCCGGGTTTAATGTCGCGGTGAATGACACCTTTTTCGTGCGCCTGCGCGAGCGCGTCCGCCAGCGGAATAAAAAGATCGAGAAAGTTTTTGACATCGAAACCGCGCGGCGGAATCGCCGCGTCGAGCGTTTTGCCCGCAACGTATTCCATCGTGATAAACGAGCGCCCGTCCGTGTTTTCGACCGAATAGATAACGGCGACGTTCGGATGATTGAGCGTCGCGGCGGCTTCGGCTTCGGTCTGAAAACGCCGCAGGTAATTCGGATTTTCGGCAAACGAAGCGGGCAGAATTTTAATCGCGACTTCCCGATTTAATTTTGAATCTTTGGCAAGATAAACCTCGCCCATGCCGCCCGCGCCGAGCCGCGAAATTATTTTGTAATGACCGAGATTTTGCCCGACCGCCAAAGGCACGTCCGTCTTAACGGTAAGCAGCGAAGCCGCGTCGTGAAACGCCGGATGCGCGATAAAATCGCCCGCTTCAGAATCGGCTTTGAGTAAAGATTCGACCTCGCGGCGCAGAGAATCGTCGTCCGCGCAAGCCGCGTCGAGAAAAGCTAATCGCTCGCCAAGCTCTAATTCCAGCGCAGAATGATAAATCTCTGTAATTTGTTCCCAACGCTCAGGCGACATATCCCGGTCAGAACCGCCTGCGGTAGCGGGCAGGTTTCGCTCAAGTCAGAACCGCCTGCGGTAGCGGGCGGGTAAAATTTTACTCAGTCAAAATCAGGCAATTCATCACCTTGCCCGTTAAATACATAATCGATCGCCAATCCGACGCTGTGTTCATTCCACATACCGAAAAATTTACCCGCCCGCTACCGCAGGCGGTTCTGACAGTTTTCTAAACAGCCACGCCCGTGCGATGCTCCAGTCGCGGCGGACGGTGCGCACCGAAATTTCGAGATGCTCGGCGATTTCCTCTTCGCTCAAACCGCCGAAATAGCGCAATTCGACAACCTGACCCTGACGCGGATTCATTTCGGCAAGAATTTTCAGGGCATCGTCGAGCGCGACCAGATCCGTCTTTTGCTCTAAAGGAACAATGAGCGCTTCGTCGAGTTCGACCATCTGCACTTCGCCGCCGCGTTTCAGACTGCTGCGTTTGCGGGCGAAATCAACCAGAATGCGGCGCATCAACTGCGCCGAGATCGCAAAAAAATGCGTCCGGTTCTGCCAGTTGACGCGGCTCGAATCGATCAAACGCAAGTAAGCTTCGTTGACGAGTGCGGTCGTCTGCAAAGTATGGTCGGCGGGCTGCTGACGCATATAATTTCGCGCCAGTTTGCGAAGTTCGGCATAGACGAGCGGCATCAGCTCGTCCAAAGCCGCTTTGTCGCCCGCGCCCCAAGCCAGAAGCAAGCGCGTTATTTCCTTCTGCGTCGCCGGTTGATTCATCCGAACTCCTCACAAAAAAATCTTAACTGTAAATCGCGTCAAATCAGGTTTTACTAATTTATCACAATCATTAAACGCGAAAAAGAAAGGTTCGGTTTCCGGCGTGTCCTGTTTTGCGCGGCAAATCCGTTTTTAAAGTGGAGCGTTGCAAAAATGCTCTTAATTTATATTTTGAGGAATAATTATATGGCACAGATAGAAAATTTTTTTGGTGATATTGCAAATATCAATCTGACGGCTTCGGTCGGCGAAAACGGCGTGAATCTGAAAGATGATGTGATGGTCGTGCAGGCGATGCTGAAATATGCTTTGGCAGAACGTCCTTTTTTTCGCAAGTTCAAGTTTCCCGAACCGACGGGTGCGATGGACAAAAATACGGCGATATTAATCAAGGAATATCAACGGTATTTGCGGAAAAAAGACAAACTCAGCGTCTCGGTTGACGGCGTGATTAGCCGCGCCGTCGGCGAAAAAGCCTTCGGCAAAAGCGGTTGGTGGACGATTTTATGTCTTAACGCGCACGTTATGGAAGCGCGACTTTTAAGCGGCGGCGAGGGAAATCAGTTTGAAGACCTTTGCCGCAAATTTCCGCAGCTTCACGCGGCTCTTGACGATATGCCGGTCGGCACGCTCGGTCTGTCGCTCGAATCTTCCGTCCGCCGCGTCGTCGGCACGCTGAATCTCGGGCTTGAATGAGTTAAAGAGTTCAGAGTTCACGCTTTAGCGTGTCTTCCGTGATATGTCGCAAGTGAAAAAGGCAAGCTGAAGTTTGGACTCTGAACTTTTTTAAATCTTTTTCAATGTCCTGTTTCGTCAGCCGTTTTCGTCTTTTTAGTCGAGGGCGCAAAAACGCTTCTCGGAATTTATATATGAAGGAGTAATTATAATGAAAAAAATCGGTTTAATAACTAAATTCCTGATTGTTTTCCTGCTTTTGGCGGCAAGCGTGACGGCGGGTGATCTGCGGAACGAAGACGGCAAACGCTATGAAGTCAAAGTTCACGAAAGCTCGACGACGCGCAACACGTGGATTGACGGCAATTCGAGCGTCTTGAGCATTTGCGGCAATTGCGAAATCGAAGTTGTCGGCATCGGCAAAATCAAAATTTCGGGTTCGGAACGCGTCGTGATTAAAAACGGCAAATTATCGAAACAATGATTAAAAAAGGAGGAAACGAAAATGTTAGTTGAATCTTTAACAAATAAATTAGCGGTCAGAAATGGTTCGGCGAGTTTTATCAAAAGCGCCGGAACGTCGGGCAAACGGCAGATCGTTGACGTTATCACGCTCGCGTTCAGCACCGACCCGATCGCGCGTTGGGCATATCCGAATTCGCAGCAGTATCTCGAATATTTTCCGAATTTTATCCGTCTGTTCGGCGGCAAGGCGTTCGAAACGGAAACCGCTTATTACGTCAACAGTTTTTCGGCGGCGGCACTGTGGTTAGCACCCGATGTCAATGCCGATGAAGACGCGCTGGTTGCGCTTTTTCAAAATACGGTTTCCAAGGATTTACAGGACGATCTTTTCGCGGTTTTCGAGCAGATGGGCAAATTTCATCCGAAAGAGCCGCACTGGTATCTGCCGATGATCGGCGTTGACCCGACGCAGCAGAACAAAGGCTATGGCGCGATGCTTATGCAGTATGCTCTGGCAATCTGCGACCGCGAAGGACTGCCCGCTTACTTGGAATCTTCAAATCCGCGCAACATCACGCTTTACGCGCGGCACGGATTCGAGATCGTCGGCACGATCCAAGCCGGTTCGTCGCCGCCGATGTTCCCGATGCGGCGCGCACCGCGCACGACCAGAAGGGTTTAATCGCCGCGTCTGAATTTATCAGGCTCAATTTAATAACTCACCTTACGCGATGCGGGATTTTTTCGGGCTGTGCCCGTTGATGTGCGGAAAGGCTGTGACTTTCAGAAAAGCCGCTCAAAAAGTTGAGGCTGTGCCTCACTTTTAGCTGTAGAAATTCAAGGCACAGCCCTAAATTTCTTGAAACGCGCTCGGAAAGGCAGAGCCTTTCCGCAGATCGGGCGGCAGAGCCGCAAATTATATCAAACCGCGTAAGGTAAGTTAATAAAAAACATAAAGGAGTATTTTATGAACATAAATGAGACAGCAAATTTGCCCGTGAAACGAGTTGCGGCGGGCGGAACGAATCTGGCTTATATCGAAAAAGGAAGCGGCGACCCGCTGGTTTTCATCCACGGCGCGGTCAGCGATTTTCGCACCTGGCAGGAACAATTCGAGGCTTTTTCAAACGATTACCGCGTTATTTCCTACAGCCGGCGCGGGCATCAGCCGAACGAACGCGAAGAAAACGATTTGAATTATACGCGTGCGCGGCACACGGCGGATCTGGTCGGATTCCTGAAGGCTCTGAATCTTGAAAAAGCTCATTTAGTCGGGCATTCTTACGGCGCGTCAATCGCTTTAATGGCGGCGCAGACGCATCCCGAACTGGTCGGCAGTCTGGTTTTGGGCGAACCGAGTCCTTTTCCCGAACTTTTCGACGAAGAAGGAATGTCGCTCTTGTCTCAGCAGAAGAAGGCATTTAACTTAGCGGTTCGTTTGGCGCAGATCGGTGATAAAAAAGCGGCGGTCAGAGAATTTCTGCACGTCATTGTCGGCATTGATGTTTTGCCTTTACTGCCCGCAGACCGCCGCGCGGCGATCATGGAAAACGCCGATACTCTACTGCCGATGCTTTGTAATTATTACGATTCGCCATTGAACCGCGCACAGTAACATTTAAATTAATCGGCTAAAGGCATCTGCACGATAAACGTCGTGCCTTTGCCTTCGCCTTTGCTGTCCGCCCAGATTTTTCCGCCGTGCCGTTTAATAATTGACTGGACGATGAAAAGCCCCAGACCGGTGCCTTTTTTTTCCTGCGTCGAAACGTTCGAGACGCGGTAAAAGCGTTTGAAAATGCGTTTCAGTTCGCTCTTTTCAAGCCCGATTCCGTTGTCTTTGATGAATATCTGAACTTTTCTTTCGTTCGATTTTTTGACGCGGACAGAAATTTTCGGCTCGTCAGACGAGTATTTGACGGCGTTGTCGAAAAGATTCGTAAAAGCGCTTTGCAGTTCCGAAGCATCGCCCGAAAGAATTATTTCTTCCGCCGGTTCGGTCAGTTTTATGACATTTTCATCGAGTTTATAGCGCGTCTGCGTGATCTTGATTGATTCGCTCAGCAGTTTGCTTAAATTTATTTCCGAAATATTGAGCTGACGCTGTTTTTCCTTTGTCCGGCTCGCCTGCAAAACCTGTTCGACGGTCGTCAAAAGACGGTTGCTGTCGGTAAGCATCACGTCGTAAAATTCGCGCCGTTTGTCTTCGGCGACGTTCCGCGTTTTCAGGGTTTCGAGATAAAGTTTGATCGACGCGATCGGCGTTTTCAGCTCGTGCGTGACGGCATTCAGAAAAGCGTCGTGCTGTTCGTTGCGGCGGATTTCACGAAGCAGAAAAATCGTGTTCAAAACAACGCCGGTAATAATCACCGCGAAAAAAACAATCCCGAAAACCATCAGCGCAACTTCGCGCAGATTGAGCAGAATCCAGCCGATATTGAGCGCGACCGCGAGCGTGATCAGACAGATGCCCAGAACCAGAAAGAAGATTGTGCTTTTTCGTCTTCGCATTTTCTAAAGTATAAAAGTGAAAAAGTGAAAAAGTGAAAAAGGATTTACGTTTTATTCAAACGCCGCCTTTTTCACTCTTTCACTTTTCAGCTTTTATACTTTTTTAAGCCGCTTTTTGCAATTGTTCGTTGGTTTCGACTTCTTCGTCTTCCAAACGGAAAGCGTAAACGTCCGTTGCCAGACCGAGTTTTTCGAGCGTCCAGATCTGCATCCAGTTAAGGTCAATTTCCTTCCACGTCAAACCGTGTTTCGCCGAACGCGGATAGGTGTGGTGATTGTTGTGCCAGCCTTCGCCGAACGTCAGCGCGGCGACCAAACCGTTGTTGGTCGAAGTATCGCGCGAATCGAAGCGGCGCGTTCCCCACGTATGCGTGACCGAATTAACGAGCCACGTTGTCTGCCAGCCGAACACGACGCGCAGACCGATCGCCCAGAAAATCATCGAAAATCCGCCGAAAGCATATAAAGGAATCGCCAGCAAAATCGAGCTGACCCAGTAATACTTGTTCATAAAACGCTGAACGGGATCGCGCATCATATCCGGCGTATAACGCATCATCGAGGCTTCCGACTGATTCTGTCCTTCGCCCTGAAAAATCCAGCCGATGTGCGCGTGATATAAACCTTTGATCGGCGAATGCGGGTCTTGTTCGGTTTCGGTAAATGCGTGGTGTTTGCGGTGCGTCGTGACCCAGTTGATCGCGCCCGACTGCAAAGCCAGCGTTCCGCAGAAAGTCAGAATATATTCGACCCATTTCGGGGTTTTAAATCCGCGATGCGTTAAAAGACGGTGATAACCGATCCCGACTCCGACGCTGTTTGCGATCCACCAGAAAAGAACGGCGACGGCTAAATTCTGCCAGCTGAATGTGAAAAGCGCGGCAACCGCCATCGCGTGAAAAAGCGTCACGGCGATAATGGTTGACCATTGAATTTTTAATGATTTTGCCTGATTGATATTAACTACGTTCTGCATTTGGAAACCCTCTCTGTAATTGCTGAAATTCAGGCGCGTTCTCTCGCGCCTTTTCTTTAGATGTTAATCGTAACAGGTTTTTCGACCTGTGAATGTAAGAGTTTTGTAATAGCTGCTTTACGCCGCTTTTTTTAGTTCGACGACGGGTTTTTCCGCGTCGAAAAGACGGATTTGTTTTGCCCATCCGAGCTTTTCAAACAGCCGAATCGTCAGCCAGTTTTGGTCGAATTGATACCATTTCAAACCGTGCCGCGCCGAACTCGGTTGCGCGTGATGATTATTATGCCAGCCTTCGCCGAATGTCAAAATCGCAACCCACGCGCTGTTGGTCGAATCGTCCTTCGTTTCAAACTCACGCGAACCCCAAAAATGCGTCGCCGAATTGACGAACCACGTCGAATGCCAGCCGAACACGACCCGCGCGAAAACGCCCCACAAAACCATCGTCCAGCCGCCGATCGCAAACAAAATCACGCCTGAAATAAGCAATGGCAGATAATAAAACCGCGCGAGCGCGACGTGAAATTTATCCTTCATCAGATCGGGAACGTATTTTTTAATCGTCGCCGCGTCGTGATCGTTCGCCGTTCCGCGAATGATCCAGCCGAGATGCGCCCACCAGAATCCGGGTTTTGTCGAATGCGGATCTTTGTCGGTTTCGGTAAATTGATGATGAATGCGGTGCGTCGTCACCCATTTCGGAGCGTCGTCCTGAATCGCCATCGCGCCGAAAACCGTCAAAGTGTATTCGAGCCATTTCGGAGCTTTAAAACTGCGGTGCGTGAGCAGGCGGTGATAACCGAGCCCGACGCCCAGACTTCCGACGATCCAGTTGCCGATGAGCATCGCTGCCAGATTCTGCCAGCTAAAGTAAAACAAAGCGACAATCGTTAAAAGATGAAAGCTCGTGACGATGGATAAATTTTTCCAATTAATGTTTTGCCGTGAAGCCTTAAATTCGATAACATTTTGCATTTGAATAATTTAGAACTTATAAAATAATACATTTTAAGCGTAACAGATTGGCGGACGCGCAAACGTAATAGTTCTGTAAGAGTTGCGCTTTACATCCATTTTCGGTAAAACATTCAAAACATTTCGGGAGAAGATTTTCAGTGAAAAATTCATATTTTCGGCGGATATTAAATCTTTTTTTATGCACCGTTATCTTAGTTTTCAATGTTTCGGCGCAGCAAAGACTGGTCGTAATCGGCGGCGGTGCGCGTCCGCCGGAAAGCCTCGCGCGCTTTGTCGAATGGGCGGGCGGCAAAGAAAAAGCGCGGATTTTGATAATCACATGGGCGAGCGGCGTTCCGCAGGAAAGTTTCGATGCGCTCAAAAAGGATTTTGAAAAATTTCCCGTAAACTCTTTTGAACACGCGCCCTTAACACCGCTCGACGCGGAAAAACGCAAACAATTTCTCGAACAATTGAGAAACGCGACCGGCGTGTTTTTTTCGGGCGGCGACCAGAATCGGATTATGGAAGTCTTAAAGGACGAACCGCTTTACAACGCCCTGCGCGAAAAATACGACGCGGGCGCGGTTTTCGGCGGCACGAGCGCAGGCGCGGCGCTGATGTCAACGCCGATGATGACGGGCGAAAACGATCTGACCGTGATAGACGGCAAAAAAGTCGGCACGCGAAAAGGTTTGGGACTTTTGCCGAACACGATTCTCGACCAGCATTTCATCAAACGCCAACGCCAGAATCGCCTCTTCGGACTTGTTCTCGCAAATCCGCAAATGCTCGGCATCGGCATTGACGAAGACACCGCGCTACTCGTTAAAGACAACCGCTTCGCCGAAATCGCCGGCGCGAGTTACGTGATGATCGTGGACGGAAGCAGCAAAAAAGCGACGTTTATGATAAACCTGCTCAAAGCGGGCGAGAAATTCGATTTGGTGAAAAGAAAAGTGATTTCCAAAAAGTAAAAATTTCAATCTAATCAACAAAAAGACGTTTCAGCCATTCAACGAATTTTTCGCAATTCGGATTGTCGGTTTGCAGATATTTTGCCGTAATCGCTTGTCCGAAAGGCTTTCCGGGTTCTTCTTGCCAAGCGAGAAAAGTATGAATTTCGGCTTTCGTTGTGTGAATTTTTTTGAAAGGTTTTTCTTCCAAAGCGGCAACCGAATTTTTCGCGTGTTCCCATGATTTATTGTTTTCGGGAACAAGAAACGCCAGAAAAGTTTC
>JALHNX010000021.1 GCA_022843305.1 Pyrinomonadaceae bacterium | reverse complement strand
CTCGCCGACGACTGCCTCGTTCTGCGCGAAGGAAGTCTGCCGTTTTACGGGAAACAAAACGCTTTTCTCGCGCTCGAAAAGCTCGACAAGGAATTTCCGCCGTCGTCTTTTTTGAATTTTACCGGCAATACCTCGAAAATTTTCGGTAATATGATGTATGTTCACGGCGTTTACCAGTTGAGCGGCAAAGACAATTCGGTAAAAAAATGGAATTTCGTCCAAATCTGGAAAAATCGCGGCGGCAAATGGCAGATCATGCTCGACATTTTTAACCCGATCCCGCCGAAGAAATAAAATTAAAAAGTTTTGAGTTCCGCCTTTAGGCGGCTTTATGGTTTAAAATAAAATTTTGAGTAAACCTGAAACGTATAATCCGAAACACGAATTGCCGCCTAAAGGCGGGACTCAAAACTTTATCAAAACTTTGAATTATCATTATGAAAAAAATCTTACTTCTAGCTTTACTTATTTTCGCTTTCACGAACATTTTCGCGCAGGAAAATTTGCAGAAAATCTACGACACGGAAAAGGCGTTCGAGAAAGCCGTCGCCGAAAAAGGTTTGAACCGTGCCTTTATCGAGTTTTCGACGAAGGACGGAATTTGCTTTTTTCCGGGTTATCCGGTCAACTGTATCGAATATTTTACCGCGCAAACGGCTTCGCCCGCCGCGCTTTTTTGGAATCCGACTTTTATAGACGTTTCATCGAACGGTGCGCTCGGCTATTCGACCGGAAATTCGGTTTACAAACCGAAGGGCAAAGACGACACCGCCGCTTTTTACGGCGAATACGCGACCGTCTGGCAGCGTCAGCCCGACGGAAGCTATAAAGCCGTCGTTGATCTCGGAATCTCGCACGAACAGCCGAACACCGAAACAAAATGGACTTCGCCCGCCGATTCGGGCAAGGAATTAAACGAGAAAAAATATTCCGCCGCCGACGCTTCAACGGCATTTTTTGAAATGGCGACAAAACAAGGTATTAATAAAGCCTATAAAAGCTTTTTCGCCGACGACGTGCGGATTTTGCGTGAAGGAAAAATGCCGATCATCGGCAAACAAAACGCGTTAGGCGAATTCAAAAACATCAAATCAACCGTCAATTTTGCCAAACGCTCGGTTTTCGTCGGCGCGGCTGATATGGCTTATATCAGCAACAGTTACACCGTCAACGACAAAAGCGGCAAAACGCTCGAAAAGGGAAATTTCCTGCAGGTCTGGAAGCTGCGCGAAAATAAATGGCAGATCGTTTTCGACGTTTTCGCGCCCGCGCCGCCCGAGCAAAAATAAAACCGGAATTTTAACGCAAAGCCGCCGAGCCGCAAAGGCGCAAAGAATTTAAAGGGAAAATTACGGTCGCTAAAAATCTAAAAACCATTGCATCTCGGTGTCTTTGCGTTAAAAAAATCTCTAAAAGTGGTAAATTATTTCTCGTGTCTGAAACATTTTCTCAGGTCGTTGAACTTCTGAAACTCGAAGCCGCCGCCATCGAGCGGACGGCAAATATTTTAGACCGCGAATCGGTCGAAAAAGCGGTCAAACTTCTTTTCGATTGCGGCAGCAAGATCGTCATCATCGGTGTCGGCAAATCGGGCATTATCGCCAACAAGATCGCCGACACGATGACTTCGACCGGCACGGTTGCGGTTTTTCTGCATCCGACCGACGCACTGCACGGCGGGCTTGGCGTGATAACGCACGGCGATTGTATTATCGCTTTGAGCAATTCCGGCGAAACCGACGAGATTCTCGCGCTTTTGCCCGCGTTAAAAAAGCGCGAAGTTTCGCTGATTGCGATTGTCGGCAATGTGAATTCGACGCTCGGAAGAAATGCCGATGTGGTTCTCGACGCGTCGGTTGATAAGGAAGCCTGCCCGCTCAACCTCGCGCCGACGACTTCGACAACCGTTGCTTTGGCGGTTGGCGACGCGCTCGCAATGACTTTGATGCAGGCGAAAAATCTGACCGCCGAAGCCTTTGCCGCCAATCATCCGGCGGGACGTTTGGGCAAACGGCTGACCTTAAAAGTTGCGAGTTTGATGCACGAAAGCCCGAACGTCGCGCCCGAATCGGGCTGGCTCGAAGTCGTCAAAGCGATCTCGAAATTCGCGCTCGGCGCGGTCAATGTCGTTGACGGTGAAGAAAAATTGATCGGCATCGTGACCGACGGCGATCTGCGACGCACTATCGAAAAAACCGCGCCCGAAAATCTTTCTAATCTCAGCGCCGCGCAAATGATGACGAAAAATCCGATTACCGCGAATCCCGAAATGCTCGCTTTTGACGCGCTCAACACAATGGAAAACCGCCCGTCGCAGATTTCCGTTCTGCCCGTCGTTGACGAATCGGGCGCGGCGGTCGGGCTTTTGCGTCTGCACGATATTGTGCGCAGCGGTTTATAAGTTTTGAAAACGAAAATCGGGCAGATTTAAATTTTCAGGACAACCTGCGTCTTGCGCTTTATCTCTATTAAACGTTACAGTTTTTACGACAAGGATTTTTGACCGCGAGGCATACAGGATGAGAAAGTTTTCAGGTTTGATTTTATCGGTTTTTCTGCTGATCTCTTCGGCACAGGCGCAGACGGCGGATGTTAATATTCAGCTCAACGAGCAGTTCTTCGACGCGCTGCTCGACGCGCTGTTTAAGAACACGAATCCGCCGGAATTTCCTCTGTCAGAAGTTCGGGACCAGGAGAAAGAGCGAACGGACGAAGGCGGAAAAGCCGCTTTCATTAATGTGAAATCCGAAGCCAAACAGGAAATTTTGGAAAACAGCCTTTGCCCCGATAAACTCCGGCTCGAACGCGAGATTGACGGAACTCGCACGGCGGTTCGTTTCCGCGAAGGGCGTGTAATCGCGCCGATTGCTTTTACCGGCAATTACAATCCACCATTCGTCGGCTGTGTCGAATTTGCGGGAGTTGCGGAAACAACAATCGTTCTGGAATTCGACGAGCAGAAACAGGCGCTTGTCGGTCGCGCCAAAGTTTTGAACGTCAATCTTAGCGGCGCGGGCGGCATCGGCGGCGCATTTTTGGCGCGGATGGTGCAGGGTTCGATTGACAGAAAAATTAATCCGATTCAGATTTTGGCGATGGACAGAATCTCGTTTATCGTGCCGATTCAGAATTCCGGCAGTCTGAAAATGAAGGCAAACGGCATCCGCCACGAAATCTCGAACGGCGTTCTGAACGTGCGGATTTCATACGAATTTCAGAAAGCCGATTGAGTTTAACCGTTATCCGATAAGGGCTACACTTGTCGGAAATGGTTTGGTTTTCTATTTTGTTTTCAGCCTCTTACCTCTATATTTACTAGGTTTGAAATTATGGCACAATGATTGCCCATTAAACTCACAGGAACTAATTTTTAGTTTTCTCATTTAGAATTTGGGGGTTAATATGCAATCGAAATATATCAAACAGTCAGGTCTTTCGTTGATGATCGGCGGACTCGTTTTTTTCGGCGCAACCGATATTGCCAACGGGCAAAGAAATCGTGACCGTCGCAATGAACAGCGTCAGGAACAGCAAAAGAAGGAAGAAGAACCGCAACAGCGTCAGGTTCAGAATCAACAACGCCAGGAACAACGCCGTCAGCAACAAGAGCAGCGACAGAATCAACAACGTCAGCAGCAGGAGCAACGGCAGAATCAACAGCGTCAACAGCAACAGGAAAATCAGCGCCGCCAGCAGGATCAATGGCGTCAGCAACAGCAACAGCGACAACAGAATAATCAGCAACAGCAGCAGGATGCGCTTCGCCGCAAACAGCAACAGGAACAGCAAGAACGTTTGCGCGAACAACAACAGCGTCAGCAGCAGGAACAGCGTCAGCAACCCAACTGGCAGAATCAACGCCAGAATGAAGAGCGCCGTCAGCAGCAGCAAAGACGGGTTCAGGAACAACAGCGTCAGCAGCAACAACAGCAGACTCAACGCAATCGTCAGCAAAACGACGGCAATTGGAATCGTAATCAACAGCGCACCGAGCAACGCCGTTACGAACAATACAATCGTCAGCAGCAGCAGGAGCTTCAACGTCAGCGTTTGAATGCTTATCAGCAGCAATGGCGCAACCAGCAGCGTGTCGAAGAACAACGCCGCCGACAGCTTCAACAGCAGCGTCGAATGGCGCAGTATCGTTACCAACAGCGTTATCTCGAACAGTTAAGACGCGACCAACTCCGTCTGCAACAGGCGCGTTATTACGATAACCTGATCAATAATTACCGCTACAATCGCGGCGGAAATTATTACTACACCAGCCAATACGGCGCGCAGATGCTTCGCCAAGCCGTCCAATACGGTTATGAAGAAGGCTACCGCGCAGGTCAGGCAGATCGTCAAGACCGTTGGAATTCCAGTTATAACGGCACCTTCGGTTACGAAGACGCAAGCTACGGTTATAACAGTTATTATGTCGGTTTGGACGAATACCGATACTACTTCCGCGAAGGTTTCCGGCGCGGTTACGAAGACGGATATTACGGTCGTTACGAATACGGAAATTATTCCAACGGCAGATATTCGATTCTCGGAACGATTCTCGGAACGATTCTCGATGTAGTGCTTGACTAAACGAGCAGTGAACGAACAAAGGGAAGTTAAAAAAGCGGTTTTAAGCTAAGCCGCTTTTTTTCTATTTCAGAATCGAAAGATATTCTTTCCAAACGCCGACATTTTCGGCGTATTTTTTTGCCAGTGCCGTCGAGATTTGGCGAATATGCGTCAAATCGTGAACGACCCACGTTGCCAAAAGCTGTTCGAGATTGACCGCGCCGAGTTCGGGATGAATGCCTTTTAACTGCAATTGCTCGCCGGTTAAATCCCACGATTTCAGCGTTTCCAAACTCTTCCGACGCAGTTCGGCAAAGGTTTCGAGCAGTTCGATCAATGTTTTTCCTTTCGATCTTTCAAACTGTGCGAAGCGGTCAAAAGGTTCAAACGTCGGATTTTCGCCTTGTTTTAAGATAATCTCGGCGCGCGGAATCCAATCGGTTTCATCGGCGTGAATCAGATGACCGACGACATCGAACGGACTCCAATCTTCCGAAATTTCGTTTTTCATCGTCCATTCGTCCGAAAGATTATCGAGCAAAGATTTTAAAACCTGCGGCGTTTTTGAAAGAATTTCGACGGCTTGTTCGACTTGAAATTTCATACTTTCGGCAATTATACAATTTATTTGCTAGAATTTTAGGCTGTATATATGAATTTACCTTTAGTTGCCATCATCGGTCGCCCGAACGTCGGGAAATCAACGCTCTTTAATCGCCTGACGGGTTCGCGCAAATCAATCGTCGGCGACGAACCGGGAATCACGCGCGACCGGATTTACGGCGAAGTCGAATGGAAAGCGAAGACTTTCGAACTCGTCGATACGGGCGGGATCGTGCCGGACGACGAAGCGATCATTCCCGCGAACATTTTCAAACAAGCCGGTTTCGCGATCGAAAAAGCGCAGGCGATAATCTGGGTCGTTGACGCGCGCGCCGGCGCGATTCCGCTCGACGAAGAGATCGGCGTGTATTTGCGAAACATCGGCAAGCCGGTTTTTATCGCCGCCAACAAAGCCGAAACGCGCAAGGTCGAAGAAGAAGCCGCCGAGTTTTATCAGTTCGGCTTTGAAGTGATGCCGGTTTCCGCCGAACACGGAACTTCGATCGGCGATCTGCTCGATCAGGTTTTCGATGTTTTGACGTTTGAAGAAGACGTGGAAGAAGCGCCTTCGGACGAAATAAAGCTCGCGATCATCGGTCGTCCGAACGTCGGCAAATCGTCTTTGCTCAATAAAATTCTCGGCGAAGAACGCGTCATCGTTTCGCCGATCGCCGGCACGACGCGCGACGCGGTCGACACGCATCTGACGGTTGACGGGCAGAAATTTCTGCTTATCGACACCGCCGGAATCCGCCGTAAAGGCAAAACGACCGAAATGGCGGAAAAAATGTCGGTCATTATGGCGCGCAAATCGCTGGAACGCGCCGATGTGGCGATCATGGTCATCGACGCGGTCGAAGGCGTCACGCATCTCGACGCGAACATTGCGGGTTACGCGGTCGAATCGGGCTGTTCGGTTATCTTAGTCGTCAATAAATGGGACGCGCTCGAAGAAAAGGAAACGAACACGATCTACCGTTTTGAAGACGATCTGCGCCAGAGTATGAAGTTTCTCGATTGGTCGCCGATGGTCACGATCTCGGCGCTGACCGGACAGCGCGTGACGAATATTCTACCGCTCGTCGTCAAAGCGAACGAAGCGCGGAATTTGCGAATTCCGACCTCGAAGCTCAACCGCTTTTTTGAGGACAACGTTTCGCAGCCGCGCGGCGGAACCGCGCCCGTGCCGGGCAAAGGCGGCGGCTCGCGGCTCAAAGTCCAATTCCTGACGCAGGGCGGACTGCGCCCGCCGCTCTTTATTTTATTCACTTCGGGCGGCGGACAGGGCAAAGCGGGACTTCATTTTTCGTATCTAAGATATATCGAAAACCGCCTGCGCGACGAATTCGAATTTTTCGCCACGCCGATTCGTTTGAAAGAGCGGCACAAGACGAAGGATAAGAAAGATTAATTAATGTTCGGTCAGCAAAACAAACTTAAAGAACTTTTCAGAAAATACGGTTGGAAGTTAGTTGAAAGTCAAGTTCCGGTTAATTTTTGGGTTGCTGAGATTTGGCTGCTTAAATCGGTTTGGTCTCCGACGGATTGTTATGTTTTCATCGAATTTGAAGTTGATCCGATGTGCGAAAAAAGAAAAAATAAAGAACAGTATGTTTGGGCAATAAATATTTCTTTGAAACCGCCGCAAGATTGGCAAAATGATAATAACGACATTCAAACTTCGGACAATGAAACAGACCAAATTACGATTAGTACACATTTTGAAACGCGTCTTTCCGAAATATTTGATTCGCTGAATAATTTTCGATTGAAATATAATAAGTCAAAATAAATGGAAGCATTTTTATTACTCATCAGAACTTTTCTGTTCGCGGTTTTCGCGGCGGCGGGCGTTGGCAAGCTGCTTGATCTGGAAGGCTCGGAAAAGGCTGTCAGGGAATTCGGCGTGCACGAGGAATTGGCAAAACCGCTCGCCTTTCTTTTGCCGGCAGCCGAACTGCTGATTGCCCTGGCGCTTTTGCCGGTCTCGACGGCGTGGCTCGGCGCGATCGGCGCGTTTTTGCTGCTCGCGGTTTTTATCGGCGGGATGATCTGGCAGATGGCAAAGGGCAACGCGCCCGATTGTCATTGTTTCGGCGCGGTTCACAGCGAGCCGGTTTCAAAAAAGAGTTTGATTCGCAATTTGATTTTTGCGATACTTGCGTTTTTCCTGGTCGCGCGGGGCGCGGATAATCAAGGTTTGAGTTTTACGGATTTAACGGGCGAAATGGCGATACAATTATTTTTAGGTTTGGCGACAATCGGACTGCTCGGCGCGGTCGTTTTTTATTTGAAGAAAATCTCCGAACAGCAGACGCAGATCATGCGGCGCATCGAGATTCTCGAACTCGTTTCGCACGAAGGCGGGCGCGAAGTCGAGCGTCAGGAAGCGGGCGATCCGCACGATTCTTTGCCGATCGGCGCGATCGCGCCGGATTTCGAATTGCCGGATCTGAGCGGCAGGATCGTGACTTTCGAACATTTGCTGACAAAGGTCAAACCGATCTTGTTTTTCTTCGTCAGCCCGACCTGCGGACCGTGCGAAGCGCTTTTGCCGGAAATCGAAGAATGGCAGAAAGAGTTGCAAGATAAAGTCGAATTCGTTTTTATCAGCAGCGGAAAAGCCGCTGTGAACGCGGAAAAATTCGGCGGGACGAATTTCAAACAGATACTTTTACAGGAAGACAAAGAAGTTTCGGAACTTTTCAAAGCGAAATGGACACCGACCGCGATCTTTATTAATTCCGACGGCATAATTGCCAGCCATCTTTCGGTCGGCGACGAAGGAATCCGCGAGCTTGTCAAGAAGATCAAGGCTGAAAATCTCGATCAGGAAGCGGTTTTTATCGGCAACGGTTCAAAACTGAAAATCGGCGAAGACATTCCCGAATTTTCGATGACCGACGTTCACGGCAGGGAAATTACCTCGAAAGATTTTCGCGGTAAAAAGACGCTTGTTACTTTTTGGAGTACGACTTGTCCGCACTGCATAAATATGGTGCGCGAGCTTCAGGAATGGGACAGAGAAAAGAGCGCGGACGAGCCGAATCTGGTCGTCTTTTCCGAAGGCGACGCCGAAACTCACAAGGAAATCGGTCTGAAATCGCCGATTTTGCTTGAAGAAGGCTATAAAACGGCGGAAAAATTCGGGATGTTTGGAACGCCTTCCGCCGTTCTGGTCAACGAAAACGGCAAAATCATCTCAGAAACCGCTGTCGGCGCGGGCAATATTTGGGCGTTGATCGGGAAGAGAAAGTAAATTACGAATTTCAAATTACGAATTACGAATAAAAAATCATGAAAGACAATATTTTGTTAGACAAAAGTTTTGCTTTCGCAATTCGAGTTGTAAAAGCATGCAAATACCTAAGCGAAGAGAAAAAGGAGTTTGTTATTTCAAAGCAGTTTCTCAGAAGCGGCACGTCAATCGGGGCAAATTGCGAGGAAGCTGTGGGCGGACAATCTAAAGCCGATTTTGTATCAAAAATAAGTATTGCCTATAAAGAAGCCAGAGAAACAAAATATTGGATAAGATTACTTTACGCGACAAATTATTTTGAGGAAACATAGGCAAAAAGTCTGTTATCTGATTTAGATGAAATTCTCAGGATAATTGGAAAAATCCAAATTACAAGCAAATCCAATTCGTAATTCGTAATTTGAAATTCGTAATTTACTAAATGAAACCGATAAATTGGAAAGTTATCGCGCAGGAAGGCGAAGCGCGCGCCGGGATTTTGCAAACGCGGCGTTCGGTGATCGAAACGCCTGTTTTTATGCCCGTCGGAACGCAGGGAACGGTCAAAGGTGTGCGTTACGAATGGCTCGAATCGGAACTCGATGCGCGGATTATTTTAGGCAACACGTATCATCTTTTTCTGCGTCCGGGCGCGGAAATCATCCGCGAACTCGGCGGACTTCATAAATTTTCGACGTGGAACCGTTCGCTTTTGACGGATTCGGGCGGGTTTCAGGTTTTTTCGTTGACTGATCTGCGGAAACTCACGGAAGAAGGCGTTGAATTTCGCTCGCATATTGACGGTAGCAAGAAATTTCTTTCGCCCGAAATTTCGATGGAAGTGCAAGCCGCGCTCGGTTCTGAAATCGTTATGGTTTTCGATGAATGTCCGCCGGGTGACGCGGGTTTCGATAAAACTAAGAAGAGTTTGGAAATGACCGCGCGTTGGGCAAAACGCTCGAAAGACAGATTTAATGAATTACAGAATGATGGCGCAGACACGGGGTTTTTGTCAGAACCGTCTGCGGTAGCGGGCGGGTTCGGTGCGTCATCTGAAAAGTTTGTGGCGGAAATTTACCCGCCCGCTACCGCAGACGGTTCTGACCTGTCCGGTCAACAAGCCTTGTTCGGTATCATTCAGGGCGCGGGGCATTTGGAATTACGCAAACAAAGTTTAGATTTGACGACCGAAATCGGGTTTGACGGTTACGCGATCGGCGGTTTGAGCGTTGGTGAAGAAAAATCGGTGATGTATGACGTTATCGAATTTCTCGCGCCGCAGATGCCAGGCGATGCGCCGCGTTATTTGATGGGTGTCGGCACGCCCGAAGATTTGATCGAAGCCGTTACGCGCGGCGTTGATATGTTCGACTGTGTGATGCCGACGCGCAACGGGCGGACGGGCGGCGCGTTTACTTCGCGCGGAAAAATAAATATCAGAAACGCGAAATTCGCGCGTGATTCCGAACCATTGGACAGCGAATGCCCGTGTTCGGTTTGTCGGAGATATTCAAGAGCTTATCTGCGCCATCTGTATCAAACGGGCGAAATGCTGGCGGCGATTTTAATTTCTCATCATAATCTGGCATTCTTCCTTGACTTGATGCAAAAGGTGCGCGATGCTATCAAATTTGGCGCATTCAGCGGTTTCAGAAAAGAGTTTCTCGAAAAATTGAAGGAAAATACGCCGGCAGACGTTTGATAAACGGCGCGGCGATTGTATATGATTGTATTTTTCTTTTCTGCATTAAAAACAAATGAGTATATTTCTATTATTTTTTCAGGATAGCGGAATCCTCGGCGGGTTGGGAATGTTTCTCCCGATTATTTTAATGGTCGGTATTTTCTACTTTCTCGTGATATTGCCGCAAAAGAAGCAGCAACAACAGTTAAAGGAAATGATTGCCGGTCTCAAAATTAATGACGAAGTTGTAACCAACGGCGGCATCATCGGCAGAATCAAAGAAATCAGAGAAACGAGCTTTATTATCCAAAGCGCCGAAAAAACGTTTCTGGAAATCGGCAAAACCGCCGTTGTCGGTGTCAAAGCCGATGAGAAGAAATAAATTTTGTCCGTCGTCCATCGTCAGTTGTCCGTTGCAAAAAATCAACCGACAACTGACAACCGACAACTGACGACTGACAACTGACAAATAAGCAATGAAAAACAGTAGTTTGAAGATTAGAACAGCGATCATCCTTGTGGTTACGCTGATTGGGATTTATCTTGTTTTCGGACCTCGAAGAGTGCCGACGGGTAACGATTTTACGTGGTCGGGCATCAAGCAGAACTTAGCCGAAAACATCAACCTCGGTCTGGACTTGAAAGGCGGTTCGCACCTTGTGATGCGCGTCAAAACCGACGAATACCTCAAAACTTTAACGGAAAACAACGCTCAAGCCGCTTTGACAGCCGCCAAGGATGCGAGAGATGCCGAGGGCAATCCGTTTCCCGTCAAAGATTATTCGTTTGTGGCTGAAAACGGAAACTATACCATAAACTTGAATCTCGACGAGCCTTCAAGGGCGGACGCGATTGTTGAAGAAGTCAAGAAAAAGGTTGATTTAACTCAATGGGGCGACCATTCGGTGAGCGGAAATACGATTACCTGGAATTTGCCGGCGGCACAGCAGGAAGTAATGAAAGAGCAAGCGGTCGAGCAGGCTTTGAAAATCATCGAAAGCCGCATCAATTCATTCGGCGTGAAAGAACCGACTCTGCAAAGACACGGCGCAAAAACTTCAGGGCAAATCTTACTGCAAATGCCGGGTGTTGATGATCCCGAGCGCGTCAAAAAACTTATCGGTTCGGAGTCGAATCTGGCTTTGATGAAGGTTGCGGGCGAAATGTTTCAGACCTTTAACAGCGAAGCGGAAGCCAAACAGTCGCTCGGCGGCGTTGTGCCGCAAAACCGTTTAATTCTGCCGTATGTCGAAGACGATACGACGAGCGTGACGACGCCGCAAAATCCGCAGGAAAAACCGAAGAAGTTTATCATTTTGGAAAATCCCGCGATTGTTGAAGGCAGCGAACTCCGCGACGCTTCGGCGTATTCACCGTCGGGAAATGACGGCGATTATAAAATCACTTTCAATCTGAAACCTGCCGGAGCGGCGAAATTCGGCGATTGGACGAGCAGAAACATCGGCAAATATCTGGCAATCGTTTTGAACGGCGAAGTAAAATCCGCGCCGGTTATCAGAGGTGTCATTTCCGACAGCGGCGAGATCGAAGGTCGCTTTACCAAAACGTCAGCCGAAGACCTTGCTTTGACGCTTAAATCCGGTTCACTGCCCGCGAAGATCGAATATCAGGAAGAACGCACGGTCGGACCGAGCCTCGGCGCGGATTCGATTCGTTCGGGCGTTCAGGCATCGGTCGGCGGTTTGGTTTTCGTCGTCATCTTTATGCTGTTCTATTATCGCGGTTCGGGCATCAACGCGGTGATCGCTCTGCTTTTGAATTTGCTCTTGACGATGGCGGGGTTGATCGTGATGGATTCGACGCTGACTTTGCCGGGTATCGCGGGATTGATTCTCGGTATCGGGATGGGCGTTGATTCGAACGTGCTGATTTTTGAACGAATGCGCGAAGAACTGCGCGCGGGAAAAGCGGTCGCCAATGCGGTCGAAGTCGGGTTCGATAAAGCGTTCATCACGATTGTCGATACGAACCTAACAATCATAATTTCGGCAGTTATCCTCTATATGTATGGTTCGGGTCCGATTCGCGGTTTTGCCGTAACGCTGATTTTAGGTTTGCTGATAAATCTTTTCACGTCAGTGTTCATCTCGCGCACGATTTTTATGTGGTTGCTCGAACGCAATCCCGAAATGAAGAAAATAAGTATTTAATTAGTTGAAAGTAGATAGTTGATAGTTAAAAGTGAAAAATTCATTAACTATCCACTATCCACTATCCACTATCCACTAAAATTACAATGTTTGAATTTTTTAAAGACATCAAAGTAGATTGGATCGGAAAGCGCAAAATTTTAATTGCCATTTCCATTGTCGTTCTTTTAGCGGGATTGGGTTCGGCAATCGGTCGCCAATTCACCGACGGCGGCACGGACGCTTTTAACCTCGGGGTTGATTTTCAGGGCGGAACGGTTGTAACCGCTAAATTTAGGCAAAAACCTGAGGTGGCACAAATCCGTGCGGCACTCGAATCAGTCGGCGTTCCCGAATCCGTGATTCAGGATTCGACCGACAAACAGGACGAGGTTTTGATTAAAATTCCGAATCTCGGCGCACGACCCGAGGATTGTCCGGGTTTAGCTGCAACCGATGAATCCGGACGCTGTTTTGTGAAAAAAGCGCTCGACACATTCGGAAAAGAAGCCGAAGGCGCGAAGCAGTTACCGGACGATCCGGCGGCGGCTTATAAAATCGTCGGCACCGATTCGGTCGGTCCGGTGGCGGGCGAACAGCTTCGCACACAGGCGGTTATCGCCACGCTTTTAGGCTTGGGCGGAATTTTGTTTTATATTGCCTATCGTTACGACTGGACATATGCGGCGGGTGCGGTGATCGCGGTTTTCCACGATGTTTTGATTACGCTTGCCTTTTTCTCGATTTTCCAGTGGGAAGTCAGCCTGACGGTGCTGGCGGCGTTTCTGACGCTCGTCGGGTTCTCGGTTAACGACTCGATTGTTATTTTCGACCGGATCCGCGAAAATCTGAATCTTCACCGCGGCGAATCGCTTTATAAATTAACAAACGATTCGATTAATCAAACAATGTCGCGCACGATTGTGACGAACGGTTTGGTGTTTTTATCGGTGCTCGCGCTGGTTCTTTTCGGCGGCGAAGTTCTGCGCGGCTTTTCGCTGGCGTTGTTTGTCGGTTCGATTGCCGGAACTTATTCGACGATTGCCATTGCCAGCCCGATTGCGATTTGGTGGCAGGGCAAGCTCGGCGCGGCGAAAGTTAAGGTTAAGGACGTTCCGAAAGGGGATAAAATGGCATCCGCTTCGCGCCGTTCGGTGACGCGCCGACCGGTTACAAGATAAATTTATTCAAAAACGGAAAGCGATAATCAAATCTTTGAGTTGAAGATTTACGCTTTCCGTTTGAATTTAATACAAAATTTAGAAATAAATATTGAAAAATCAGAAAAAACAGGTTGATTATTCTTGACTTTCTCGTCGTAAAATTTTAGACTTCCATCGTTGCTGGTCAATTAAATTAAGTCATTCTGGTTGGTTTCCGTTGTCTTTAAAAATAATGGTTGCGGATTTGTGAATGTTTTTGTATTTAAGCCAGACAAAAGATTCCGTCTATCCTTCATTTGTAGTAAGAAGAAGTCAAAAGTCAGGTTAATGTAAAGTTTTGTCAGGTGCAATCGTCTGTTATTAAACGATTACAACTTGAGATTTAATAAATGTCATCATAAAAGCAATAATATTAATTTTCGTAGCCCTTGACCTAAAATTGGCACCGGAAAGAGGGAGATAAAAAAGATGTTAGATCAATTAGTTGAATCAAGAAATACTTCGGCAGAAAACACCAGACGCAGCGAATTTTTGTTGGGTACACTGGTTATTTTGGTGACTGTCCTTGTAGGAGCCTGGGTTTACAGCCTGTTCAACAAGGAATACGGTATGGGAACGGGCGATTTGGATATTTCGAGTCTCGTCGCGCCGGTCGCGCTTCCTGAAGAAGCGCCGCCGCCGCCGCCGGAACCGGAAAAACAGCCCGATCAAAAATCAAGTCCGGCGAGCGATAAGCCGACCGTCGTTGAAAAAATTGCAACGATGGAAGAAACCAGAGTTCCGCCTAAGGAAACAAAGGGTGAAGTTTTGAAAGCTCCGCCGTTAAAAGCTGCCGACGCGAAAAATTACGACCTTGGAACCAGAAACGAAGGTCGTTTTGATCCGAATAAACAATATAATAAAGAGCCGACCGGTATCGGACAAACCCAGGGCGGCGGCGGCGGCACCGATGACGACGGTCCGGCAGTAGTTGTCAGAACACCGACCCCGACTCCGACTCCGAAACCTCCTGCGAAGACCATTTCGGGCGGCGTAGTCAACGGTAAAGCGACAAATCTTGTCAAACCGCCCTATCCGCCGGCAGCACGCGCCGTTCAGGCATCGGGCGCGGTCAATGTTCAGGTAACGATTGACGAAAGAGGCAACGTTATTTCGGCAAGCGCCGTCAGCGGACATCCGCTTCTGCGTGCCTCGGCTGTGAATGCGGCACGCGCATCGAAGTTCAGTCCGACGATGCTTTCCGGTCAGCCCGTCAAAGTAACAGGCGTTATCGTATATAATTTCGTTCCCTAAACGGAACATAAAGGCTGTGGGAAACGGCAAATCCGCCCACAGCCAAAATTTTGCAATAATAAATTTTTTTTGATTTCTTTGGAGGAAAAATCATGACTTTTTTGGTTAGCCTTTTAGGCTTCTTTTTAATGTTCTCGGATGAGGCAGCAATTTCTTTCGGTATTTACGACATCGTTAAAAGTTTAACTATCCCGGGTTGGGTAGTTATTTTTACGCTTTTATTCCAGTCGGTCTATATGATTGCTGTCGGTATCGAACGTTGGCTGACATACAACAAAGCCAAACAGCAATCGCGTCAATATGCGCCGAAAGTCGCGCAGGCGTTGAAAAACAGCAATATTGACGAAGCCATCAGCATCAGCGACAAACATAAAGATTCGCATCTGGCGATGGTTGTTTCGTCCGGTCTGAAGGAATTTCAGGCACATCAGGGAAGCGCGACCATTTCGGCTGACGAAATGGAAGCCTCGAAACGCGCTTTAGAGCGTGCGATTGCGGTTAAAACTGCTGAACTCAAACGCGGTCTTTCAGGACTTGCGACAGTCGGTTCGACGGCTCCGTTCGTCGGTTTGTTCGGAACGGTTGTCGGTATTATCGGTGCTTTTCAGGCGTTGAGAGCAAATCAAACAGCCGGTATCGGCGCGGTCGGCGGCGCGATCGCGGAAGCACTTGTGGCTACGGCTTTCGGTATCGGTGTAGCGATTCCGGCGGTTTGGCTGTTTAACTACTTTACAAACAAAGTTACGAGCTTTAGTGTTGAAATGGAAAACTCCGCTTCGGAATTGGTTGACTATTTCATCAAACAAAAAACTCGTCAACTGAATAGCTAGTCTGCCAAAGCTAGCGTTTTTTATAAGGGAGAATTAAGTTATGGGAGCACCAGTTGGGGGAACCAATGAATTTAACTCGGACATTAACGTAACTCCGATGGTGGATGTAATGTTGGTGTTGCTGATCATCTTTATGATCGTGACACCGCTTTTGCAGCAAGGAGTTTCGGTTAATTTGCCGCGTGAAATGAATAGTCCTGATGAAGATCAGGATATTGCCAAAGAGGATGCCATTATTATTGCAATTCCTGACAACAGCAACTTTTATATCGGGAAAAATCCATTCCCGTTAGAAGAGTTGGGCGAAAGAATCAACACCCTCATGAAAGATAAAGCACCGGATAAACGGATCGTCTATATCAAAAGTGGAGTTGATGTTGAATACGGAACAGTCGTCAGAGCAATTGACGTAGTTCGTAAGCAGGATATAGAAAGGATTGGCTTGGTGGCAGACCGCAAGAAAGGAAAAGCCGCAGCACCGGCAAATTAAACCGGAAAACTTTAGTAATAAGGAGTAAATAACTATGGGAATGTCAACAGGTGGCGGCGCAGGCGGCGCGACACCGAACATCAACGTAACACCTTTGATTGACGTTTTATTGGTACTTTTGATTATCTTTATGGTGATTACGCCCTCGAAACCCAGCCGTTTCGAGGCAAAAGTGCCGGCTGAGCCGAAAGATGATCAGGAAAACGTTATTTTGAAACCGAATCCTAATACGCTGATCGTGTTCGTTAACCGCGAAGGCGCAAAATTAAGGTTGAATCAGGATGATATTGGCGACATTTCGGATACCGCTCCGCTGACCGCAAAACTTGAAGAAACCTTCAAAGACCGCGAAGCGCGCGGTGTTTTGCGCGAAGGGACGAACGAAGTGGAAAAAACAGTCTTTATCAAAGCTCCGAAGTCGGTTAAATACGGCGATGTCGTGAAAGCGATTGATGCCGTCAAACTGGCGGGGGCGCAGCCGATCGGTTTGCAGATTGATGATTTGGAACAGTAACGTGATCGAAGGCGGCGGAAATTAGAGGTCGAATTTTAATTTCCGCTGTTTTAAACTATAAATGGAGTCATAAAATGAGATCTTCTCGTTTAGCTATAATCGTTTTAATTGCATTTACAATTCTAACCGGAGCAAATTGCTCTTATTATAACCAGATTGTCGCCAGAAAAAATCTGGTGGACGGCGCGACCGCTTACAAAGAGCGGAAATTTGCGGAGGCTGAACAGCTTTTTCGCAAAACTGTCGAAATTGATCCCAAAGCGGAGACGATGGAAGGCAAAACCGCGCAATTGTTTTTAGCCAGAACTTTGCATTCGCAATACATCTCCGACCGCAAAAATAACGCAAAAGCGGAAGAAGCAGTTCAGGCGTATGACAAAGTATTGGCAACGGATGTCAATGATCAGGGTTCGTTTAAGGCACTTGCCAGTTTAATGGATACTCTCGGTCGCAAAGATGAATCCTTGCAAAGGATTAATGAACGTGCGAACAATGCGAATGTAAAACCCGAATACCGGGCAGAAGCATATACGTCGCTTGCCGCCCGTCAATATTCCTGCGCCAATGAAATCAGCGATGCCCCCGCGGTCAAGAAAACCGTTAAAAAAGACGGCAAAGATGTCTATGAATATACAAAGCCGGAAAATCCCGATGATTTTGCGAGGCTAAAAACCTGTGCGGATGAAGGACTTAAACTTATCGAGCAGGCAATTGTCTTAGAACCGGCGGAGGTTCAGCAGGCGAAAGATGTTGATTTGAAATCTTTAACGCCCCAGCAAATTGATGCCAAATCGGAACTTGGCAGGATTTTCTCGTCAGCCTGGTCATACAAGGCTAATTTGCTTTATCAAAAAATGCGAATTGCCGAGATGGACGGAAATACGGCTGAAAAAGATTCGTTCAAAACAGAAGGGGATAAAGCAAGAGCTGTCTTTACCGGTTTGAATGAAGTTGAAAAGAATATGACTGCGGAAAAAGATGCCCGCAAGAAGATTGAAGACGAGAAAAAGGCAAGCAATAAAAAATAGCTTTTCCGATATTTCGCTTTTAAGAAAGGCAATGCTCAATTACAATGCTAATTGAGCATTGCCTTTCTTTAGTCTTACTAAAAAAAGTCCTGAGTCTGTAGTCGGAATAAAAAAGCTGTTTTCAGACTCAAGACTCAAGACTCAAGACTCAATTTATGATTCGTATTGAGGACATAATCGAAAAGGTCGAGCAAAATCGTCCGAACGCCGATGTTGAATTGATTCGGCGGGCGTATATTTTCTCGGCAATGAATCATCGCGGACAAAAACGCGCTTCCGGCGAACCGTATCTTATTCATCCATTGGAAGTTGCCGATATTCTGGCGGATATGCGGCTCGACGAGGTTTCAGTTTCGACCGGACTTCTGCACGATGTGGTTGAAGACACGCTGGTTGACCTCGACACGATTCGCTCGTATTTCGGCGACGAAATCACGCGGCTCGTTGACGGATTAACGAAAATCGCGCATATTTCCAATCTCTCGAAAGAAAAACAGCAGGCTGAAAACGTTCGCAAAATGGTTCTGGCAATGATTACGGACGTTCGCGTCGTTTTAATCAAACTTGCCGACCGGCTTCACAATATGCGGACGATGCAGTTTCTCAAGCCCGAAAAGCGCGCCCGCATTTCGCAGGAAACGCTCGATATTTATGCGCCGATCGCGCATCGTCTCGGGATGGGTAAAATGCGCAGCGAACTCGAAGATTTATCGTTTCAGAATTTATACCCGCAGGAATATAAAAAACTTGCCGGCGAAGTCGAAACGCGTCGTCCGGAACTCGAATCGATTCTCGAAAAAATCAAGGAATCAATCAAAACGAGGTTGGCGGAAAACGATGTTCCGTTTATCGAAGTCCAAAGCCGCGTCAAGCGTCTTTTTTCGCTCTGGAGAAAACTCAAAAAACAGAAAATCACGATCGAACAGGTTTATGATTTGATTGCCGTGCGGATTATTACGCCGAACGATAAAAAATTGCCATACGTCGCTCTGAGCGTCATTCACGACATCTGGACACCGATTCCAGAGCGTTTTAAGGATTGGATCGCAATTCCGCGCGATAACTTGTATCAATCGCTTCACACGTCGGTGATCGGCGACGGCGGGCATCCGTTTGAAGTCCAGATTCGCACCGAAGAAATGCACCACATCGCCGAAGAAGGCGTGGCGGCGCACTGGAAATATAAGGAAAGCAAACTCGGGAAGCAAGAAGAAGACGATAGTCTGGACGAACTTCGCAAAACGGTCGAAAAATTGCTTTTGCCGCTCGTCGAAACAACCGAGGAAAACGAAGATTCCGAAGATTTTATCGAATCTCTCAAACTCGACCTTTACCCGAAGGACGTTTACGCTTTTACGCCGATGGGCAAAGTCATCCAACTACAGCGCGGCGCGACACCGATTGATTTTGCCTACGCGATTCACTCGGAAGTCGGCGACACCTGCACCGGCGCGAAAATTGGCGGGCGCATCGTTCCGCTCAGAACCGAACTGCAAAACGGCGATGTGGTCGAAATTTTGACGACTTCCAATTCCAAACCCTCGCGCGATTGGCTCAATTACGTCGTGACGGCAAAAGCGCGCAGCCGCGTCCGCCATTGGATCGCCGAACAGCAACGTGCCGATTCACTCGAACTCGGTCGCAAACTGCTCGAAAAGGAAGCCGACAAATTCCGCGTTTCGCCGAAAAAACTGCTCAACAACGAAGACGAATTGAAACGCATCGCCAACGACTACGGTTTGAGTCGCGGCGAAGACCTGCTGGTTTCAATCGGCTACGGTAAAACCTTGCCGCGCAACGTTTTAATGAAACATCTCGGCGCGGAAAAATTTGCCGAATTAGATCCCGAAAAGAAAAAAGAAACGACGCTGCAAAGCGGTTTCAAAGCCGTCAAAAGGTTCATCGGTCTGGGCGAAGACGCGATCATCGTGAAAGGCGTGGACAATCTTTTGACGACCCGCGCGCGGTGCTGTAATCCGCTTCGCGGCGAACCGATCATCGGTTATATTTCGCTCGGCAAAGGCATCGTCGTGCATAATAAAAACTGCAAAAACGTCAAATCGCTGATGGTCAACCGCGACCGCATCGTCGAAGTCGAGTGGGCAAAATCCGAGAAGGAAGAAATTCAATCCGTCCGAATTCTGGCGACCACCGAAAACCGCACCGGAATGCTTGCCGGAATTACGAACGCGATTGCCGAGATCAAAACCGGAATCCGCGACGCACGCGCCAACGTGTCGCGTGACGACCGCGGCTTAATCGAAGTGACGGTCGAGGTTTTCGATAAGAAACATCTCGACCGGGTTATCAGCTCGATCGAACAGGTGCCGGGAGTCATCGATGTCGAGCGGGTCAATTCCTAGATTTTTATAGATTTATTTTCAGGCTGTCTGCGCTTTCAGCACTTCAAAATGTTTTCCGGGTCGGCTTCTGGAAAATGAGCAACAATCAGCGGAATAAATAAAGTTGATTCTGATCCTTTGGGGTAGTCGGGTTGGTTTTTAACGATTTCCGGGTTGGCTATGCTTGAAAAAAATAACCGCACATTAGAAAAAACAATCAGATCATAAGAAAAATTTTCAAAGTCTATAAATTCTCTTTACAAATCCGGGTTCGGGATGCTACACTTCTTTCCATCATCAATAAATTGCGGTTCTAAACCGCACTTTTTATTCCCCTTCTAATTGTAAAATTTGTTAAAAGACGCATTTATATTATTAATACCAATGCGCTTTCGTACTTTAGGCTGGTAAAACCGAAAAATTGCGAATGAATTCCCGTTTTTCAGAAAACGGTAAAAATCCAAGGAGAATAAAATGATGAGAAAAATTTTTGTAGGATTGCTGTTGCTGGTTTTGGGATTTTTCGGGTGGGCTAGTTTTCCCACTCAGGAAGTTTCGAGCCAGGAAGGACAAAAAGCGGATGGTAAATTATTAAGAGCGGAGCAGAAGATTCCGAACCGCTATATTGTGGTTTTTGAGGATTGGGCGGCAGGTGCGCTCGGCGACGAGTCGCGTGCCGACGCGGTTGCCGAGGAACTGTCAATCGTTTACGGCGGTAAGATCGAGCGCATCTATAAATACGCGCTTAACGGTTATTCGGTCGAAATGTCCGAAAAGGAAGCGTTTGTCCTCAGCCAGGACCCGCGCGTTAAATTTGTCGAGGAAGACGGCGAGGTTTCCATAAACGCCACCCAAACCGGCGCGACCTGGGGTTTAGACCGCATCGACCAGCGCGACCGCCCGCTAAACGGGACTTACATCTACACACCGACCGGCAGCGGTGTCAACGCTTATATAATCGATACCGGGATTCGCCGTACGCACAACGATTTCGGCGGTCGCGCCTTTGCGGGTTACGACGCGATTGGCGACGGGCAGAACTCGAACGACTGTAACGGACACGGCACACATGTGGCGGGAACGGTCGGCGGTTCGGTTTACGGCGTGGCGAAAGACGCGCGTCTTTATGCCGTTCGCGTGCTTAACTGTAGCGGTTCGGGAACGAATTCGGGTGTCATCGCCGGGATCGACTGGGTTGCCAACAATCACGTCAAGCCGGCGGTCGCCAATATGAGTTTGGGCGGCGGAGCTTCGACCGCGGTTGACAATTCCGTGCAGAACGCGATTAATGCCGGCGTTACGATGGTGGTCGCAGCGGGAAATTCAAATGCCAACGCGTGTAATTATTCCCCGGCGCGCGCACCGAATGCGATTACCGTCGGTTCGACAACCAGTACCGATGCGCGTTCGTCATTTTCAAATTACGGAAGCTGTCTGGACATTTTCGCGCCGGGGTCAAGCATTACCTCGGCTTGGCATACGTCCAACACGGCGACCAATACGATCAGCGGCACTTCGATGGCGTCACCGCACGTCGCCGGAGTCGCCGCGCTTTATCTGCAGGGCAGTCCGACGGCTTCGCCGGGAACGGTGCGAAACGAGATCGTCAATACCGCGACCAGCGGCAGACTGACCGGCATCGGCAGCGGTTCGCCGAATCTGCTTCTTTATTCGCTTTTGACCGGAGGCGGAACGCCGCCGCCACCGCCGGGTTGCGGCGGAACGACCTATACCGGTACGCTTTCGGGGACGGGCGCAAATTCCTATCAGCCGGGAAGTCCGGGATATTATTATTCATCGGCGAGCGGTACGCATACGGGCAATTTAACCGGACCGTCGGGAACGGATTTCGATCTTTATCTGCAAAAATGGAACGGATCCAGCTGGTCAATCGTGTCGCGCTCAGAAGGCACGACCTCGACCGAAAGCATCAGCTATAACGGCACTGCCGGATATTATCGCTGGCGGATCTATTCCTACAGCGGCAGCGGCAGTTATACGCTCTGCGCGACCATGCCCTAATTGATTTACAAATCCCGATTTTTACAGGCAGGGAAATTAAATGTTTCCCTGCTTTTGTTTTACCGTCAGGGAGATGAGCGCGGCGAAATCGGCTTGGCTGTTTGGAATTTCAAACTTAATCTGCTAAAATCAGCGTTTTGTTTGAATAGACAAATATCGAGGCAAAACTATCTGTGAAAGAAATTATTTCAACCGAAAACGCGCCGGGCGCAATCGGACCTTATTCGCAAGCCGTTAAAACGAACGGAATGGTTTTTTGTTCGGGGCAAATCCCGATTGATACTGCGACGGGCGAATTTGTTTCAGACGATGTCGCGGAACAAACCGACCAGGTTTTAAAAAATTTGTCGGCGGTTCTGGAAGCGGCGGGAACAAGTTTGAACAATGTCGTCAAAACAACCGTATTCTTAGCGGATATGGCAGATTTTGCGGCGATGAACGAGGTTTACGCACGATATTTCAGCGAAAACAAACCGGCTCGCGCCACGGTTCAGGCGGCAGGCTTGCCGCGCGGCGCGCGGGTTGAGATTGATTGCATCGCAATCATTTAACATTTATCATTGACCATTTACCAAAGGGAGAAAATGATAAATGTTAAATGATAAATGACAAATGAAAAAGCCAAACGTGAATATTTCTCACGCTTGGCAACCTAAGTAACGAGTTAAATCTCAAAGAGAGTTACACAGCTTTGACAATTTTGCCGGATTTAATACAGCGAGTGCAAACTTTCTTGCGTGCATTGCCGCCCGTCGGCTGCTGAACGCGGATAGATTGCAGATTCGGGTTAAAGCGACGACGAGTTTTGTTGTTAGCATGTGAAACATTGTTTCCGAATTGCGGACCTTTTCCGCAGACATCGCATCGTTTTGCCATAATAATTAAAAGCCTCCAAATAAAAATATAATAACGAGGTATAAAACCAGAGAGTTTTTATAAAACTCGAAATTAAAGTTTATAACAAAAAGTTTTAGGTTTAGTCAAGCAATGATAAAGATTGTTAATTTTGAAGGAGTAAATTCCATAGTGCGAAAAGCTAATTTTACTATCATAGGGATTGCCTTTTTGGCGATTTCCACATTTATTTTAAGCGGTTGTCCGAGTACTACCGATACAGTTAATAAAACACCTGACGGCATTGACCCGAACGAAGCCGCGGCGACCGTTAACGGAAAAGCCATCAAACTCGAAGAGGTCGAGCGGCTTATCAAGCAGCAGGGACAGGGGCAGGAAGTCAGACTTTCGCCGCTCGAACTCGCGCAGGCGCGTTTGCAGGTTTTGCAGGGCTTGATTCAGGACGAAGTTTTGTTTCAGAAAGCCGAAAAAGAAGGAACCGTTCCGAGCAATGAGGAAGTTTTAACGGAATACAATAAGCTCAAAACATCGAGCGGCAAAAGTGCCGACCAATTCTTAAAAGATTTGCAGGCGGCTAATGAAACCGAAGAATCGCTTCGTGAAAAGGTTAAAAAACAGCTTGCCGTTAAAAAGTTGGAAGAACGGATTACCGGCAAGATCGAACCGCCGCGCGACAGTGAAATTGATGCTTTTTACAACGGCAACAAAGAAGCGTTCGTCAAGAAAAAAGGCGTTAAGCTCGCGGCGATCGTCGTTGATCCGGCTGATAACGGCGAAGGCGATACGACCAAAACCGAGGCTGATGCCGTGCGCGTCGGAAACGAAATCATTGCTCAACTGAGACAGGGCGGCGATTTCACGCAGATCGCCCGTGAAAAGAGCGAAGACCAGAGCCGCTTGCAAGGCGGTGATCTGGGATATGTTTCAGAAGAACAAATGAGACAGACGTTTCCCCCGGAAGTTGCGGCAACTTTGATGAATCCCGAATTCAAGGTCGGACAGATTTTGCCGACACCGATGCAGGGCAAGTTTTACATTTTCAAGCTTCAGGAACGCAGCGACAAGGATGAAAATCTGACTCTCGAAAGCCCCGGAGTTCGTCAGCAGGTAACAGATTCGTTGATTACTGCCCGCAAACAATTGCTTGTTCAATCATATGCGGCAATTGCGATGAACGAAGCCAAAATCGTCAATAATCTGGCGCAGAAAGTGGTTGATAATCCGAATGAATTGAGCGGCGCACGTCCGGCAAATGTTGCTGTTCCGAATGCCAACTCGAATACGAACGCGAATTCTGCGGCAATTACGCCGGCTGCAAATACGAATTCAAACGCCAATACCAACAGCGCGGCAAAAACGCCGGCAAACAAACCGGCGGCAAATACTTCGAGAACGAACGCCAACAGGTAGTAAAGTAAAAAGGCAAAAGGCAAAAGGCAAAAAATAAGAGCCGTCGAACTTTGAAGAACCGGTTTTTACTTTTGCCTTTTTACTTTTGCCTTTTACCGTAAATATGCTTTTCCGCCTTTCCGACATTTACAAATCCTACAGCGGACACGAGATTTTGCGCGGCGTGACGTTTCAGGTCAACCCGTCCGAAAAAATCGGTCTGGTCGGACGCAATGGCGCTGGCAAAACGACGGTTTTCCGTCTGATCACGGGCGAAGAAACGGCTGATTCGGGTGATGTTTTCAAGATAAATAATCTCAAGCTCGGATTGTTGCAGCAGCACGTTGATTTTTCCGAAAACGAAACCGTTCATACTGCCGCGCTTTCAGCCTTTCAACGAATTCACGACATCGAAGCCGAAATGCGCCGTTTGGAAATCGAAATGGCGCACGACGCGACGGAAGAGATTCTCGGAAAATACGCCGAACTCCAAATCGAATTTGAAGCCGCTGACGGTTTTTCCTACGCCGCGCGCGCCGAAGCGATATTGCTCGGACTCGGATTTCCGAAGGAAACCTGGACGCTGGAAACAAAAAATCTTTCCGGCGGTCAGAAAAACCGGCTCGGAATGGCGCGGCTTTTGTTGGCAAATGCGGACGTTTTATTATTGGACGAACCGACGAATCATCTGGACGTGCAGGCGGTCGAATGGCTCGAAAATTTTCTGTCGAATTATGATAAAACTTATGTAATTATCAGCCACGACCGCTATTTTCTCGACCGCACGACGAATAAAATTATCGAGATCGAGAACGGCAAAGCGGTTTCCTACAAAGGAAATTATTCGCAGTTTCTCGTCGAGCGTGAGGAACGACGTGAAATCCAGCGGCGCGAATACGAAAATCAGCAATCCTATATCAAAAACACCGAAGCATTCGTTCGCAAAAATCTCGAAGGGCAAAAAACGAAACAGGCTAAATCGCGCCGCAATATGCTTCAAAGATTGGAACGGGTCGAAGCTGTCGTGGCAGACAAACCGCAGGGAAATTTCATTCTCAAAAAGGTCGAACGCGCCGGACAAAATATTCTGACGGTCGAGGATTTGGCAATCGGCTACGGCGATAAAATCTTAGCGAAAGACATAAATTTTACACTCACGCGCGGCGAAGCTCTTGGCGTGATCGGCGGAAACGGAACGGGAAAAACGACGTTTCTGAAAACCGTTCTGGGAAATATCCGTGAGATTTCGGGTAAAATCATCTGGGGAACGAAAACCGACATCGGTTATTATTCGCAGAATCTGGAGGATTTAGACCCGCGAAATGAAGTCATACAGGAACTGCGCCGCGTTGCGCCGTCAGCGGAAAACGGCGCGTTGCGCTCGTTTCTGGCGCGGTTTTTGTTTTCGGGCGAAGATGTTTTCAAATCGGTGAAAGATTTGTCGGGCGGCGAAAAGGGAAGGCTCGCGCTCGCAAAATTGATTTATTCAAACAATAACGTGTTGGTTTTGGATGAACCGACCAATCACCTTGATATTCCTTCACGCGAGGCTCTGGAAGACGCGCTCGACGCGTATCAAGGCACGATTATTACCGTCAGCCACGACCGCTTTTTCCTCGACAAAATCTCGACGCAGATTTTTTCTTTTGAAGACGACGGCGGAATTGAAGTGTTTGACGGCAATTATTCGGAGTTTCACGAATGGAAATCGAGAAAGCCGGAAGATGAGAAGGGCAAAAGGGAAGATAATTTCAGAGAACCTGAGACATCAGACAAAGAGGTTTTTTCAAAAGCCGAAGACCAAAAACCGAAAACCGAAGTTTTAAGCAAAAATCAGCGGCAAAGAATCGAAAAACGGATTGCCGAAATCGAAAAAGAAATTCCGCGCAAGGAAGAAGAATTGGCAAATTTCTCATTTCAGATGAGCTTGCCCGAAATTTCTTCGAGCCACGAAAAACTACAGGAAATTACGGATAAATTTCAAAAAACCGAAAGCCGGATTCAGGCTCTTTATGAAGAATGGGAAGGTCTGTCGGAAGAAATTGCCTGACAAGAGTTTATTTTGAACGCCGCGAAATCAGGCGTTTCGGCGTTCGTGAAACCGTCTGATACGCCGCCACCCGTTTGGAAAGCGTGTTGCGGTGAATGCCGAGCGCGTGCGCGGTTTGCGAAAGATGTTCGCTGTTTCGCTCTAAGGCTTTCTGTATATAAAGTTTTTCAAACTCCGACAACGCTTCGTTGAGCATAATCCGCCCGTCGAGCATTTCGTTAATCAAAAGTTCCATCTGCGTTCTAAGCTGCATAATTGTTAAATTACGAATTACGAATTTCAAATTTCAAATTTAGATCAAACATTCGTAATTCGTAATTTGAAATTCGTAATTGTTAAAGTTCTTTTCCTGTAAGTAATTTATAAGCCGCCAGGTAACGCTCGGTTGTGGCTTCAACAATTTCTTTCGGTAAAACCGGTGCAGGCGGTTTTTTGTTCCAATCCAATGTTTCAAGATATTCGCGCAAATATTGTTTGTCAAACGACGCTTGCGCCCGTCCCGGCTGATATGTTTCGGCTGACCAGAAACGCGATGAATCGGGCGTTAAAACTTCGTCAATCAACAAAATATTTCCCTCTGCGTCCAAGCCGAATTCAAATTTCGTGTCGGCAATGATAATCCCTTTTTGGAATGCGAAGAGGCTCGCTTCTTTGTAGATTTTCAGCGACAGGGAACTCAGTTTAGCGGCGGTTTCCGCGCCAATCATTTTAACGAATTCGAGTTCGGTAATATTTTCGTCGTGTCCGGTCGCGGCTTTGGTGGCAGGCGTAAAAATCGGTTCGGGCAATTTGTCGCATTGCCGCAAACCTGCGGGCAACGCGTGTCCGCAAATTTTTCCGGTCGCTTTATACTCTTTCCAGCCCGAACCTTCCAGATAACCGCGCACGACACATTCGACCGGAAAAACCTTTGTGCGTTTAACAAGCATCGAACGTCCGCGCAAATCTGCGGAACGCCCTTGTCGAATGATTTCGGGCATTTTTTCAAAATCGCTCGTGATTAAATGATGTTCGGTCAGATGTCCTAAATGCCGAAACCAAAACGAAGAAAGTGCCGTTAAAATCGTGCCTTTGTTCGGAATCGGGGTCGGCATTATGCAGTCAAACGCCGAAATCCGGTCGGTCGCAACCAGTAAAAGCTGTCGGTCGTTTATCTCATAAACATCTCGCACTTTGCCCCGATGTAGAAGATTTAAACCCTGAACGCTGGTTTCCGAAACCGTGTTGACTGCCGACATCTTTTTTTTAAGTTTAAGTTTTAAGAATTTTTTTGAACAAACTAACTTTATTAGGAAAGTCGAAATATGTAAAGTTTTCAAAGAAAAATTTACGGCTGCCGGTTAAAAAAATAAAAAGTTTTAACATTGCTAAAAAAAAGATGACAAGTTCAAAAAAAAATTGCATAATAATTTCGGTGTGTTTTGCATCAGCGAAATGTGCTTTCCGTTTTCAACGCTCCGCTCAATCCTTTCAAACTATTTCCAATTCGAGTAAGACCATGAATTTTAATCACAGTATTTCTTTCAGATTCAGTCAAACCGCAATCAAGTGCGCAAGTTTGTTTTCGCCGGTAATCTTTACGGCTTTGCAAGTTTTTGCTCAAACGCAGGTCAGAGTTCCGCCCGCCGCCGAGCAGCCAAAGGAAGATTACACCTGGTGGTATGTCACATTATTTCTGCTTTTTCTGGGATTGGCAGGCGCGGTTTTTTGGATGCTGAAGACCAAAAAAGAGCAAAAAGAAGCCGCTGCGAAAATTTCCAAAAAGGAAAGAATGATGTCGGAAAATCGCAATTGGGATGCCAATTCGGTTGATGCGGACAAAGAAATGGAATGGTATCGGCGGCATAAAAAATCGGTCGGGAAATTATCTCAAAAAGCGAATAAGAATCTTGCGGATAATCTGCCGAAAACAGGTAAAATTTTCAATCGCCGTGCTGAACCCGAAGATACTTTTATAGATTTTTCGGAAAACGACCTTAATAAAAACCTCCAAACTCTGCAATTTAAACAGTTTCCGGTTTATAAATTTCAGAGGCTCGAATTAGCCAGACCTTTCGCTCCGTTATCAATTTCAAACGATGAGGATTTGATGAGCGCGATTGAACAGGCGCACGACGAATTCGAGGAAGATGAAGAAATCCGCGATTTGGCAGTCAGAATTTTGACCAGATTTAAAACGCGAAATTCGGTCGAAGCTCTGACGCAGGTCGCGCTCTATGATCTATCGTCAAATCTTCGCTCAAAAGCGGTGTCGGTTTTGGCGGATTTTGACCACGAATCGGTTTTTGAAACGATTTTGTTATCCTGTGCCGACCCGACGCGCGAAGTTCGGGCGGCGGCGGCGCGCGGGCTTTTCCGTCTGAGCTTCGACCGCGCCGACGCGTGGACGCGAATTGCCGAAACGCGCGATGAATTTCGGATGCGTCAAGCGGTGCTGTCGGCGAAGGAAGCCGATTTGGTGAAACGCTCGTTTGACCGGCTTATCCATCAAGACCAAAAAATCGCATATGAAGCGGTTACGCTATTGGCTCTGATGATTAAATCAGGTGAAACGGAAGAAATTTTCAAGGCGGTTGAAACCCATCACGATACAAATGTAAAACTTGCGCTGCTGCACGTGATCGGTTTGGCAAAAGAGGAACAAACGCTTTCAAATCTTTACGAAATGGCTGAAAAAACAACTGTTTCCAAAGAAATCAAGGATAAAATAAATGAGGTTATTGAAAGTTTTGAATTGATTCCTGCGTGAAACTAAAATTCACGGATGACAATTAAAAGGTTACGAAGTAAAATAAAAGAAACTTCGTAACTTTTTATTATTTTAAAATGCAGTTCAAACTCGTTTCCGAAAATCAGCCGAAAGGCGACCAGCCCGAAGCCATCGAACAAATGGTCCGAGGCTTGAAAGAAGGCGCAAAAAATCAGGTTTTGCTGGGCATCACGGGTTCGGGAAAGACTTTCTCGATTGCTAATGTGATCGAGCGAGTGCAGCGCCCGACGCTCGTTCTCGCGCATAATAAAACGCTCGCCGCGCAGCTTTATCAGGAATTCAAAACGTTTTTCCCCGAAAACGCGGTCGAATATTTTGTTTCATATTACGATTATTACCAGCCCGAAGCATACGTTCCGGCTTCCGATCTCTACATCGAAAAAGAAGCGACAATCAATGAGGAAATTGACCGTTTACGGCTTTCGGCGACGCGCGCTTTGTTTGAAAGACGCGATGTGATCGTCGTTGCCAGCGTTTCCTGCATTTACGGTTTGGGCGATCCGGACGCGTATTTCGGAATGTTGCTTTTTGTCGAGCCGGGACAGCAAATGAAGCGCGAAGACCTTTTGAAAAAACTCGTTGAGCTTCAATACGAACGCTCGAACGTCGAATTTGAACGCGGTAATTTTCGCGTGCGCGGCGATGTCGTCGAAATTTATCCGAGTTATCAGGAAGAAGCCTACCGCATCGAATTCTGGGGTGATGAGATTGACGGTATTTACACGATTGATCCGCTGCTCGGCGAAGTCAGAAAAAAACACGATTCGCGTCTGCCGATCTATCCGAAATCGCATTACGTGATGAGCAAACCGACCGTCAAACGCGCGATTAAAACCATTAAGGAAGAACTCGTCTGGTGGGAAGAAGAACTCATTAAACAGGGCAAACTCGTCGAATCGCAAAGACTTCATCAACGCACGATGTATGATCTTGAAATGATCAAGGAAATGGGTTTCTGCCGCGGAATCGAAAATTATTCGCGCCATCTGACGGGCAAAAAAGCCGGTGAACCGCCGCCGACTCTGCTTCATTATCTGCCCGAAGACGCTTTGATAGTGATTGACGAATCGCACCAGACGATTCCGCAGCTCGGCGCGATGTATAAAGGCGACCGTTCGCGCAAAGGAACGCTCGTCGAATACGGCTTTCGCCTGCCCTCGGCGATGGACAACCGCCCGCTTTCTTTCGAGGAATTCGAAGCCAAACGCGGACAAGCGATTTATGTTTCGGCGACACCGGGAAATTTCGAGTTGGAACAAACCGGCGGGGAAGTTATCGAACAGGTCATTCGCCCGACCGGACTGCTCGACCCGATTGTCGAAGTCCGTCCGGTTCGCGGGCAAATTGACGATTTGCTGAACGAAGTCCGCATTCGCACCGAACGTAATGAGCGCGTTTTGGTAACGACCTTAACTAAAAAAATGTCGGAAAGCCTGAGCGAGTATTTTGCGGAAGTCGGCGTGAAGGTCAATTATCTCCACTCGGATATTGATACGCTTGAAAGAATCAGGGTTTTGCGCGATCTGCGGCGCGGCGAATATGACGTTTTGGTCGGTATTAATCTTTTACGCGAAGGTTTGGATCTGCCGGAAGTTTCGCTCGTGGCGATTCTCGATGCCGATAAAGAGGGTTTCCTGCGTTCTGAAAGAAGCCTGATTCAGACTATGGGACGCGCGGCGCGAAATGCGGGCGGAAAAGCGATTCTCTACGCCGACCGGATCACCGATTCGATGCGTAAAGCGATCGGCGAAACCGAGCGTCGCCGTAAAATTCAGGAAGAATACAACACGGAAAACGGAATCACGCCGACAACAATCGTCAAATCCATCGAATCAACGCTCGTCACGGCGTATGAAGCCGATTATTTCAAAGTTCCTCTGAATCTCGACGCTTTCGACGAATATTCGCCGAAACAGCTCAAAGAAACAATCGCCCAGCTCGAACAGGAAATGCGTCAAGCCGCCAAAAATATGAAATTCGAGCAGGCGGCGGAAATCCGGGATAGGCTTAAATATTTACGCGAAAGAGAGTTACAAGTGAGATAACGCGCTAAAAAATATCTGTTAAACTTCGTTGGTTTTTGCTAAAATGTCTTTGGCTATCTTGCCGAAACTCAATTTCCATCCTTTAGTAAATGCAAAACCTGACAATCAACGGACGTTACAAAATCTTACAGCAAATCGGAGTCGGCGGTTTCGGCTTGACGTATCTGGCGGAAGATTTGCAGGTGCCAACCCGACCGAAAACGGTCGTCAAACATCTGCGCCCGCAGATTAACGATGCCGAGACGATGACGCTTGCCAACCGGCTTTTTCAGCAGGAAGCCGAAATTCTTTACCGGCTCGGCGGGCATCCGAGTATTCCTTCGCTGATCGCGCATTTCAAGGAAAACGGCGAATTTTTTCTGGTGCAGGAATTTATCGAAGGTCATACGCTCGACCGCGAATTTACGGGCGGAAAAAAATATAATCAGAAAGAGATCATTCAATTTTTGGGGCAAACGCTCGAAATACTTTCGTTCGTTCATTCGCAGAAGGTCATTCACCGCGACGTAAAACCCGCGAATTTGATTCGGCGAAATTCGGACGGAAATATTTTTTTGATTGATTTCGGTGCGGTCAAACAAGTCAACGCCGTTCCGCGTGCGCCGGATTCCAACACGGCTTTTTCGAGCGTGACCGTCGGCTCGCACGGTTATATGGCGATGGAACAGATGGCTGGAAACCCGAATTTCAGCAGCGATTTATACGCACTCGGGCTGGTCGCAATCGAGGCTTTAACCGGAATAAAACCGCTCGATTTGCCGAAAAACGCCGCGACCGGCGAATTTGTCTGGGCGCATAAAACACAGCTTTCGCCGGAACTCGAAAGATTTATTTCCAAATTCGTGCGGCTCGATTTTCGTCAAAGATACGTTTCGGCAAACGAAGCGCTCGCGGCTATAAATGCGATTGCCGCGAACATCGGCTTTTTCAGTAATCGTCCGCAAACTTCGGCGGTGATGACCGTTGAGCCGATTTCGGGTAATCAAAATTTTCAACCGCCGGCGATTCCGGTAAATAATCCGTCGTTCGTTCCGCCGACGTTAATCGTTCCGACAAATAATTTTCCGCGCGCTTTCCAAAATAACGCGCCGGTTCTACCGAAAAAATCTTCGGGATTGAGTGTTTTTTTCAGCATTGTCGGAATTTTCTTTTTTATCGGCTTTCTTTTCGTCGCGGGAAAAGTCTTAAACTTTCGCTGGAGTTCGCTTAACGAAATAAACGAAGAGCCTCGGCAAACTTCGCGGCAAACGCAATTAAATCGGTCAAATAACCCGACTTTGAGCTTGTTTGAAGAAGCCCTGAAACAAGCGCAGGAAGCCGCCGAAATCGAACGCAAAGCGACAACCCGTTTTGAATGGGAACAAATCGGCAACAAATACAAACGCGCCTCGGCACTGTTCGCTTCGATTGATTCAAAAAGTCCCGATTACGCGGCGGCGCAGGAAAGAATTGACATTTTTAAGCAAAAATCCGACGAGGCTTTTGAAAAAATGAAAAAGTTTTCCAATTAAATATTCCGCAATTTAAACAATAATTCTACATTTTACATTTTGCACTTTACATTTATTGCATTAAATCGTTTATTTTCCGGCAATTAAATGCAGAATGCAGAATGTGGAATTGCCCGCCGCTTTTTCCGAAAATATTCGATAAAAACAAAACTTGCGGTCAGGTGTTTTCCAAATCGCGCGGCAAAGCGATAAAATGGCGTGTGTATGCAAGTCAAAACGCACGCGGACGAACTGCAAAATTATCTGACCGATGCCAGCAATATGCCGGGCGGTTTTGCCGATAAACTCTTTATCCCCGAAACTTCGGAAGAAATTGCCGGAATCCTCAAAGAAGTGAACGAACAGAAAATTCCGGTCACGATTTCCGGCGCGCGAACCGGCACCGTCGGCGGCGCGATTCCGTTCGGCGGTTTTGTGATTTCGCTCGAAAAGCTCAATAAAATCAAGGAAATCAACAAAGACGGGCTTTTTGCGGTCGTCGAAAGCGGCGTGATCTTGAATGATTTTCAAAAAGCGGTCGAAGCCGAAAATCTTTTTTACCCGCCCGACCCGACCGAATGGAGCTGTCAGATCGGCGGCACGGTGGCGACCAACGCGTCGGGCGCGCGAAGTTTTAAATACGGCGCGACGCGCGAGTTTGTCGAAGAGCTTGAAATCGTGCTGGCAAATGGCGAGATTCTGAATTTACAACGCGGAGAAGTTTTTTCGGAAAATGGTTTTCTCGAACTCGAAACCGTCGGCGGCGCGAAAATCCGCGCCAAACTGCCGACTTACCGCCAACCCGAAACGCGCAAAAATACGAGCGGATATTTTTCGGGCGACAAAATTGACGCGATAGACCTGTTCATCGGCAGCGAAGGAACTTTGGGAATTATCACGAAAGTAAAACTCAAACTTCTCCCCAAACCCGAATCGTTTTTCAGCGGTATTATTTTCTTTGAAAACGAAACGGATTTGCTGAATTTCGTCCGGGAAGCGCGAGATGTTTCGTTTGAAACGCGCCAAAAGGTAGTTTCAAATTTCAAATTTCAAATTTCAAATTCAATTGATGCGTCATTGATCGAGTATTTTGATGAAAAAGCCTTGAAATTCATCTCAGAAAAATTTCCCGAAGTTCCCGAAACAGCAAAAGGCGCAATATTTTTTGAACAGGAAACGAACGCTGAAACGGAAGATTCTTTGCTTGAACAATGGAACTCACTGCTGGAGAAAAACAACGCCGATCTGGAGCAGTCGTGGTTTACGACAACCGAACAAGACCGCGAAAAAATGCGCGCGTTTCGCCACGCGCTACCGGTTTCGGTCAACGAGCGCATCGTTCGTTATAAGCAGAAAAAAGTCGGTACGGATATGGCTGTGCCGGACGACAAATTCGCTTCGTTTTTGAAATTTTACAAGGAAAAATTGGATGCGAGCGGATTGGATTACGTGATTTTCGGGCATATCGGCGACAATCATCTGCACGCAAATTTACTGCCGAAAACGGATGAAGAAGCCGTCAAAGCGAAACATCTTTACGGGCGTTTTATCGCGCAGAGCATTATGCTCGGCGGCACGATCTCGGCGGAACACGGCATCGGCAAACATAAATCGAAATATCTTTACGTCCAGTATGGCGAAAGATTTCTGAACGAAATGGCGGAAATAAAACGCGCCTTTGATCCGCCGGGAATTTTAGGGCGCGGAAATATGTTCGATGCGAAGTTTTTGAATCAATAAATCGGGCAATTGCCGAAAATCGAATCAAAAGCTAAAATTATCTATTCGTATTTTTTATATCTAAGCAGGTGAACAAAAATAAAGAGGCATTTAGAAACCGATGAAAGAGACCACAGATTTAACTGATTTAGCTGATTTTATCAGTGAAAATCAGTTAAATCTGTGGTCTCTTTCATCATACCGGAAAACAGTTGCTCATCTGCTTAAAAGGGAAAAACCAAATGATCAAAGGAATACTTTTCGACTTTAACGGTGTCATTATTGATGATGAACCGATTCAGATGAAGGCGTATCAGGAAATTCTGGGAAAAGAAGGCATTGCGCTGACCGAAGAAGAATATTATTCGTGTCTCGGAATGGACGACAAAACTTTTGTCGAAGCCGCCTACGCGCGCGCCGAAAAAGAGCCGGAAACAAATAAGGTTTTGGAAATAACGCAGGCAAAATCGGCAAAATGGCGCGAACTGATCGCCGATGAACTGCCGCTTTTTGACGGCGCGGGGGATTTTATCAAAAAGATGGCGAACGATTTCGCGCTCGGGATCGTTTCGATGGCGCGGCGTGATGAAATCGAGTTTGTTCTCGAACGTGCGGGTTTGCGCGAAAGTTTTTCGATAATAGTCAGCGCCGGCGACGTTGAAAACTGCAAACCGCATCCCGAAGCGTATCTCAAAGGTTTTAACGCGCTCGATTCTTACCGGATCAAACAGCAGCATCTGCCGATGGTTCACGGCGAATGTCTGGTGATCGAAGACGCGCCGCCCGGAATTGTGGCGGGAAAAAAAGCGGGTTTGAAAACGCTCGGCGTAACAAACACGGTTTCGGCGGAAGAACTGCGCCAAGCAGGCGCGGATGTCGTAACGAAGAAACTCGACGACTGGATGCCCGACTCGGTGCGGCGCGTTTTTGTTTAAGGAATCTTTTAACGCAAAGGCGCAGAGATGCAATGACGCAAAGGCTTTTAAATAAATAGTGCAATCATTTGCAAATAATTAAAATAATCCTTGCGCCTTTGCATCTTCGCGCCTTTGCGTTAAAAAAATACAAAGAATATGGCGGAACATTTAATATCAATCGGCGACGCGCAGGAAAATCTTTTATCATGCGCGGCATTTTTGGCGGAAAGAATCAAAAGCTCGGAAGGACATTCGCAGGCGATGCGTGCGCTTTTGCCTTTTTATCTCGGCAAGGAAAACGTTGATCTCGCGGCGGAGTTTGCCAATTCGATTGACGACCCGTTTATGCGCGACCGGCTTTTGACGCTCGTGGCGGAGAAATGCGCGGCGATTGACGATGACGAATATGCCTTTCAGCTTGTCGAAGCCATCGAGGACGGCGGCACACAGGCGCAGGCGCGAGAACGGATGGCTTTAGCCAAAAGCGCGAAAGGCGATTTTGAAAAGGCTTTCGAGATTGCCGAAACGCTCGATCATCCAGACAACATTTTTGCCGCGATTGCCGTCAACGCGTCCGAAGACGGCAACGGCGAAACAGCTTCAAAAGCCGTCGAAGCGATCGGATTTCCTTACGCCCAAGCCGTAACCCTGCAAACCATCGCCGGACAAAAGATCGAAAAAAAGGAAAACAGGGAAGCCGTCGAACTTTTGGAAAAAGCACTCGAATCGGCGGATGAGATCGATTTTACCGAAGAAAAGATACGCGCTTTGACGGATATTGCGAGTCATTTTACGGATGCGAACCGCAAAGACCGCGCGATTGAAACTTTGGATAAGGCGAAGCATTTGGCGGAAAAATTGGAGAATGTTTACCGCGACACGTTTCTTTCAAACATCGCATACGGTTTTTTCCGCGCCGGCACGGTTGATCTCGCCGACCGAACGCTCGATTTGGTCAACGATAAAACGCAGATTTCGTCTTGTTTGGTCGGTTTCGCAAGAGAATATTGGGCGAACGGTGAAAAGGAAGACGCGCTCGAAACGCTCGAAGAATCTTACGCGGTTTTGAAATCACAGCACGAAAAGGAAACCCGCGACAGCCGCGCAAAATTCGGGCTTTTCGGCACGATTGCCGCGCTGTTTGCGAGTTTTGAAAAACCGGAACGCGCAATCGAAATCGCGCAGGAAATTCCGAACGAAGAAGAACAAACGTCGGCGCTCGCGCAAATCGCGCAAATCTCGACTTTGAAAGGCGAAGACGCTTCGGCGATTCAGGCGGTTCACGCCATCGCCGAAGATTCCCGACGTTTATCGGCATTTGTTGGCATTTCCGACGCGCAAAAAAGGCTTGATAAAAAAGAAGAAGCGATCAAAACCTTAAACGAAGCCGCACATTTAGCCGAAACCGTGCCGCAGCTCGCCTCGCGTTCGGCGGCTTTTAACGAGTTTGCCAAACGCTTTGCCGATTACGGCGAGCTTGAAAGAGCGCGTGAGATAACGCACGAAAATCTGGAAACAATCGCCGAAATCCGCGACGAAAGCAGTCAGGCGGTTGCGCTTGCCGCGCTTTCGGAAATTTACGAAGCGAACAATTTTGAATTAACCGCCGCTGAAAAAGAGATTCTGCTGGCAATGATCCGCAAAGCCGAAAGCTGATATTCCTAAGAAAATTCAATTAAACTTTTAATTTCGGTTTTTCTTTTGCGGGAGAAAAACCTGCATCTTTATTTCTGCTTTAAACGTTCTAATTTTTACAACGCTTTTGCGGAAAATATTCGATTATTGGCATTAAATGTAAAATGCGGAAATTTTGTTTGTATTTATGAGGTTTTATGACAGAAAGAAGTGAAAAGTTTTTGAGTTTCGATAAATTCAAGGAAAGGGTTTATAAACATATCGGATTTCTAGAATCTCTGGATGAAGTAGAAATCGGTAAATCATCTAAGGCAGTTAATAAAGGGTGTTTCGGCATTTTTATACTTCCAATTTTTTTATATGGAAATAAAACAATGCGGCGGCATTACAAAATTAAAGAACAGAGTAAAAAAGCCGATGCGATTCTCGCGCAAAAGGAAGTCAAAGATTTATTATGCGAAAAGCTCGACGCGACCGTTATTCTGCCGATTGACGCGGCTTATAAAATCACGCCCGTTTTATACGCTTTAGCATTGGAAGACGAAACGAAAATACCTTTCGATTCGATGCTTTTCGCCATTATCAGCCGAAAAATCGTCAAAGAAGGCGTGGAGAACTTTTGCGTTGAAACTTCGACAAAGGCAGAAAAGGAAAAAGCCGGAAAATCGAAAAACAGAAAGCGCGCAAGCGATTAAAGCATTTAGAACACTGGCTTTACAGGTAACTTTACCAGCTATCGTTATTGATCAAATCTTCGAACCCATCGCGCCGGCGAATCAATTCGACTTCGCCTTTTTCTCTGACCAAAACTATGGAAGGCAGAAAACGCCCGTTATATTGAAACATCTGTGCGATGGAATACGCGCCGCAATTGAGCAAAGCAAGAACTTCGCCGGGCTGAACGTTTTCGGGTAAAAGCCGATAATCCGGCAAACGCCCTTCGCCTTCGATGTCGAAATAAACGTCGCCGCCGTCGCAGAGCGGTCCGGCGAGTTTATATGGGAAATCGTGTTCATCATTCGTTCTTTCGGCGGAAATCAAATGATAATACCATTTATAAGTTTCCATCGAGAGCAAAATGTTAAAACCCGCGTCGGTTAAAAGCCAGTGGTCAGTTGATAGTTGATAGTTGATAGTTGATAGTTGATTGTCTTCTTCTAACTTTCCACTAAACAGCGGACGCTGTTTGAAATTTCTGACCGTCGTCAGACAAATTCCGGCATCCGAAATAATGCTTCTGCCGGGTTCTAAAAGAAGAGTCAGATTTTCCAGAAGATTTTCGGCGTTCGAGCTTCGGGCGGCTTCTTTGACGATTTGCCACGCATTTTTTATCGCGTCAGCCGGTTCGAAATCGGCGGAAAACATCTCGCGTTCGGCGGGCGAAAAATGTTCGGCTTGCGAACGGTCGCGCAGATAATTGACGGGAAAGCCGCCGCCCAGATTAAGGTGCGAAAGTTTTAAACCGGTTTCGAGATAAATATTTTCAAGATTCTCAAAAAGCGTTTTTAAGGCTTCGGAATAAGGTTCGGCAGACGGGTTTTGCGAACCGATATGCAGGTGAACGCCGCACAGATTTAAGAATTCCGAGTCTTTGTAAAGCTGAAATGCCCGCAAAGCCTCGTCGGGCATCATCCCGAATTTTGAAGTCAAAAGCGCGGTTTGCAATCCTGAATGCGTGTTCGTTTCGATTTCGGGAACAAGCCGCAAGCTGATATTTGCCGTTTTGTTTAATCTTCGCGCCGCCGCTTCGATCAGCGACAATTCATAAAGCGAATCAGCCTGAATCGCGTAAATACCGGCATTTATCGCCGCTTCGATTTCCCAAATCTCTTTGCTCGTGCCGTTAAAAATAATCTGTTCCCCGCGAAAACCGACCTGTAAAGCCTTCCAAAGCTCGCCGCCCGAATTTACTTCCAAATCGCAATTCGCATCTTTCACGGTTCGCAAAATCGCCATATTCGAATTGGCTTTTGCGGCGTAGCAAACTTTTAGCGCACAATCAATATAGTTTTCGGCGCGTTTTAGTCTTTCAATATTATATTTGATGCGCGATTCCGAAAAAACAAACAGCGGTGTGCCGTATTCTTCGGCAAGCGTGACCGCCGAAACGCCGTTGATGAAGAGTTGATTATCCCGTTCGGACAAAAAGTTTTCGATTTCCCAAGCCTTTAACATAAAGTTTTATTAAAACAAACAGATTTTCGCACCGCAAGAAGCAATTTCGGAAATGAATATCTCTTGCATCAGTATAACGAGGCGCGGTTCTAAGAAGTTGTTTGAAAACTCGAAAGACGATAAAAAAAACAAGCATTATCAATTATCAAATATCAATTATCAATTAACTTTGAAGGGTTAGATCGTCAATTAACCTGAAAAATAATTAATAATTGATATTTGATAATTGATAAATTCGGTTTTCGTTCTCAATCTTTAGGTGTTTTCTAACAGCTTCTAAATCAAAAATTTAGATTAGCAAACGTGTTCGCTACCGCTCACTATACTGATTTTATTGTTTGAGTTTCAAAAAATCCTGCGGCGTGTCAATATCAAACGCCGCTTCGGGCAAATTTATCGTCGCGAGCGATTCGCGGTGTTTTTCGATGATCGGCTTCGCGCCTTTATCGCCCGAAAGTTCGTTGAAATCCTCGAAAATACTTCGGGAAAATAAAGCGGGAACGCCGAGAGTTTCGTTGTATTCGGCAGCGATTATCGTATTTTTTGAGCGTTCAAACTTTTCGGCGAAAAGATTTAAATGATTTGCCGTGATAAAAGGCTGATCGGCAAGCGTCATCACGCTTGCCGCGACATTCGGCGCGATTTGCAGAAGATTTTCGATTCCGGTCTTGATCGAAGAACTCAAACCGCTTTCCCAATCTTCATTAAATACAATTTCAACCGGCATATCTTCGATCTCCGCTTTCGCCCGTTCAAAATTCGCGCCCAACACGACGACGACGGGTTTGAAGATTGATTCGACCGCTGTTTCAACCGCACGGCACAAAAGCGTTTTTCCCTGAAATTGTAAAAGCTGTTTCGGTGAGCCGAAACGTGATGATTCACCCGCTGCGAAAACGATGATGCCGATTTGATTTTTATCAGCCGCGGATTTTCGCCGATTTTGCGGATAATTCATATTGAATTTCAATCCGCGAAATCTGCGTTAATCCGCGGCGAAACTGTTTATCTTTCATAAATCGAGCCGGTTCGCTTTCGCAAAAATCCGCCGTTTCGATTGCTTAAAACCGCGTTTATTTCCGCCACGATTGCCAGCGCGATCGCTTCGGGCGAATTTGCGCCGATGTCCAAACCGATTGGCGCGTAAAGCCGCGCAAACTGTTCATCGGAAAAGGTTTCGCCTGATTCTTCCAAAATCTTTTCGGTGCGGGTTTTCGGACCTAACGCGCCGACATAAAGACATTTTGAGCGCAAAAGACGCGGCAAAATCTCACGGTCGCGTTCATAATTATGCGTCATCACGACGGCGACGGAATTTTCGTCGGTGAAAAATTCCTGGCTCAAATCTTTAACGCGTGAAACTGTAATTTCGTCAGCTTCGGGCAATCTTTCCGAATTTGCAAACGCAGCGCGATGGTCAACGACCGAAACTCGCCAGCCGATTTCCTTCGCAAATTTTATCAACGGAAGCGCGTCGTAACCAGCACCGAAAATCATTAAATTTAAGGGCGGATTTATGTGTTCAAAAAAAACTTCGCCGAAATCGAAAGTTTCAAGTCCTGAAAATTTTGCCGCGAGTTTTTCCGAGATTAAATCTGAAATTTCAGATTTGAAATCATTGCCGAAAGTTTCGGAATTATCGGGAAACAGACGTAAACCAATTTTTTGATTTGCGGATTCGGACGAAATTAAAGTTGCCATTCCGAAAGACTTTCTTTGGCTAAAATTCTGCTTCAAGCGATTAAAAAATAGATTTTCCTGCGAAATTTCTTCAAGCAAAATTCGCACAACGCCGCGGCAACCCATCGAAAGCCCGAAAACCGAATTTTCGTCTTTGGTCGTGTCGTAAGTTATCACGCACGGCTCGCCCGTTTCCAAAACTTTTTTGGCGCGTTCCAAAACGTCGGCTTCGAGACAGCCGCCCGAAACCGTGCCGATTGAATAGCCGTTTTTATCAATCAACATTTTCGCGCCCGCCCGGCGATAACCCGAACCTTGCACGTCAACGACAGTCGCCAAAATCGCTCTTTCGTCGGGCGCAAAGTTTGAAACTTTTTTGAGAATTTCTTGCAGTTCTTTCATAAGTCGAGAGTCGAGAGTCGAGAGTCGAGAGTCGAGAGAAGATGATTTGACTCTTGACTCTCGACTTATGACTAAATGAGTTTATCCGGCGAAATCGGTAAATCACGCACTCGTTTGCCCGTGGCGTGAAAAATCGCGTTGGCGATTGCCGCCGGAATGCCGACTTGGCAGAGTTCGCCCATTCCTTTTACGCCGAGCGGATTGACGATTTTATCCTCTTCCTCGACAAACGCGGTTTCGACTGAGTGAACATCGGCATTAACGGGAACGTGATAGCTCGCCAAATCCGTCGTCATCATTCGCCCGTAACGATGGTCAATTTCGGTCGCTTCCTGCAAAGCCATTCCGATGCCCCAAACAACGCCGCCCATTTCCTGTGAGTGCGATGTTTTCGGATTCATAATTTTGCCGACGGCAGTTGCTTCGACAACCCGCGTAACTTTAATAATTCCAAGGTCTTCGTCAACTTTGACCTCGACAAACTGCGCTCCGTGCGCCTGTGTCGTGTATTTACTTCGCTCCGCGGAAGGGCGCGCAGTGAAAGTTTCAACGATCTCGGTCAGATTGTTTTTCTTCATCAAATCGGCAATCGAAACCTTTTTCGATGCGTCTGATTTCAAGACTAAAAAGCCGTCCGCCATTTCGGTTTCATCGGCTTTTGCGCCCGAAAAATTTCCTTCTTTAACCGACAAATCAAACAATTTCTGTTTAATCGCCATCGCCGCGCCGTGTGCCGCCGTGCCGACCGAAGCGGTCGTAAATGAACCGCCTTGCACGGGTGCTTGCGGCAGGTTTGAATCGCCGAGTTCAAATTTCACTTTGTCGGGCGCAATGCCCAAAAATTCGGCGGCAATCATCGTAATCACCGTGTAAGTTCCGGGTCCGATGTCGGCGGTTGCGCTTCCGACGTTTGCCGTGCCGTCAGATTTTAAAGTAATTTTGACCGAAGCGGGAACTTGAAACGCGCCCCAAATTCCGGTTGCTACGCCCCAACCGACGAGCCAGCGACCATCGCGCATCGAACGCGGTTCGAGTTTGCGTTTTTCCCAACCGAATTTCGCCGCGCCTTGTTTGTAGGCATCGCGCAAAGCCTTGCTCGAAAAAGGTTTGCCCGTGTCGGGGTCTTTTTCGGCATAGTTGATCAGACGCATTTCGAGCGGGTCAATTTTCAGTTCAAACGCAAGTTCGTCAATCGCCGATTCAAGCGCAAACGCGCCCGAAACCATTCCCGGCGCACGCATCCAGGTCGGTGTCGGCAAATCTGTTTTGGCAAGTTTGTAAGGCGTGTCGTAATTCGGACATTCATAAAGCGTCCGCCCGAAACCGTTCGGATTTTCCGCAAAATCTTCAAAACTCGAAGTATTTCCGATGGCTTCGTGAATGATTGACTGCAATTTTCCGTCTTTGTTCGCGCCGATTTGCACTTTTTGCCAGGTGTATGGACGATAGCCGTGTCCGGTGAACATCTGCCGCCGCGTGTAATTTACTTTCACGGGACGTTTAAGGTCGCGGGCGGCAAAAGCCGTCAGAAACGGATAATAATTCGGATTCAAAGCGCATCCGAACGCGCCGCCGACAAACGGGGAAATGACTTGGATATTTTCGGGTTTGAGTCCGAAACTCTGCGCGAGATGTCCGCGCACGCCCATCACGCCTTGAGTTTTATCAAATATCGTTAGTTTTTCGCCTTCCCAAACGGCAATCGCGGCGTGCGGCTCCATCGGATTATGATGTTCAATCGGAATCGTGTATTCGGCAGAGATTTTGACCGCCGAATTTTTCAATGCTTCAGCCGGATTGCCGCGAGTTCGCCCCGCCGTCATCGTTTTGGTTTCGCCTTTAAGCGTTTCGGTTTGAGCTTTTTCTTCCGTGTAAGTCGCTTTAATTAAACGAGATGCAAAACGCGCCTGCTCGAAAGTTTCCGCCACGACGAGCGCAATCGGCTGACCGCTAAAGACAATTTTATCCGATTGCAAAGCCGCAAACGCATTGCCTTTTGCCTGAGTTTTTGCCGCGTTCAGATGCGTGTAAATCTTTATCACGCCCGTTTGCTTTTCGGCTTCCGCAACGTCAATCGTTTTAATCGCGCCTTTGGCAATCGTGCTTTGCACAATAAAGCCGTAAGCGACATTTTTCACCTGAAATTCGGCAGCATATTTCGCCTTTCCCGTAACCTTCGCCACGCCGTCCACGCGGCTCATTTCTTTTCCGATGTATTTCATTTTTTTACCTATAAAAGAAATTCCAGAATTCAATTTGGACTAAAAAATCAATCCGTACTAAATTTAAAAATTATGCCCGAAGTTCAACTGCACGGATTCGATTTTGAAAATTGGTTAAAAAACACTTTCTTCCAAAAATTTCAAATTTCATACAGCCATAAATGGGATATTCCGAAAGAATTTAACAATCTCCCGGAAATTCCCGAACCGTTTCGGCATTTACCCGTTTCAATAAAAACCTGCAAAAACAATTCGCCAATCGGTTTTGGCGATGCGCTTCGGCAATTTCAGATTGACGAAGATTTTTTGCTCATCGTCGGCTTTTGGGAACAAAGCGGAATTTACAAAAATTTCGTTGCGGTCGAAGCAGTCAAAATATTTTCAAACGATTGGAAAAACTTGTTTAGTCCTTTGAAATTACAAGATTTACAAAATCTCGATTCAATTATCAAGAACAAAACAGTTCATTACAGCGAAATTCGCAAAATAGCAAAAGAAATAAAAGCCGCTTTTCCGCCGACAAAAATTGTCTTGAATCAGAAAATTGATTCCAAAGAGCAAAGACGACTTCAATGCAGTCTGCCTTTCAAAATTTTCTGGCAGGATTTCGCTAAAAAAGAACCTTACAAAAATCCCGATTGTTCGCTTTTCGGCGAAAAAGTTCCGAATTCTTTTGTTTCCGCTCAAAGAATTTTTAAGCCGAAATTGAAGCCGGAGTAAAAAGGCTCAAAGGCTCGTTTTTTAGACGATTTTCCGCCATTTCGACATATCCTTTTTCAATTTCTATACCGACAAATTGACGGTTTAAGTTTTGGCAAACGACGGCGGTTGTTCCCGAACCGAGAAACGGGTCAAGAACTTTGTCGCCCTCACGCGAAGCCGAAAGCACGAGCATTTCAATCAATTTTATCGGTTTTTGCGAAGGATGTCCGACTTTTTCTTTTGACGAACCTTTCAAACTCGGAACGCGCAAAATGTTGGTCGCATACTTTCCTTTTTCAAGATGCGTTCGCCGTGCGTCCAAATTCTTGTAGCGTTTGTCTTTCAAATATTGCCTTTTGGTTTCGTCATCATAAGAAATCCGCACTGCGTCTTTATCAAAATATGGACGCGCTTCTTTTGATTTGCGAAGCACCAGAATCATTTCATAACACGGCGTAAAACTGTCGTAACGCTCGTTATATCCGACGATTCGATCCCAAATCAGCATATCGTGAAACTGCAAAATTCGCGTTGCCATCGAACAAACGTGAAGCCAGAGATGTTCGCGTTTGCCGAGTTGCCCGAAGATGAAAAACAATCCGTCGTCTTTCAGCAAACGACTCGATTTTCGTATCCAATCTTCCGTCCAAACGAGATAATCTTCTTCCGATTTCCATTGATTATCCCAATTTTCTTCCAAAAGCACCTGAAAATAAGGCGGATCGGCGATAATCATTTGAAAATCTTCGGTCGAAAGCGTTTCAAGAACTTTTTGGCAATCTCCATTGGAAATTGTAATCTGATTTGCTTTGTGATGTTCGTTAATCATTTTTTTGATTTATCTCCTATCTCTGGCAATATACTCAAAGTAAGTTTCACAAAGTTCCGTCAAAAACTCTTGGCTACAATCTACATTTTCATCCTCCAACAAATTAATGATCGCCGCTTCAATTACTTCATCTAAATAAACTAAATTATTTCTGACAATTTTTCTTGCTTTTTCTATTTCAAATTCGGTCATTGCTTATTTATTTACTTTGATTTACAACAACTTATCCGGCGTAATCGGCAAATCGCGGACGCGCTTGCCGGTGGCGTTGAAAATCGCGTTGGCGACTGCCGCCGCGACTCCGACGATGCCGACTTCGCCGATGCCTTTGATGCCGAGTTTGTTGACGATTTTATCCTCTTCGTTGACAAAAATTGATTCGATTTCGCCGATGTCGAGATTTGCCGGAATGTGATAATCGGCGTAACTGCGCGTCACGAAATTGCCCCAACGCGGATCAATCAGGGATTCTTCGTGCAAAGCCTGCCCGATTCCCCAAATCACGCCGCCGAGCATTTGCGAATGCGATGTTTTCGGATTCAAGATCCGTCCCGCGCCGGTTGCCGTGATAAAGCGTTTGACGATGACCATTCCCGTCGAATCGCTAACCCAAACTTCCGCAAAATTGGCGTTAAAAGCGTGCGACGAATATTTTTCCGCTTCTGCGGGCGGTTTGGCATCAACGCGGGTTTGAAATTCGTTTAAGTTTGCGGCTTCCATCAATTGCAAAATCGTCGGCTCGGCAAACCATTGACGGTTTGATTTCGCTTGCAATTCGC
>JALHNX010000020.1 GCA_022843305.1 Pyrinomonadaceae bacterium | reverse complement strand
ATACGTCACTGGTTAATAGCTCAGCCACCAGTAACGGAGTTTACACATTGAATTATCAGGCGGCATCAGCCGGACAAACGCTGACCGTCAAATGGACGGTCAACACAACATTTAATGCGTGGAGCAACGCGACCTTGCAGGCGGCGACACTGACGGCGGGCGGCGGTGCGCCGACCAATCAAGCACCGATCGTGAATGGCGGAAGCGATCAAACGATAACATTACCCTCAAGTGCAACTTTGAGCGGCGCGGCAACGGATGACGGCTTACCGAATCCGCCGTCATCATTAACGACCGTTTGGAGCAAAGTGAGCGGCGCGGGAACGGTGACGTTTGGAAACGCGAGCATACTAAATACAACAGCGACTTTCAGCCAGTCAGGAGTTTATATTTTACGGCTCACTGTTTCTGACAGCGCATTGGCAGCCACCGATGATATTTCCATCACTGTCAACAACGCCGGAAGCGGCATTTTAGGCGGAACACAAACGGCATCGCCATCGAGCGTTGATTTATCAGCGGAAGGAACTTCTGATTGGACGCACTGGGGTTTGAACGGCGAAACCGGATTCAACCGCAAAAGCGGCGTTTCTCAGCAGATCAGTAATTTTACTCCGCTCGGCGGCGGCACGATTCTCCATTTTGGCGGAACTATTACATACAACTGGACAGACGGCACACCGACCGGAAACACTTCGACGACGGGCGGGTTATGGGTCAAAGGAGTCGGCAACGGTTATCAGATCACGGTTCCGGCGGACACGACCCAACGAACCTTGAAACTCTATGTCGGAGTCTGGTCGGCAGGCGGCAGATTAGAGGCAAGTTTGAGCGATTCGAGCGCACCTGTTTTTGTTGACACATCGGTGTCGAATTCGTCGGCAACCTCGAACGCGGTTTACACATTGAATTATCAAGCGGCATCAGCCGGACAAACTTTGACGGTTCGCTGGACGGTCAATTCGGTAGTCAATCAATGGAGCAACGCGACCTTACAGGCGGCGACATTGACAACGGGTGCTGGTGCGCCGACCAATCAAGTGCCGATCGTGAATGCGGGCAGTGATCAAACGATAACTTTGCCGAATACTGTTTCATTGAGCGGAACGGCGACGGACGACGGATTGCCGACACCAACGACTTTAACTACGACGTGGAGCAAGGTGAGCGGCGTGGGAACGGTCAGTTTCGGCGATGCGAATGCGTTAAATACGACGGCAAGTTTCAGTCAAGCGGGAACATATATTCTGCGATTAACGGCGAATGACGGCGCACTGACAACCTCTGATGATGTTTCCGTCACGGTCAACAGCGGCAGTAACGCAGCCGGATTTTTGTCGGGTGCTCAATTCGGTTCGCCATCGAGCGTCGATCTATCAGCGGAAGGAACTTCTGATTGGACGCACTGGGGTTTGAACGGCGAAACCGGATTCAACCGCAAAAGCGGCGTTTCTCAGCAGATCAGTAATTTTACTCCGCTCGGCGGCGGCACGATTCTCCATTTTGGCGGAACTATTACATACAACTGGACAGACGGCACACCGACCGGAAACACTTCGACGACGGGCGGGTTATGGGTCAAAGGAGTCGGCAACGGTTATCAGATCACGGTTCCGGCGGACACGACCCAACGAACCTTGAAACTCTATGTCGGAGTCTGGTCGGCAGGCGGCAGATTAGAGGCAAGTTTGAGCGATTCGAGCGCACCTGTTTTTGTTGACACATCGGTGTCGAATTCGTCGGCAACCTCGAACGCGGTTTACACATTGAATTATCAAGCGGCATCAGCCGGACAAACTTTGACGGTTCGCTGGACGGTCAATTCGGTAGTCAATCAATGGAGCAACGCGACCTTACAGGCGGCGACATTGACAACGGGTGCTGGTGCGCCGACCAATCAAGTGCCGATCGTGAATGCGGGCAGTGATCAAACGATAACTTTGCCGAATACTGTTTCATTGAGCGGAACGGCGACGGACGACGGATTGCCGACACCAACGACTTTAACTACGACGTGGAGCAAGGTGAGCGGCGTGGGAACGGTCAGTTTCGGCGATGCGAATGCGTTAAACACGACGGCAAGTTTCAGTCAAGCGGGAACATATATTCTGCGATTAACGGCGAATGACGGCGCACTGACAACCTCTGATGATGTTTCCATTACGGTCAACAGCGGTTCTTCGGGGTCGTCAAGCGAATTCCAAATTTCTCCTTCCGCCAATTATCCTCAGTTCGTTTCACAGATCGCGACGGACCCGAACGGCAATTTTGTGGTCGTCTGGCAGAGTAATGTTGAAAACGGCAATGCCTGGGATATTTTTGCCCGTCGTTACAACGCGGCAGGAATTGCTCAGGGCAATGCTTTTAAGGTGAACACGTTCACGGCGAATAATCAATTTGTTCCGCGAGTGGCAATGGATTCCGGCGGCAATTTTACGATTGTCTGGGAAAGTCAGGGACAGGATGGGGACAGTTACGGCATTTACTGCAAACGGTATAATTCTTCCGGCGTTGTGTTGGGTAGCGAGTTTCGCGTCAATTCGACGACCGTCAACAGCCAGCATGATCCGACGATTGCCATGACACCGGACGGCGATTTTGTCGTCGCGTGGGTCAGCGACGAACAGGACGGAAGTCTGCAAGGCGTTTACGCGCAGCGGTTTAATGCGGCGGGCGCGGCGCAGGGCGGCGAGTTTCAGGTAAATACTTATACGACCGATACGCAAAGACGACCGAACGCGGTTATTGACGCGAACGGCAATTTTGTCATTATCTGGGACAGCATCGGTCAGGACGGCAGCGGTAAGGGAATCTACGCACAAAGGTTTAACGCGGCGGGTGCGGCGCAGGGCGTGGAATTCCGGGTCAATACCTTTACCGCCAACGAGCAATCGGAAAATTGGGCGGCGATGGACGCAAATGGCAATTTTGTTGTCGTCTGGGGCAGCGACGGGCAGGACGGAGACGGATTCGGTATTTACGGACAGCGGTTTAACGCGGCGGGCGCGGCGCAGGGAGCGGAATTCAGGATCAATACATATACGGTTTCCAGCCAGCGTTTTCCAATGGTTTCGATGGATTCGAACGGCAATTTCGTCGTCGTGTGGGACAGCGTCGGACAGGACGGCAGCGATAAAGGCGCGTTCGGACAGCGGTTTAACGCGGCGGGCGTGGCGCAGGGCGGCGAGTTTCAGGCGAACACGTATATCAACAACGACCAATCTCACCCGGTCGTTTCGGTCGCGCCGAACGGAAGTTTTATCGTGGCGTGGATCAGTTTTGCACAGGACGGAGGTTTTGAAAGTATTTTCGGCAAACGTTATGATTCGTCGGGAAATCCGCTCAACACGCCGTAAAAACATTGCCTGAAAATTGGTCTAACGACCTGATTAAGCGTTTAGATAAGAACATTATGGCTCAACAATTACCGACGATATTCGCAAGCGGCGAGACTCAATCGGCTGTCAAAAATACGAGTTTGATACGTCTGCTCTTTACCGCGATGCGCCCGCATCAATGGAGTAAAAATTTATTTATTTTTGCTCCGCTGCTGTTCGGCAAAAAAATGACCGATCTGACGGCGGTCGGATACTCCTTTTTAGCCTTTGCCGTTTTTTGTTTGCTCGCCAGCAGTCTTTACATTTTTAATGATTGGTTCGATGCCGAAGAAGACCGCGCGCATCCGGAAAAACGCTTTCGTCCGATCAGTTCGGGCGATTTGCCTGTGCCGGTCGCGCTTTTCGGTGCCGGAGTTTTGTTTCTTGCCGCATTCGGAATTGCCGCCGTCATCGGTGTAAAGTTCGTCCTTCTCGCGGCATTGTATTTCATTCTCATTTTAAGTTATTGTCTGGTGCTCAAACGTTTGCTGGTGCTCGATTGTATGACGATCGCCGCCGGTTTTGTAATGCGAGTCGTCGGCGGCGCGATCGCGGTCGAGGTGATGCCGACGCATTGGCTGATCGTCTGCGCTTTTTTACTCGCGCTTTTTCTTGCTTTTACAAAAAGGCGGCAGGAATTATTGACCCTTTCGGACAATGCCGCCGAACACCGGCAGGTTTTGGGGCAATATTCCGTCAGATACGTTGACCGCGTCAATAATATTCTTATCGGAGCGGCGATCGTCTGCTATGCGCTTTATACGGTTGCGCCCGAAACGGTCGAAAGATTTCATACGAACAACCTGATTTACGGAACGGTTTTCGTGATTTACGGAATGCTTCGTTATATGGCGTTGATCGAAGATTCGGCAAACGGCGGCAATCCGAGCAAAATGCTTCTTCAGGACAAGCCCTTGTTATTGACCGTCATCGGCTGGACGATTTACAACGCCGTCCTGATTTATCAAACTCCTCTAAAAGCAATGTGGCTCGGTCTGTTCGGTTAAATCTCCTGAAAAGAGTGTTTATTATTTTCCCTCGATATTGGAAGAATAATCCGAATTTCTTCCGCTGCGCTCACTTTTTGAACGTTTTCCGTTCACTAAATTTTTCCCGACAAAAGCAAAAATCCGGCAACTCCCTATTTTTAAGTCACCTATTTTGGCTTCATCACGGAACGGAATTGTTAATTTGTTGCCGTAACTTGCGGGCTAGGAACAATATTGCGCGGTTCGATCACCCAAACTGTTATTTTCCCGTCATCGTACAAACGAAGATTTTTTTCGTCCGCGGCGAGCCATTCATTTAATGCCGCATGGCGCGGCATTTCCAAAATGAGTGCTAACGGTTGATTTAATTGAAGAATTTGCTGAAGTGCTTGCGCCCGTCGCCCGGCATCGGTTGAGTTGAATAAATCCGCGACGATTAATTTACGATCTTTTACTATTTGCTTGTTGTAGCCTTTGACGAGCGTCAATATATCAACACCGGGAATATTAACTCCCGGACGGGAATCCTCTTGATCGGGCGGCGCATAAAGTCTTCGCCGGGTTAATGTCGGAAAATGTAACTCAGTTCTTTCAATTACCAGAAGCGTATTAGAACTGGTTTTCTGACGGATTGTATTGCACAAATCTGCCAACGGGTTTTGACTGTCCAATCGTAAATCAAAGTTGTCGGCAATCACCACCGGATGCGGTATCGGCAGCCGCCACGGATAATCTTTGTATATTTTATTAATCAAAGGCGCAGACAGCACAAGCGTAACAAGAGCAAAGACCAAAACTGCTTTTTGTTTAAGTCGTTCCAAAATCGGCTCGATTGCCAAAGCGGAGAATGGTGCCAGACAAATTGCCGCCGTGAACATAAATTTATATTCATTTCCCCAGTAAGGTAATTCAAGAAATATATTCATCAATAGACTTCCGAATGCGCCAATCGTTAAGATAAACGCAGCATTGCGTTTTTCCCGCCAGTATTTCCGAAAAACAAAACCGAAAGCTGCCAGTAGTAATATCACGGCGACGACACTACCGTGGATTTTCAGTAAAGTATATTTTGCATATTCGTAAGTTAATGAAGGAAAACGGATCGCCCCGGTGACCCGATCAACGGTCAGAAAATTGAGGTTGGCAAAAGTTATCAATCCGGCAATGAGAAGAACTGCAAAAAGCGGAAAACTTTGCCGAAATCTGTCTGCCTTCAATGGCTTAATGCCGTTCAAAAATGGCGTAAGTGCCATAGCTCCAATAACTAATGCCGCCGGAACAAACAATATCGGATAGATAATTCCGATTCCTGAAAGTAGCGCGCACAAAAGAATTAAATGACCGGTCGTAAATTTGCCGTTCCACTCTTTTATCGAGATATAAACTATCGAACTAAACAAACCAAGACCGAAAATGATCTGTTCAAAGAAATAGAACTTCAAAACCCAGGGCGTATAACGATAATCTCCTCCAATCCAAAACCTTTGGGTAATTTCGGTCGGAAAGATGTGCATTAAGATGTAACCGGCAAAATTGAGTCCGAGGCAGAGCCAGATGAATGAAGTTATTCGAGAAAAGCGATTTCCTCCCAATTCAGCAACAATATAGTAGGAAAAACCCACAAAACAAAGAAGCCAGACAAGATTTGTCCAGATGTAGCCGGCAACCGGAGCGGAATCGAGCAAATAGCTGAGAACAGCCTGATAGACATGACCTGCCCACGGATAAGCGAGCCTAACTCCCGCAAGTTCCGTATCTTCGAGCCACAATTCGCCGTTGGCGAGCATATAACTCAAATCTGCATGCATCCACGCGTGACCCGTGAACATTCGGGATTGACTATCGAGTAATTGCGGGGCAAGGCAAATAATAGCAACTAACAAAATTGCTCCCACGCCAAGAATCGTATTGCGGTCAGGAAGCGAAATCTCGCTTCGCCGCTTCCAGATCAAATAAAGTGCCGGAAGATTAATAGCGATTAGCAGAATCACAGTAAGATCGAAAGAAAATCCTGAAAGCCGCAACACATAAAACTGTAAACAAACGATAATCGGCGCGAGCATTATGCCGGTCAATAATCTCATCACGAATGGAAATCCGTTCAAAGTCAATCCGAATGTTATCCAGGCACCGGGCAGAAGTATCAGTAATACCCATCCGATCAAACCCATGAACAAATTCGCAAACTCGAAGAATATAGAAATTAACATAATAGTTATTTCAATTTAATCGTTGAAAGCCGAACACAGCCTTAATTAGCAGGCTTTTTCGTCCTTTCATAAACATCGCGTATATTGTTGATAACCACATCCGGTTTGTCCCTTTGAATAAAGTGTCCGCTGTCCTCGACGACTAAAAGTTTACTGTCGGGTACCATCTGCGCCAAAGATTTTTGGATTTTATCGTGCATTTCCTGTTCATACTTGTCTTGTGAAAGCAAATTATTATCAGAGCTGAGAACGACGAGCGGAACGGGTGATAAAGGCGGTGCGCGCCGTATTTCGCGGCAGCTCTCCAAAATGTCAACGTGTTCGCTGCTCGCATCCCTTAGTTGAGCAATATATTTTTCCTGCTCATCAAGCGCAAGCGCGGGATTTGGCTCGCATTGATCTTCGTGAATCGAATCAATTAACACCAATCCCGCAACTTCTTCCGGAAAAAGACTGGCGTAAAGCCGTGCATTCATGCCGCCAAACGAATGACCAACGAGTAGAAAAGGCTTGTTTTCGCCCGATTCTTTTAAAAGTGTTTGCAATTCTCTGACGATCAGTTCACTTGTCCGCTTTTCTTCTTTCGGTTTTTCCGATTCGCCCAATCCGGCACGGTCATAGGTGCAGACCCGCGTAAACTTCTCAATTTCCCGAAGTTCCAAAGTATCCCAGGTTTGGCGGGGTTGAGCCAGTCCCGCATCCAGCACGACGGTCGGGCTGCCCGTGCCGCGGCATTCGATCCTCAGGCGATGTTCGCCGACACTGACGAGTTTGCCCGTTAAAATCAGCCATTGCCGTTTGATCGCCGTCCGCGCCGGTTTTCCTCTCTCGGTTTTCAGCACGACAAAAACGGAAAAACCGATCAGTAAAACAGCCGCCGACAGAATCAACAGTTTGATTTTTGAAAATTTCATATACGAATTTGACCGGATTTTTTCAGCATCTAAAAAGCAAGATAGGCGAAACATAACAAGGACATAAAAGCCGCCGCGTAAAAGCCTGCCATCACGTCATCCGCCATCACGCCCAAGCCGGTCGGCAGAGATTCGAGTTTGTCTGCCGGATACGGTTTCCAAATATCAAAAAAGCGAAAAGCCAGAAAGCCGACGACGACCGTCCCCCAGCCGAGTTTCGCGGGAACGAATAAAAAGGTGATGAGCTGACCGACCACTTCGTCAATAATCACGATGCGCGGGTCTTTTTTTCCGGTCAGTTTGACGACGCGGTTTGCCGCCCAGATTCCGATCAGAAAAAGCGCGATCAGAAAAATAACCGTCAATGAAGCGCGAAACGATTCGACAAAAACCGGCGTAAAATTATTTCCCTGCGCCCAAACCGTCAAACTCTCGTTGGATTTTAGAGCAAGCAGATAAATGCCGATTCCAACCAACGATCCAAAGGTTGCCGGCACGATCGGCATATAACCGATGCCGCAAGTGGCAATCCAGAGCGCGAGATAATCGGAAAATGAACGAGTCGTTGAAAGTTTGGCGGTTTCAGCTATCATTTGCGAGCGGTAAATATTTTGGCAGTAAACAGAAAGTAGTACTGTTTAAAATTCTCAATCGGTTATTGAACGGAAAAAACGTCATCGCCGGGAGCGCACGCATCCCTGCGTGCTGAGCGCAGGGCGCGAATTATTGCGCTGAAAGTCAATTCAAGATTGCGTAACGCTTTTTACGCTGCTTTTCAAGCGACGCTGCACGCAAGGCTGTGTGCGCTCCCGGCGATGAAAGTATTTTTTTTCAAAGCATTACTTTTAGTTCATTACCAATATTTTATGTTCCGTCGGCGAAAATGCCGTTTATCGAACTTCGTCGAGCAGGTAATTTTCACCCTGTCCGATGGTGTTTAAATCTTCGGCGATGGAAAATATTGCTTCGGCTGTTTTTTCCGGCTGACTTGCTTTATCCGAACCGATTAAAGCCTTTAAATGTTCACTCCAATTCCTTGTCAGCGAAGTTTCCATAAATCCGGGCGAAACCGAGAATGCGCGAATTCCGCGCGGTGCGTATTCGGCGGCGATCGCTTTGGTCAAACCGTCCAATGCCGATTTGGCGGAAAGATACGCGCCGAAACCTTTCGGAAGATCGTTCAAAGCCGACGACAAAACGCTGATAAAAGTTCCTTTCCGCGCTTTCGCCATCAATGGAAGCATTCGCTTGAAGATGAGAAACGTTCCTTTCAGGTTTACGTCAATTTGTTCGGAAAATTCGTGCCAGTTAATTAAATGAAGCGGTTTCGGAATAAATGGCGGAGCGGCGTTGGCAATTAATGTAAAATGTCCGGTTTCAAAGGCTTTGATTTTTTCATCGAATTCCGTCCAGCCGTCCGCTTCCGAAATATCCTTTTTGATAAAAATCCCTCGAAAACCGTGCGCCGTAAATTCCGATTCGATGATTTTTGCCGAGTCGGAATCCGCGCGATAAAGACCGATGACTTTGTAACCTTCGCGAGCGAATGTCAGCGCGAGTGCTTTTCCGAGTCCTTTGGTCGCACCCGTTATGACGACTGTTTTATTATCCATTTCTGACGGCGATCTGAACTTTTCCGGAGGCGACAATCGTTTCGGTTTTATTGTTGATAAACTTTACTTCGAGAACGATCACCTGTCCGGTTTCGACTTTTTGCCGCGCGCGCGCCGTCAGGGTAATTTCGTCGCCCAGATACGACGGACGATGATAATTGAGATTGACGGAAAGTATCAGAGACCTTTTGCCCGGAAATCGCATTCCGACAAAATGCGAAAGAAAACCCTGCAAAATCGCGCCGTGCATGACGCGTCCGGCAAAGCCCGCAGACTTGGCGTAGTCTTCGTCAATATGAACCGGACTTTCGTCCTGAAAGACCGAAACCAGCGCGGTATAAACCGCTTCGTCAATTGTGTATATATGAGAAAATTCCGAATTTTCCTCGATCTCGTTAAAGCTGTAATCCTGCGCGAAGTGCATTTCTTATTATTCCGAGCATATTCCGGTCGTTGGCAAAGACGATAAAACTGGCGGCGACATAACCGAATGTTAAAACCACCGCCGCCGCATTAACCAGACGATTTTCGTTGTAGGCTTTGTATCTTTCTTTACCCAACCGGCGTTTCATAAAGACCGTGTAATAATGATTGGCGATCACGCCGACGGCGTGGATGACCCCGAAAATGACGAATTGCCAGCCGACTCCGTGCCAGATGCCGATCACTACGAAAACCACGAGAATCGTCAGCGCGATACAGGAATTGGTGTATTTTACGCCGAGTTTTTTGATCAGGGATTTTGACAACGGCGCGAAGATCACATCGCGCGTGTATTCCGAAAGCGTGATGTGCCAGCGGTTCCAAAAATCCTTGACATTTTTTGCCGCAAACGGATTGTTGAAGTTTTCCTTAACGCGGATGCCGACCAATGCGGCTAATCCGATGGCGATGTCGCAAATGCCCGAAAAATTTAAGTAGAGATAAAAATAGTAAAAGACGATTGCCACCCCGAGATCGAAAAGCCCGTGCGGTTTGCCGTCCATAAAAATCCCGCTGTAAGAAAGCTGATTGGCAAGATTGGCGAGAAAAAGAAATTTCGTAACGCCGACGATAATTCTGAGCAGAGCCGTTCCGGTCGGGATATTTGTTTCATTAAATGTTTCAACCGAGCGTTGATGCGTGCTGTATGGATTAATCGGACCGACGAGCATTGTCGGCAGGAAAAACGCAAAGCCGAGATATTCGCTCAAGCTCGGCATTTCGACCACGCCGTTGCGGACTTCCAGAACCAGATAACTGAGCCGGAAAGCCATATACGAAAGACCGATAATCGTCGCGGCGATAACCCAATCGTCCCAATTAACGCGGTCGAGCAGCGGATCCCAATAACCGCGCAGATATTTGAACAAAACCAGCAGAAGAATCGGGTAAAAAAATGCCAGCCACGGCAGCCAGCCCTCGCGTTTTGCAAGCGACCGCATCAAAAAATAGCCGCCGGCAATCGCCAGCACATAGAATCCGATCAAAGAGACGTGCCGGATAACGGCTTCGCTGCCGAGACTGAAAATCGCGGCATTTTCCCATTCGCTGTATCTGGTCAACAAACTCACCCAAATAAAAGCGCCGATATTTACAATCGCAAAAAGGGGAAGTCTCAGTTTTCGATTTGTCAGCGAGAGCGCAAATCGAACTCCGAGAACATAGACCAGCAGCGGCAGAAAAAAGTTTAGAATATTAGACATTTCTAAAATCCCTGATAGACGATGCCGGTATCAAACGCTTTGATCGGCAGAAATGTAAAAAGACCGCACGCCGCCAAACAGGAAATGACCAGCAGAAAAATAAGTAAGTAACTAAAAGCTTTTGGTGGCGTGTTTTTCATAAACCTCCAGAATTGCGGGTAAAACCGTTCGCGTAAAATACTCGTTGCCGTTTTTATTAAAGTGTTCCGGGTCGCAGTGCAGTTTCTCGACTTCCTGTTCATCGAGTCCCTTGAATAAAACCGTCGGCGCAATGCCGATGAGCGGGATTTCCGTGCCGGTTCGTTTCGACCAATCTTGCAGTTCAATGATTTTATCGCTGTGTTTCTCGCTGTATTGCGGAACATTGAGCATCACGAGCGGAGTTTTCTTTTCCTTTAGCAGCTCGATTAATTTATTCAAATAATGATCCTGGTGGGCTGAGAGTCGGGCATTGGTAAAACGAAAATCGGCTTGTGTTTTACTTGAGTAAATCAAATCGGAACTTGAAAAAACCGGCGATGGCGGCGTGAATCTTTGAAATGTTTCGGGATTTTGAACCATTCCTTCAGCTTTTTTAAAAGCCCCCAAATCTTTGGAATAAGGCGAAACCATCGAAGGATTCTGCCGGACAAGCGTCAGCAAATCACGCGGCGAACGCAGAACATTGCAGGCATAAAGCGAAATTTTGGATTCCGGCGAAAGTCCGTCAACCACGTCGCGGTTTTCGTCGTAACGCAGAAACTTATAGGCGAGCGTGCTTGGACCCTTGGTCCAGGACAATCTGGGAATTGAAAAAACGACCATTCGCACGCGTCTTCTTTCCAAAAGATCACGAAGTTGTGTGTAAGGTATATCAATGCTGTTAAAATTAAAGCCGAATGTAACAACCTTTGCCGGTCTGCCGAGTTCTTCGCTTAAAGCCTTCTGAACCTGCGGCGTATCAACCGCATTCCAGATGACCGAGCCGCCGATAAAAAGAATGTCAATGTCATCTTTTTGATGGAAAATTTCATCTTTGATGAATATATATCCGCCATTGTTTTCGGACATAATATCATACGAATCAGCGCGGGAAATCAGGTTAAAGTTTGTAATTATTTTCGGCAGCGCGAGGGCGAAAATAACCAAAATAAGAAACCACAATGCCTGCGCGTTTGAACCGAAAGCAGGTCGCAGATTCAAATCATTGCGCACGTTCGAGGCATTTGTTTTTTCGGATTCGCTTTGATTAGACATAATCGGCATTCACCCGTTGAAGGATCAAATCGGCAAATTCGCCCACATTTTGAGTTGCTTCGACTTCGCCGACGCGAAATTTAATATTAAAAACTTCCTCGATGGCGACGACCAGCGAAATATGCAGAAGCGAGTCCCATTCTTCGACATCGTGCGCCGACAACTCGGGCGTAACGACCACTTCATCCAGAAAAAGATCGTCAAATATCGTTTGCAGACGCGCTAAAACGTCGGTTTTTGTTAAATTCATTTCTTAATTTGACCTCGAATTAATCGTGATAAATGTTGGGATATTATTAAAAGATTCGACTAAAAGTTCAAATTCGGAGCTTTCTTCGCCGGTGTTGACGCTTCGAAAACCGAGCCTCGGATAAAGGTCGCTGACCATTGCGTTCTTCGCCGTCGGAAGATATAAACCCTTGATTTTCCGGCAGTCCAATGTTTCTGCCAGCCGCACGATCTCATTTAAAATCTGTTCTTCGACCTGTCGTTTCAATACGCGGCAGCTCATCAGCCAGGTGTCAATTTCTAAAGTTTCGTCTTCCGTCAAACGGCAAATGACGACGCAGATCAGCCCGTGATCGCCGAAACGGTCTGCCAGACGCATCGAAAAACCGCGATAACGCGGATCGGACATTAATGTTTCGAGTTCGGATTCGGTTCTTCGTCGGGTCGTCAGGTTAAACTGGTTGCTCTTGTTAATTAATTGGGCGATTCGCGGCAGGTCGAGCGCGTTAAATTCGGCAACCGTCCCGACCATTTCGAGCGATCCGAGATACGAATCCATATCTACCGCACTTGCCATTAAAGATTGCCGATGCGCTTCTTTTTGATATTGTTCGGTTCGCCGGGTATCTTCGTCGGTAATTGAAAAACGCTCGAAAAGCCTCGATTCCTGCAATTGTTTGACATAAACCGACGGATCGGGATCGAGCAGAATCGTTGTCACCTGCGGCGCAAACTGGCGGACGATTTCGACCTCCGCCGGATTATCGTCAACGAAAATAAAGCTGTCCAGCCCGAGATTCAATTCATCCGCCATCTCGACGAGATTTTGCGCTTTCGGTTCCCAGTTCGCCTTGATCGAAACAAAATGCTCTTCGCGCAGAACCATTTCCGGATGCCGCCGGAAAGGCTCGATTGCATTTTCGTAATCATTCTTACTGCATACGCCGAGCAAAAGACCTCTTTCAATTAATGACAAAATATAAGTTTGAAAGGCTTTAAAGGCTTCGCCCCGCGGAGAAGTGTCGCCGATTTCGATTCCTTCGATCCCGTCGTCGCCGACGACTCCGCCCCACAGAGTATTGTCGAGATCAAGCACCAGAACTTTTTTCGGAGCTTTTTTCAGCGAATTGATCAGATGAGCGATCTCTTTGACCAACGCTACTTGCAGGCGCGGTGAGCATAACTGTTTACTTTCAAACCATGATTTTTCGTCTTTTGCGGCAAGTCCGCCGAGACGATACGCCAGAAACTCCAAATCGCAAATCTGCACGAAATTGGGCGATTGACTGCCGAGCGCGAGATTGACGGCTTTCTTAAAATTCCAATCGGAAGCCAAACTTTTTGTTCGGTATGGACCGAGGTCAATATACGGCGGCAGAATATAATTACAGAGAATTATCTCGGCGGCGGTTCTTTCCCTGATGACCGAACAAAGCTGTAAAAGGTCGGAACTGACGCGCGCGACCTCAGAATTTATCATTTCCGCCGAATCGGTCAGCCGTCCGGTGTATTTACAAGATTGCTCATCGGGCAAAATGATCACAAAATCCGGCTCGAACCGGTATAAATTGCTCGCACCGTCAAAAATTTCCGACCGGTAATTATTGTAGTCGCCGGTCATTATCTCGACCCGACCGGCGGTGACGGTCAGATTATGTTCGATCAGCTCCGACAAAGGATAGAGCGTGCTTCCGCCGATCAGCGCAATTTTCAGAGGTTTTATATCAGCCGCCGAAATGCCGTTAAAACCGATTTTCGCCGCTTTTTTCCGAAAGCCGGAAAGCACGATAAGCTCGTTAAACGTCTCGGCGGATTGCGAATGTTCCGTCAGTTTCTGCCAGAAAGATTCGTCACGATCTAAAAGCAGGCGTTTCAATTCCGCGCTGATGGGCGAAACTGTCGAACTTCTTTGCATGTTATTTAATGTGTCCATTTTTAAAGAAAATATGACAGGCAGGATCAATACACTATTTGATAGACAATAATCCGGTAGTTTGGAGACGGCTCATCTTCATAGACCAGCCGAAGTTCGGGCGGAATATTTTTCTCGTCCGGCGGAAAAGATTTGGAAGTGGTTTTAATGCGCCGCAGACTGTAAACCAGATAATTGACCTTTTTCCGTTTGGCATATTCCAGAACGGTCAAAAATTCTTCGTCGGGCAAATAAAGATGCTTTGCGCCCGCGTAATACGCCGGAGTCGCATTTGAAGACATCACCAGCGCGGCTTGACCCGCCGTTTGATTTTTGATCCATAAACCGGCTTGTTTTTCTTCATACGGCACATCTAGGATGGTTTCAAATTCATCTTGACTGAGAATTGAAGGTGTCAAAAGCGCGGTGAAAATTATCAGGACGCAAATTTGAACCAGTAAAGGCTTAATCCGGCGGCTTGTTCTCAACAGATTTGTTAAGGATTTTGATGTCCAATCGCCAAATTCGACGATTCCTTTGGCGACCCAGGCGATCAGAATCGGGATTAGCGGATAAATATACCGCAGCTCGACTGCCGACAGAGCATATCCGAGCAGCATACACAGGAAAAAGGAAAATAAATATAATTCCCGGGCGGCGCGAAATCTGGTCCACGGTTTGTAAAAAAATCCGATAATGGCAAGTAAAATAAACGGGTATGGCAACAGTGCCGGAATATAATCCCGGAGCTGTTTCTTAAATAAAAACAGTGCTTTTGCGCCGAGAATGGTTACGTCCGATTGCAGTTTTGACCAACTGAACGCGGGCGAAGAAGCCGGTTCGACAGGCGGCGGCGCAACAGTTTGCGGAGCTTCCGTTTCGTAAATATCGCCCCAAATTCTGTCCTGCATCGTAATTTGTCCGTCGTCGGTAATATTGAGAAGTCCTTTGTCGTAATCGAACGCCGGCAGATTGACCATAATTTTTTGGCTGATCGTCCATTGTCCGGTTTTTTGGCGAAGAAAAATGACATACGGCAGAAAGAAAATCATAAACCCCGTTAAGAGGAGCAGATAGCCGGCGGCGTAGCGTCGAAAACTGATGTTTCGGCGGAAGAATTTTGCGGCAGTCGTCAGAATAAAAAGTAAGCCGAGAAAACCGAGCGCCTCGGGTTTGGTTAAATATGCCGCGCCCCAAAGAAGTCCGGCGACGAAAAACGTCTGCGCATTGCCGCTGCGCAAAGCATACCAGCCGACTAAAACAACTGTCGTAAATATCAGTGTATAAACCGCTTCGGTCATCACCCAGCCCGACGACTCGATCAGCGCGGGATGAATCGCGATCAAAACCGTGCCTAAATAAGCCGGCATCCGACCGTAAAAATTACGAATTAAATAGTAGGCGGGAATTATCAGAAGAGTTCCGGCAATAACGGAAACAAGTCTTCCCGCAAATTCCGGATCGTGAAAAAACAGCGAAAAAATGCCGACCAGCGAAGAATAGAGCGGCGACCAATAACCGCTGATTCCGCCGCTTATGTCGCCGGAAACCAGCCGCTTTCCGAGCGTCGCGTAATAAATGCCGTCGCCGTTGATGACCGTATTATGCGGAATAAAAAATATACGGATAAGAAAAGCAAAAAAAACGGAAGCGAAGATAAAGTTCTTTTCTTTCGAGGTTGTCAGTAGCACGGTGCGAATTTGCTTGTTTTTTTTCGTTTTGTCAGATGATAAAACCTGTTCCATTAAAACCTTCCCCTTTTTTAAGGTTGAACGTTCGCGGCAGAGCATACCGGAACCAACTTAAGATAAAAGTTACGCCGCTGTAAAAGAAATAGAAAAACAGCCAGGGAAACGTCAGCGCGGCAAACAATATCCCCTTTTTTTCGACGAAAAAACGAAAGATTTTCCGATTCAGAAAAACGATGGCAAGTAAAAAGAAAACAAGTAAAAATGTTAAAAAAGGCTTCCAGAAGATAAACGGAAAGATCAGGATCGAAAGTGCAACGCAAACCGAGCTTAAACGGTCGGCGGTTTTCAGGTTCATATCGTTAATCATTCCCTGACTCGTTAAAATAAGTTTCGACCACGGCACGGCGCGGCAGAAAATATCCGTTTTGACGAGCGAAACGACTTCCCATTTTTTCAGATGCTTGGCTTGAATATTGCGGTCGAGCAAAATTCGATGTCCCGCCGACCGCAGACGCACGCCGAGTTCGATGTCCTCGATCGAGGGAATCGCAAACCGTTCGCAGTCGAATCCGCCGACCGAAAGAAAAACATCGCGGCGCACTGCGCCGAGTCCCGCCCAGAAGGTCGAGGCTTCGGAGTTCGATGTCTGATGAACGAAATGATGCTGGAGATTTTTATATTGCGAAAGGAAATTTTTCTCACCCGGTTCGTCGTCGTAAGAACCGAAAAGTGCCGAAAATTCGGGTTTGTCGGCAAATGCGGCGGCAACTTTTGAAATCGTGTCGGGCTTGACGACGACATCGGCATCAACGAACAGCAAAATATCGCCCTTCGCTTTTTTCGCCGCTATATTGCGCGCCGCCGCCGGACCTGATTGACGGCGTTCGGACTGCATCACGGTCGCGCCTTTTTCGCGGCTGATTTCCGCGCTCTCATCAGTCGAGCCGTCGTCAACGACGATGACTTCAAAATTCGGATAATCGGACGCGAAAAGCGCGTCGAGACTTCGATGCAGAAAGTTCCCGCCATTATAGACAGGAACGATCACCGAAACAAAATTTGAATTAGAGGTCATATTTTATATTTGAAAAATTTTCTGCGTAAACAAATTAAAAAGGTTTGTGAATCGGAGAAAATTTCACATCTCCCGGACCGTAAACAGATTTCAGACGGCGAATCCCTAATGAAATTAGTAACAGTTTCAGCGTTTCCAAATTCAACGGAAACCGCCGCCATGCATCGTAAGCCGTTTTCCGCGCCGCCCGAAAATCTCCGGCGGCGACGCTGTAATAAACTGCCAGTTTTTCTTTTCTCAGGTCAATTTTTTTCGGCGCAATTTTATTTATCGAAGCGATATTCGCGTGGTCGTATTTAAACCTGACCTGATAATGCAATTCTGTCGCATTTTTTAATTGTCCGCGTGACAGCGAACCTATTCGCCAGCGAATGTAATATAGCGGTTCGTCGAGAATAATGCCTTTTCCGTGATCGAGCAGTTTATACCAAAGCGGCGATTCGCTTCCTAGTTTCTCGTCATAACTGGCTTTTATGGCAATTTCCCGATTATAGATGGTTGCCGGGTCGCAAAACATTCTTTTTGCCAGAGTAATGTCGCTCGCTTCGACATAATGCCATTTCGAAGATTTCGGCGGTTTGAGAAATTTGTCGTTCGGCGTAACGATTCCATAAGCCGTTGTCAGAAAAACGCATTCGGGATGTTTTGCCAGAAAATCAATTTGCTTTTCTAATCTGTCCGGCGGACAGAGATCGTCGGAATCCATTCGCGCCAGCCATTTTCCGCTTGCGGCGTGGGTTGCTCGTTTCAAAGCACTCACGAATCCTTCGTGCGCCGCGCAAATCAGACGAATCCTTTGGTTATCAAAACTTTTTATGATCTCAACTGTCCGGTCGGTCGAACCGTCATCAACAATAATAAATTCAAAATTTTTATAAGTCTGGTCAAGGATACATTTAATCGCATCCGCCACATACCTTTCCTGATTAAAGACCGGCATTATCACCGAAATATTGGCTTTCATGTGGTTTTTATACAAAAATCCTGATAACTAAACTTTAGTTACAGCAGTTTTATTCACACTAAGTTTCGATGTTTTTGCGCCGATGATCGCTCTGGTCAGTTGGACGGGCTGAAAAACAATGCTCGACCACATAAAGATTTCGTTCGTGCAGTAACACGCTTTAGCTTTGATCTGCGCCCGCAGTTTTTGCGCTTCTTCCGAATCCCAAATCTCGAAAAAGCTGTTTTTTCGCAAGTTTCCGATCGGAAAATGCTGTTCGCAAACGCTGACATCGCCGTTCGCGTAAACAACGCCCGTCAAAATTCCGGCTTTGCAGGGAATAAACTGGGTTTCGGATTCGATGGTTTTGACCTTCGCCCATTGGAGCATCGGTTCGACGCTCGCGCCGAAGCGGGCTTTTTCGCGGTCTTGCCAGACATCGGCGACGTGCCTGTAAAGCGATTTGTATTTTTCGAGCTGCGGACCCTGGAGCGACGGATTTTTGCGGTCGCCGCGAATGATCGCCAGATTGTGATGCTCCATCATCGGACAATTATCGTGCAGATATTCGGTCAACTGCCACGCTTCGTCCATATTTTCGCCCATCGCCACCGTGTTCGCGTGAATCCGCAAACGCGGGTCTTCCTTTTGAAGCTCGGCGAGCATTTTGTAAGTTTCCATCGCTTTTTCAAACGAGCGCGGGTTGCCGCGAAACTTATTGTGATATTCGGGCATTCCGTCGAGCGACAGTTCGCAGACGAAAAGCTCCAAAGATTTATTCGCCAAAACCTTGCGCAGAGATTTTTCCGTGCGTTCGGTAAAATATCCGTTCGTCGGCACATAAATATTTTTGACGTTGTTGTTTTTGATAAATAGCGTGCAAATCTCGCCGAACTCCTGATTGATGAACGGCTCGCCGCCCGACAGATTGAGATTTTCGAAATCGCCGAGTTCGAGCGACAATTTTTCAAATTCTTCGAACTTCAAATCGTCGCGTTTATTGAGTTCCTTCCAGTAAAAACAATGTTCGCACGTCAAATTACAGATCGAATTGATAAAGATGATCATAAACGGCGGAGTTTGTTTTTGGCGATGTTTGACGGCTTCCAGCGATAATTTCGTATGACGGCTGATTCGAGAAACTATTGACATAATTTTACCTGGATTTTGGCTTAAGATTAAAAATGATTCGGTTTAATTGCGCTTTACCAACGCTTTGAAGTCGCGCATAATCTGGCGGAAAAACATATACCCGTCAAAGGTTTGCGACGAAAGACGATTGAAAATTTTCGGGTTCGATAAATAATAAGTATCAACTCTTTCGAGCGAGAAAAAATCGCTGCCGGCGCGCACTTTTCCGAGATTTGTCGAAACCGCCGCTTTGTATGAATCGGCGACCGTTTTTTTGACCGGCGAATTGAATTTTCCGAACGGATAAGCAAAAGTCGTAACTTCGCTGCCGAGCGAATCTTCGATCATCGCTTTTGATTCGACAATTTCGCTTTCCACGCGCGAATTTGAAATTTTTGTCAGATCGGGATGCGTCCGCGAATGTCCGCCGAATTCGATTCCGTATTTATGCAGCTCTCTGATTTCATCCCACGAAAGAACTTTGCTCGGCGGCAATTCCGGCGGATTGCCCGCCCAATCGTTGTTTTTGCCGCAAAAATCCGTCACCAGAAAAACCGTCGCCCGAAAGCCGTATTTTTCAAGGACGGGAAAAGCCTCTGAAAAAAAATTCTGAAAACCGTCGTCAAAAGTCAGCACGACGGTTTTCAGAAACGGAGTTTTGTCTTCACTCAGGGAACTTATAAATTCGTTCAGCGTGACGGCTTGGTAACCGTTTTCGCTCAGAGACCGCATTTGCCGGCGGAAAACTTCGGGCGCGGTCGAAATAACCGAACCGCTTTGATCTATCGAATGATAGGTCAAGATCGGAACTTTCAATTTTTGGGTTACCCGCATAGTTTGCAAACAAAATTTTGATTTACGCTTTGAACTAAGATTAAACAATTAACTTTCTCGTAATTCCAAATTCGGCTTTTAAGAAACCCCAGCCAATCGTTTTTTAGATTTGCTTGCCGCACCTGTTTTGCGGCGTTTTTCCGCTTTGATCGAATCAATCAAGCCGAGATATTTTTCCAGATGCGCGTTTTCGTCCCAATATTTAACGTAAGCCGCGTAACCTTTTTCGCCGAGCTCGTTTCTAAGGACGGAATCGGCGGCGAGTTTATTCATTGCGGCAACTAATTCGTCATCGTTATTGTAAATAAAACCGCCGCCGCTGTCCTCGACGACTTCTGGCAACGCGCCGAGGTTATTGGTAATCACAGGCGTTTTGAGCGAAAACGCTTCGATGATTATAATTCCGAAAGTTTCGTAGCAAATTGACGGCACGATCACTGCAATCGCCGATTTATAAAGGCTTTGCAGCCGTTTCTGGTCTAATCTGCCGAGAAATTTTATGTTCCCGATGCCTTCCGCCTGCTTTTTGAGCGTTTCTTCATATTCGCCACCGCCCGCGATCAGTAAATCGAATTCAGGATGATTTTTGAAAATAGGAATGATGTTCTGCACGCCCTTGATATATTCGAGCCGCCCGACAAACAGAAAATACGGACGCGAAACGTTTTCGTCCATCCGCAGATTTTCAGTTTCCTGCGGCGCGGGCAGAAAATACGGCATCTGCTCGATCGGAATGTCCAAACCCATCTCCAGATGTTTGTTCAAAGTAAAACGGCTCGGCGAAAGAAATCGGTCAACGTGTTTGAGCATTTTGTCCATCAATCCGGTTTGCCGCCATAATTGCGGCGGTCTTTTTCCGGCAATTTGACATTTAAGACATTCCTTTTCGACACAAACTTCGCGGTTGAATTTCCAGAGAACGTGCATCGGACAAACCAGCCAATGTTCGTGCGCCGTGTAAAGTTTGACCGCTTCGGGCGAACCCCAGCTCAAAGCCGTGATTCCGATCAAAGACATATTGTTGTAATGAATTACGTCGTAATCGTTTTCTTCCAAAGCCTTTTTGATCGCGCCCTTAAAAAACGGTCTGCCGGTTTGCTGAGTCAGCAAGGGCGACAAAAATCCTTTGCCGCTTTTCAAACCGTGAACCGTGATGTTTTCGTGATTCGGAAAATCACCCGTCGGCGGTTTTCCGTTCATCATCAAAAAAGAATCTTCGCAGTAAAAAATATCAACCGCGTGTCCGCGCTTTGCCAATTCGTTCGACAGACGATAGATGTGCATCCCGTCGCCGCCGAAATTATACGGCGGGTAAAAGGTCGAAACCATGCAAAATTTCAGCGGTTTGTTCATATCTCAGTTATGCGAATCAGCAGTTAAAAAAAGCGAACCCGCCAATCAATTTAAAACGTCGTCGCCGGGAGCGCAGGCAGCCTTGCCTGCAAGATTGCGCAGCAAAGCGAAGCAATCTAAATAGCGTTTCATTAAAAATCAACTCGAATGTCAGCGAAGGCTATTACGCCGCTTTTCAAGCGACGTTGCAGGCAGGGATGCCTGCGCTCCCGGCAATAGCGTTTTTCTTTATTGTTGACGAATGAACAAATTAAAGATTTCGTGATTCGGCAACAACTTCGGGCGAAACGGTTTTAACTTTTGATTTTTCGTTCACCAATTCTTTGAAAATTAAGAGCGTATCTTCCGCCGCTTTTTTCCACATAAACTGCTCGGTGCGCGTTAAACCTTGTTCCCTCATCGTTTTTCGCTCGTTTTCGTCGCGCAAAATCCGTCCGATCACTTCCGCCATATTTGAAACGCTGCGCGGGTCGAAAAAGCGTCCGGCTTCGCCCAGAACTTCGGGCAGGGAACTGCAATTGCTCGCCGCAACCGGCGTTCCGCACGACATCGCTTCGATTGCCGGAAGCCCGAAACCTTCTTCGAGCGACGGAAAAACCAGAAGCTGCGCCCGGTTGTAAAGCTGCGCCAAATCTTCGTCGGGAATAAATCCCGTAAAAATAACTTTGTCTTCGAGTTTCAATTCGGCGACCTGTTTTTTGAGCGACGGATAAGCCGAGAAAAATGGGTCGTCTTTGTAATCCCCGACCAGCACGAGCTTAACGTCCGTTTGATTTGCCGAAATTTTCTCGAAAGCATTTATCAAAACGGCTAAGTTTTTATGCGGACTGATGCCGCCGACGTAAAGCAAAAATTTCTCGCCGGATTTTAGTCCGTGACGCACAAGCGTTTCGATCGTTTCTTCGTTTTGTTCGAGAACTTTAAAGACCGGACGCGCACCTTCGGAAATAATTCGCAGACGCGATTCGGGAAGTTTGAAATATTCGACGATCTGCTTTTTGGAATATTCGGAAACGGTCGCAATCAGATCGGCTTGCCGGATGGCGACGTTTTGCTTTAATTTCCAGAAAAACTTCGCTTTCGCGTTCGGAAAAATAAGTTCGGGATGATGGTCGGCGATTACGTCGTGAACGGTCAAAATTATTTTTGTGCGGTTGAAAACCGGAAAATACGAATAAACCGCCGGAAAAAAGAAAACGTCAACTTTATGTCGCAAAACCGCGCGGCTCATCGCCCACAGATCTTTTAACGAACGGCTGCTGTCTGCCGAAGCCGCCTGAAGCTGCGAAACAGCGGTGTTCGCAGAGATTTTTTTAACCTGCGGCGGAATCGTTTCCGTGTCGGCGGTGTCGCCGTCAATAAAAAACAGATACTCGTTGGTTTTATCAATCTCTAAAAGAGCTTCGAGAAGTTCGCGCGTAAAGCGTCCGAAACCTCTTTTGTTTCCCCAGCAAGTCGCGTCAATTCCGATTTTCATAATCTAAATTCACAGATAGCGGTAAACTTTAATACAAAAGTTGCGCCTGAATTTCGCCGGCATATAACAGATGAATGAGTGCAAATTTCCCGCCCTGACCAGCCGCAAGTTTTTTCGGCGCGGGATCAGCCGAAGTAATTAAGGTCGGGTCGAACGGATCGGGGAATCTTTTATATCCCGTGCCGACTAACAAAAGTGTGCCGACGAGTGCGACTCCGGCGGCTAATTTAATCAGCAGATGCGGTTCGCTGCCCGACAAAATGCCGAAAATCCACGCCGCGCAAATTATTGCCGCGACCGCCAGATGCGCGATAAACGGTTTGTAAGTCGCGGTTTGTTCCTTAACTTTACTGGTTAAAACGTATTGAAAACGGCGGTTTAAGATAACCTGACACAACGCCAATATCAGATACGGATATTTTGCCAACTGCAATAATCCGGCGCGCCAATGCAGACCCCATTCGTTTTTTCGGTCAAGATAAAACCGCTGGCGGAAAAGATCGCAGACCATCAAGACCGTGACTAATAAAAGAAAATTCAGCGAAAGAATATAATCAACCGCTTTCGGAACCGCGCCGGTCGCCAGCATAAAAGCAATAAGTAGGAGAATTATTAAAGTAGTCGCGCCCTGCAGATAATAAAATCCGTGCAGAAAGCTCAGGACAGTTTCTTTGAAGGATAATTTCCCGACCATTTTCGGATGTATCCGAAACTTGATGTCCAAAACGGAACGCGCCCAGCGCAGCTGCTGTTTCAAATAACCTTTCCAATCTACGGGCGTTAATCCTCTGGCAAGAATTTTCGGCACATAAATTCCGCCCCAATCCGACGCGCGATAATTAAGCGTGATTAATAAATCATCAGCGTCGTGCGCCGCAAAACCGCCGACTTCGCGTAAAGCCGTCACGCGATGCGTGTTGTGGCAGCCCGTCAAGATCGGATGACCCATCGCGTGAAAAAACATCTGGTTTGAAGAATAATAAGTATAGGTTTCTTCAGCTGCGCCGCGCGCGATAAAACTCGCCTGCTGATTATAATAAACCTGCGCCGCCTGCACATAGCCGATTTTCGGATCGTTGAAATAACCGAGAACTTCCGTCAGAAAATTCGATTCGGGGATATGATCGGGATCAAATGCCGCAATGATCTCATATTTTTCAAAACCTATTTCAAACAACCAGCTATTATAATTGCCGTGTTTTGAACCGGATTGAAAAGTTCCGTCCGCGGTTTGATATTCGGGTAAATTCTTTCGGCTGAAATGCTTTGCGCCGAGTCTCGCGCATAAAGCCTTAACTTCCGCGTCGTCGCCTTCGTCCAGAACCCATGTGTCGTGCGGGTAATCCATTGCGATCATCGCCTGAACCGTTTGCTCGAGCATTTCGATCGGTTCCGCACCGGGAACAAACGTGGTCGCCGCGCCGACGCGCAAATTCGGTCGCGGTGCTATGCCTAACGGTTTTGTCATAAACGGCAAAACCCACCAACGAAGCTGGCTGATTGATAATTTGGCAAAGAAAATAAGCGTTAAAAGCAGGAATGTTAAAGGATAAACCGACCAGTCGCCGGTGGAAAACCACAACCCCATAAAATAAATAATGGCGGCATAACTGACGACTGTTAAAAGTGAAAATGTCAGGTAATCGGATTTAGTAAATACTTTTTGCTGAAGTATGACGGGTTCGGAGTTTTCCTGGTTTTTTACAGACATAGCTGTTTCCTTGATTTTTCAAAGATAAAAGGTGATTTTTAGAATTTAACAGTGTGTGAAAAAAAATCGAGTAATCTATCGGGAGGGCAGGACGTTTACCGGGTTCTGAAGAAAACGACCGCGTTGTAAATCCAGCCGATCACAAGCCCGCTCAGATAGCCGGTGACGAAGCCGTAAGCCGCGCCGATGAAACTGCCGGTATAAGTTACGTCATAGCCGATAAAAAAATTACCCAACAAACCGAGATGCGCGCCGACATTTTCGCCGCCCTTGATAACAAGCCAAATCGTGGCGACAAAAATAATCAGCGCGCCGATAAAGCCGAGAACAAAGCCCAGAATATGACCGTTCAGCCGCAAAACGGCTTTTTTAAGAATCTGTTCTTCAACTTCGGGCGGTCGCTGTTTCGTCATTTCAATCTGCTGCTGGAAAGAAGGCGATTCTGTTTCGTGTTCTAATGTCATTGTTTAAGAAATCCTCTTCGGAACCATCGGTTGCGTCGAAGCGACTAAAGACAGGTCGGAGTCGGTTTCTTTAATCTCTTCGTGATATTCATTATCCACATTTACTTCCCAAACGTCATAATTCGCACCCAAAATATTTTTGACCGACAACATCGCGGTCAGCATCGAGTGATCCTGATTATTATATTTGTGCATTCCGTTTCTGCCAACCAGATACATATTACCGATTCCGGCTAAAAACTCCCGAATCGTATTGACGGCTTCGACATAGACCGAATCATAGATCGGATAGGCTTTCGGCATTCTGACAACCGCGCCGTCTTCGACATCCTTTGGATCAACAAGTCCGAGCATTCCCAGTTCTTTGGTCGCCAGTTTGACGAGTTCTTCGTCCGAGGTCGTCCATAAACCGTCGCCTTCAAAGCAGAAATATTCCAATCCGAGACAAGTTTTGTTCGGATCGGGAACCATTGACGGACTCCAGTTTTTGAAATTCTGGATTCTGCCGACCTGAACCGTCGAATCGTGGATGTAAATCCAGTTATCCTGAAACAGATCGGCTTTGTTGACGATCAGCGAAACGGTCAGAAAATCACGATAGCCGAGCTTGTCCGCCGCTTCCATCACTTCGGCGGGCGGTTCGGGCTTCATCTTCCGCACCAGTTCCTGAATCGGCATACTGCTGATAAAATCCGTTCCCGGAACGGTTTCCTTTTTGCCGTCAACGTTAATCTCAAGTGCCGTAACTTTGTCTTTTTCCCAGACAATTCCTTCGACGCTCGATTTCATTTTCAATTCGCTGCCGCGTTTTTGAATGCTTTCGGCGACCATTTCCCACATTTGTCCGGGACCTTTTTCGGGATAATCGAAGGCATCAATCAAGGTTTTGATAATGTCGCTTTTGTTTTTCGGTTGGGCTGATAAAAGCGCGTTTTTGATGGTTTCGATCAGCGATAAGCCTTTGATGCGCTGTGCTGCCCAGTCCGCCGAAATCTCGTTGCAGGGAATTCCCCAGACCTTTTCCGTATAGGTTTTGAAAAATGTATTATAAAGCCGTTTGCCGAAGCGATTGCTGATCCAATCTTCAAACGAAACTTCATTTTTGATCGGAAATACCTGCGCTTTGACGTAACTTCCGAGCATCATAAAGCTGTTTAAAATTCCCAAACCCAAAAGCGCGTTAGTCGCTTTCAGCGGGTAATAAAAAAACTTTTTATTATAGTAAATGCGCGAAAGCCGCGAACGACGCAAAAATTTCTTTTCGCCCATCACTTCGCGCCACATATCGTCAACCGCTTTGACCTTTGTAAAAAAGCGGTGTCCGCCGATGTCGAACAGATAGCCTTTGTAATTGACCGTCCGCGAGATGCCGCCGACGACCGTATCTTTTTCGAGAACAACCGACTCGACACCTTCTTTACAAAGCTCGTAAGCGGCGGTCAAACCGGCAGGACCGGCACCGATAATAACAACTTTCTTTTGATTTTTTTCTTTCATAGGGGGTTTTAAAACTTAGAGTTTAGGGATTGTCTATATAATCGTTTACGGCGGACATACTGCTTTTAAGCCGTACAATGTGCAGGTAAACCGCGACGACGAAGTTTCGCAAAAAGGCAATCAGCCAGCCTAAAATAAAGCCCGAAGCAAAACCGTAAGCCAGTCCGATGAGGCTGCCGGTAAATGTTATTTCATAGCCGATAAAATAATTGTTGAGCAGCACGAGTCGCGGACCGACCACATCGCCGCCCTTAATGATTAAAATGTTTGTGGCGAAAAAAATCGCCAGACCGAAAAGCGTTCCTAATGAGATGCCCAACGCCAAGCCGTCCAATTTAGCCAGCGATTGAACAATTAACTTTTCAGTCGTATCCAATTCGGCTTCGCCGTTTGTTTTGTTTGGTAATGATTCCATAAATTTAAACCTTCTTTGAAAATCGAGAGTTTTCAGCAATAGTTTTGCGGAGAATATTTTCGTAATTTGCGATTTTTGAAACGCGGCAATTTTAAGCAAAACCTATAATAATTCCAACGCTTTAACGGTTTTGATTTTATCGAGCGTTTCAAAATCGTTTGATTTTAGAACCGGCGACACCGCCCATTTTACCGGCGGCAAAATTGTCGCATAAACTTTTCCGGCGAACATTTCGGTTTTGTCGGCAATGTCGAGCAAAACTCTTTCCGACAGATATTTAACCTGTCCGGCATCTTCGGTTTCCGCGAGCAATTTGAGATAAAGCGTATAAACGCCGGGTTTTAACCAAAGCGGCGGCATTTGCGCTTTTATCCGGTAAGTTCCTTTCTTTAAGTCAGCCCAGCCGATTTCTTTCGTTCGAATGTAGTTATGAACGACCTGATTGCATTCCGCATCTTCGATCAGACAGTGCATCACGATCCGATTGAGATTGTCTGACAGATTTAAATCCGACGTAATTTCAAAAGGCTCGTTGTTATTGACCTGACCATGTTCTGTGTTGTTATCGTTAATAAAGGTATGCGTAAAACCGGCGGTTTTATGACCGTTGACGCTTTCCGTCTGAGTATTCAAAACATTGCGCGTGTAGTGCTGAATGCCGGAAACGACCGAGCCTTGATAGTCAACCTTGCCATTTTTCAAAACCAGCGCCGACTGGCAAAGCTCTTTGATCGCGCCCATATTGTGGCTGACAAATAGAATCGTTCGTCCCTGCGTCGCCACGTCTTCCATTTTGTTCAGACATTTTTTCTGAAATGCCAGATCGCCGACCGCGAGAACTTCGTCAACCAGCAAAATTTCGGGTTCGAGGTGCGCGGCAACCGCAAATGCGAGCCGCAGATGCATTCCGCTCGAATAATGTTTGACGGGCGTATCAATAAACTTTTCGACTTCGGCAAAAGCGACGATCTCATCAAATCTTCGGTCAATGTCGTTCTTTTTCATTCCGAGAATAGCGCCGCTCAGGTAAAGATTTTCACGTCCCGTCAATTCATAGTGAAATCCCGTTCCGACTTCCAAAAGACTGCCGACGCGCCCGTAAATGTCGGCACTGCCGGCGGTCGGTTCGGTAATCCGCGAAAGAATTTTCAGCAGAGTGCTTTTGCCCGCGCCGTTATGTCCGATCACGCCGACGACTTCGCCCGGTTTGACCTCGAACGAGATATCCTTTAACGCCCAGAAAAAATCGTCCTTATCACGGCGTTTCTTAAAGATTCTGAAGGGATTCGAAGTAAACGCTTTGGTAACGGATTCGACAATCGTTTTATAAGGTGCTTGGTAACGTCCGATGTTATAGCGTTTTGCTATTGACTCGACCTTGATGGCTGTGTAGCTCAAATTTTACTCCTTTAAATTTCCGTGAGTTCTAAAACAAGCCCCGTTTCCGCCAAATTCCTCGAAAATTAAAAAAGAACATTTGAACCGTTAAAACTTCCAACATCCAAATGTTCCGTTGTTAATTTGATTCTTGAATACAGAATGATCGCGGCAGTCAAAATAATTTTGACTGCGTAAACCCTAAGCGGGAAATCTCACAGAGACAATACTTGTTGTATATATACTTAAATTGTTGCCTTATCCATTTTCTGCCGGTGAGTAGTTTTTTCGCCGAAATCAAATCAATTGTTCACACACCGCCAAATTACAATTAAAGCTCGATTTATTAAAGTATGAATAAACTTTAACGATTGGACGGATGCCCGCACATCGGATTAAGCTACAATTTTCCATAGGCTATTCAGACTATTCGATAAATTCTTCGGCGCAAGATTTTATGAATTAATAAAATTTTACTGAAATGCCCGTTCTATTATAATTTTCTTCCATACATAAAGGAGTTTTATTAATAGGACGATTGAAAAAAGCTTGGCAAAAAAATAAAAACGTGATACCTTTTTACGCAATTGAGAATTGTTGTTTGCCGAAAAGTCAATAATAATGACTTGGCACAAATGGACAATACAAATAAGAACTTAAGGATAGGTAAATAATTCCTTAAAAATCTTATTTGTCAGCCTCCGAATTTTTGAAATACGTTCATATATGGCTAATTTACAAAGACATATTCAAAACATCTTTATCCGCCGAAAACAGCGGACAAAAGTTTTCAGACAAAATCAATTAGTTCCCCGTCGAATGTAGATAAAGCTATGAATTTTATGAAAATCCCCACAAAAAATTGGTGCCGGATTGTTTTGGTTGGCAAATTTACCGATTAAATCAAGTCAATCAGATTTAGCAGTTCAGCCGATTAAATAAGAAATTATGACCCCCGTTAAAATTCTCGTAGTAGGTATTGAGGAAAATAATCGTTTAACGCTCAATCGGGCGATAAGCAATTGGGGATTTGTTCCGATTGAAGCCTCAACCGTCAGCGAATCATTTAAGCTATTTAATGCACACCGTCCGGCGGTTACTTTGGTAGATACGCATCTGTCGAACGAATCGGGTTTTGAACTTCTGCGCGGAATCAAAAAACTTCAACCGGACAGCATCGTGATTTTGCTGACGGATGAAATACGAACCGATGATGCGCTTTTAGCGCTTCGGATTGGTGCTGCCGATTTTATTTCCAAGCCGTTCAATCTCGAAGAAATTCAAACGGCGATTGAGAATGCCATCCAAATGCGCAAACTGCGGCAAAAGGTTTATCAGCTTCCGAAAAATACGATAAATTCTTTCAGCTTTGAAAATATCATCGGCGAATCTCCCGCCATTAAAGAAACGATCTCCATCGCGCGAAAAGTTTCTTCGAGCAACGTCTCGACCGTCTTGCTGCAAGGCGAATCGGGAACGGGAAAAGATTTAATTGCCAAAGCGATCCATTATTCTTCAATTCACGCGAGCAAACCTTTTGTGGCGATAAACTGCGCGGCGATTCCGACGAATCTTTTGGAAAGCGAGCTGTTCGGTTATGAAAAAGGCGCGTTTACGGATGCCAAAGCGCTTAAACAAGGACTTTTTGAACAGGCGGACGGCGGCACGCTTTTTCTCGACGAAATCGGGGAATTGGATATGGGCTTGCAGGCTAAATTACTGCGCGTACTTGAAGAAGGTAATTTCAGACGCGTCGGCGGCTTGCGCGATTTGCCGCTGAATGCCCGCGTGATCGCCTCGTCAAACCGTGATTTAAAGAAGGAAAGTAAAAAGAATAATTTCCGTCAAGACCTTTTTTACCGTTTGTCTATCATTCAAATCGAACTGCCGCCTTTGCGTCTGCGCGGCAATGACGTGATTTTACTTGCGGAATATTTCATTGAAAGATTGGATAAACAATGGCATCATTCGCCGGCACGAAAACTCGCCCCGGAAGTTGCCGAAGCCTTTCGCCGCTATCGTTGGGATGGAAATGTCCGCGAACTGCGCAACGTCATCGAACGCGCGTTAATTCTTGAAGAAAACGAACTGATCACAATGAAATATTTACCGGAGGAATTTCAGACGCAGGGTAATTCCAAATATTTGAAAAAGGATTACCTTGAAGCCGGTTTTTATTTTACGCTGCCGCCCGAAGGAATTTCGCTCGATATGGTCGAGGAATGGCTTATTCAGGAAGCACTTGACCGAAGCGGCGGCAACGTGACCCGCGCCAGTGCCTTTCTCCGCGTTTCGCGCGACCGTATTCGGTATCGTTTAAGAAAAAATAAAATTTAAAGTTTTTAATCTATAAGAATTCCCCGACAGCTTGCTGCGGGGTTGTCCGAAAATAACGAATTTTCAATTTATTACTTTTTATCAAAAAAAATATTGCGACATTTTATGAACGGGAATATAATTAGCTTAACTTAAAAGTGGTTTGCTAATTATCGCTTTGTTTTACCTATACTTTACAAACTTTATTATTTTCGATCTTGGGAGGGCAGTATGAAAAAAAATCCTATCAGATTAGTATTTTTAGTTTTAGTGGTTTATTTGTCGTTTGTTTCTAATGTTTCGGCACAGGTTTGGGCATGGGGAGCGAATGATTTCGGTATGATCGGTAATGGGAATACGACAACGCCTCAGCCGGTGCCGTTAAGTATCGGACAGCCGCAGATTACGGCGATCAGTGCCGGTTTTAGTCACACTCTTGCCCTCCAGGGGAACGGAACTCTGCTTTCATGGGGTAATAACAATTTAGGTAAACTCGGAAACAATTCGACGATTGACAGTCCTTCGCCGGTTTCTGTTCAAAATCTGACTTCGGTCGTCGCCGTCGCAGCCGGGGAACAACACAGTATGGCTCTAAGATCAGACGGCACGGTTTGGGTTTGGGGTTCCAACGGTTTCGGGCAACTCGGCAACGGGACATCCGAATTCAATCCGCATCCGCTGCCTGTTCAAGTACCGGGTCTCTCAGATGTTATTGCCATAAGCGCTCATCAAAATCACAATCTTGTGCTAAAAGCGGACGGCACGGTTTGGGCTTGGGGTTATAATCAATTCGGACAAATCGGCAACAATACCTCAGGCGGTAATGTTGAGGTGCCGACTCAGGTGTTGAACCTTTCGAATGTGATCGCGATTGCTGCGGGCAATCGTCATAATGTGGCGCTCAGATCCGACGGCACAGTCTGGGTTTGGGGCAGAAATGTCGAGGGTCAGGTCGGAAACAACACGACAACGACAACCGGCTGTCAGTGTGAACCCTTACCCCAACAAACAACGATCAGCGGCGTATCGCAAATCGAAGCCGGTATTGTCAACACTGCGGCTGTTAAGCCCAATGGCGATGTTTTTGTTTGGGGCGGTAACAATTTGGGACAGCTCGGAAATGGCACCAGCGGCGGCATCTCTGCTTTGCCGACACAAAGCAATGTCTCGAATGTTATTGATTTGGAATTGCGCGGTCATCACACTTTAGCGCGATTAAATGACGGCAGTTTAAGAGCTTGGGGTTATAACTTTGACGGTGAAGTCGGCGACGGCACAAACAACACCAGCGGGTGTTTTTGCCAACCATCGCCGGTTACAACTTCGGTCGGAGCGGGAAACGCACTGATTGCTGCCGGATATTTTCACGGATTCGCCGCCAAACCGCAAATTCCGACAATCACAGGTTTGAACCAAACGCTTTACGGTAAAAACGTTTCTTTTACCTTTGACAATGTGACAAGTGCCGGAACGACCAGTTACTTAGCAATTGATCCGACGACGACAGGTTTGACCGTTCCTTTGGGTTATACGATTCTTCCCAATCAGCCGGCGTATAATATCACCACGACTGCCGCTACTTCGGGGAATATTGATGTCTGTCTTGAAGTTCCGAATGAGTTCGACGCGACCCAGTTTTCGCTCCTGAAAATTTTGCACGGCGAGGGCGGCGCTCTGGTTGACCGAACCTTTACGTCAACATACATTCGTCGGCGAATCTGCGCCCGTGTAACGACTCTTTCGCCTTTTGTAATCGCACAGGGACCGGCGGCGACGGCGGCAAATGTGAGAATCGCAGGCAGAGTTTCAGACCTTAAGGGAAGGGCAATCTCACGCGCTTCGGTTTCATTTACTGACGGGGAAGGCAATGTTCGCACACAGCGCACAAATTCTTTTGGTTATTTCAATTTTGAAATGGTCGAGGTCGGACAAACTTACGTTTTCAATATTACGGCAAAAGGATACACTTTTACCCCGCAAATTGTTGCCGTAAAAGATGAATTGACCGAATTGAACTTTGTCGCCGGAGAAGATTTCTAAAAGAACGCAATTCAAAAAAAAACCAAGACCGTCAACTTGCCAGCAACAAGTTGACGGTCTTGGTTTTTTCCAATTAAGAGATACCGGCTTTCTTTAAAACCGGCGGCGGAGCGGAGCGCGGAAACAAGATGACTTTTATCGTTTGAGCAATGATTTTCAGATCCGTTTTCAAACTTTTATTTTTTAGATACTCCAAATATCCGTTTATTTTAAAGGGCTGAACGACTTCCTTATAAAACGATTCCTTGTCTTCGACGGTGGCTAAAATGGCTTCTTCGTTTCTCAGACAAAGCGTTACGGTATCCGTAATGCCGGGACGCGCCGTGAGAATCATATTCCATGCCGGATTAGAAAAATCCACCAGCTCGTAAACTTCGGGACGCGGTCCGACAAAAGACATCTCACCGCACAGCACATTATAAATCTCGGGCAGTTCGTCGAGTTTCCATTTGCGCAAAACTCTGCCGACTCCGGTTATCCGGCAATCATTTGCCGCCGTGATCGGCAAGCCGCTGTTTGATATAAACATCGTCCGAAACTTATAAAGCGTAAACAGTTTGCCGCCCTGCCCGACTCTCTTCTGACGAAATAATATTTCGCCGGGCGAGCTTCGCCGGACCAATATTGCGCAAATTGCCAGAACCGGAGATAAAATTATCAGACCTATCGCGGCGATGATAAATTCTATACTGCGAGGCAAACCTTTATTGACAAAATCGTCAGTGGTTATGCCACCAGAGAAAGGTTGGTTTTTGAATATACTTGGCATAAATTCTTAACTACATTGATTACCTGATTAATTTCGGCTGCCGTCATCGAAGGAAATATCGGCAAACTCACAAGCTGTGTCCAGACTTTCGTCGCGTTCGGCAGATGCTTTTCGCGCCAGCCGTATTTTTTCGCATAGAGCGGATGCAGATGAAGCGGTCGCCAGTGAACCGAACATCCGATGTCTTGTCGTTTGAGTTCTTCGATGAATTCGTTGCGGTCAATCGAAAGATTTTCGAGTTTCAGACGAATTGGGAAAAGATGCCACGAATGAAGCCGGTTTTTATCGGTCGGCGGCAATTCGATTTCTCTCAGATTGGCAAATTCGCGCAAATAAAGTTCGGCGATTCTTTGCCGCTGTTTACGCATTTCTTCGGCGCGGGCAAGCTGGTGAATACCGATTGCGGCGGCAATATCGGTTAAATTATATTTGTAGCCGGGCGTGATAATCCGGTAATCCCAGTTGCCGTTTTCCGTGAAGCGTTTCCACGCATCACGCGACAAGCCGTGCAGCGACATCAAACGGATTCGCTCGGCGATAATTTCGTTATGCGTGACCGCCATTCCGCCTTCGCCGGTGGTAATCGTTTTGTTTGCGTAAAACGAATAACAGGTTACGACAGCCGTATCTTCGCCGCACATTTGCCATTTGCTGCGGGAATTTTTGCGCCACGCGGAAGGAAAAGCGTGCGCCGCGTCCTCGACGATCCACAGACCGAACTCCCGGGCGAATGCTTTGATTTCGTCAACGTCGAGCATATATCCGCCGACGTGAACCGGAATCATTCCGACAACTTCAGTATCTTTGTCGGCAATAAATGACAATTTACCGGCTCGTAATTGGTTTATTTTTTGCCGCGCGTCCTCGAGATTCATATTTCCCGTGACGGGATCGCAATCTACCAGAATCGGAATCGCGTTTTTGTAAAGGACGATTTCGGCGGTCGCCGCAAAAGTCATTGCCGGAACGAGAACTGCCTGACCGGCATGCAGCCCTAATGCTTCGACGGCTAAATGCAAAGCCGCCGTACACGAATTAAGCGCGATGGCGAAAGGCGCGCGCACCGCTTCAGCGAAATTTTGTTCAAACAATTTCACTTTTGAGCCGGTTGTCAGCCAACCGGAACGAAGCGTATCTAAAACTTCAATTATTTCTTCGTCGCCCAACTCGGGGCGCATAAACGGCACACTTATCTTGTTTTCAAAACCTGTGGGTGAAGTTTTTTGCGACGGATATTTTGTTAGTGCGAATGCCGCATTCGATTTAAATAGGGGGTTCATAAATGCCTCCAACTCAAGTGTTGATTCTTCAGGCAAATAACCGGATAGTTGTTGACTTAACAATACCAACCTAATCAAAATTAGGAATCATCAGGATATGACAGTTTTTTGCTTGTCAATATTTAACCAAAATATCAAGCAGCATAAATCGTGCGGACGGACAGTTTTTCGTTAGTATTTACAGACAAAATTTAAAGTCAAAAACCAATCAATTGTGCCAGACCTCCTATCTAAACAGATAACCTCTGATTCACACAAAAATCGTCGGGGCGGCTACATTAAAAGAGCGGTTTAACCGATGACCCTTATCAATAAAAGAAGTAACCTCTAAATATATATAAATTAAAACAGAAATCGAGGATTTTAGAATTCCGTGTAAGCCGTCTGATTCGGTTTGTCCGGGTTTAAATCATCCGGAAAATAACTTTATGTTTCCAGCCTTAACCATCGAAGCGCGCAGTAAATACCCGATCAAATTAATTCAAAAACTTTTGGATATTCTTATCCTTTCCTTAGCATTTAGCGGAGCTTATTTGTTGCGGTTCGACTTTTCGATGACTTCGGATGAAGCGCAAAAAGCCTTTATTCAAATGTTATTTGTCGTTCCGGCACAGTTTTTAATTCTCCGGCTGTGCAATGTTCATAAATTTATCTGGCGGTATGTCAGCTTGCCGGAAATGAATCGGATTATAATGGCACTCTCGATTGTCATCGCGCCGCTACTGCTGCTCAGATTTTGCTTGCCGAGCGATTTTCATCTGGCGATCGTGCCGCTCAGCATTATTATTCTGGATTATTTTTTAGCGGTCATCGGCGTTGTCGGAATCCGGCTTTTGCGCCGCGAAATTTATGAAAATCTGCGCCGCGCCGAAACCGTTTCATCGGTTTTGGAGAAGAAAAACGTGCTTCTGATCGGTGCCGGACGCGCCGGTGTGATGACCCTCAATGAAATTAAAAACCGGCGCGATTGTAATTTTGATATAAAAGGTTTTGTTGATGACGATGCGGCGAAATTAAGTTCGGTCATCAATGGCGTGGAAGTTATCGGAAAAACCGAGAATATTCCGCATCTGGTCAGAACTCTCGATATTGACCACGTTATTATCACGATTGCCGAAGCCTCGCGCGAAGATTTTCAGCGGATCCTCGAAATTTGCAAAAGTGTGCCCGTCAGGACAAAAAGAATTCCCGGACTTTATGAGCTTTTGCAGGAAAAAGTGATCTTTTCACGAATCCGCGATGTCGAGGTCGAAGATTTGCTCGGACGTTCGCCGGTTTCACTCGATGCCCGGAGCATCGAAAAATTCCTCAGCGGAAAAACCGTCTTAGTCACGGGCGCGGGCGGCTCGATCGGCTCGGAAATCGTTCGACAGCTTTTATGCTGCCGGATTTCAAAACTCGTTTTAGTCGAACGTTCGGAATTTGCGCTGTTTGAAATCGAAAGGGAAATTATTGCCGCGCTACCGTCAACCGAAATCGTTTCGGTAATTGCCGACGTTTGCGATGAAAGCCGGATGCGGCGCGTTTTTGAACGCTATCAGCCGCAGGTGGTTTTCCACGCCGCCGCTTACAAACACGTTCCGATGATGGAACAGAATGCGGCGGAAGCCTTGAGAAATAACGTTCTCGGCACGAATACGGTCGGCAAACTGGCGGGGCATTACCGCGCCGAAGGTTTTGTGCTGATCTCGACCGACAAAGCCGTTAATCCGAGTTCCGTGATGGGCGCGACCAAACGCGCGGCGGAACTGATGATTCAGGATTTAAATGTGCGCTTTGCGACCCGCTACGTCGCCGTTCGGTTCGGCAACGTCATCGGCTCGAACGGTTCGGTTATTCCGACCTTCAAAAAGCAGATCAAAAAAGGCGGTCCCGTAACGGTTACGCATCCCGAAATGACGCGCTATTTTATGACGATTCCCGAAGCCTCGCAGCTCGTTCTGCAGGCGGGCGCGATTGGCAAAGGCGGCGAAATTTTTATTCTCGATATGGGCGAGCCGATTAAGATTCTCGATCTCGCCAAAGAAACCATCAGGCTTTCGGGGCTTAAACCGTTTGAAGATATTCAGATCGTTTTCACCGGAATGCGCCCGGGCGAAAAACTTTCCGAGGAATTGGAAACCGATAAAGAAAGACTGACCAAAACGAGTCATTCAAAAATCTTTATCGCGCAGATTGCGCCGTATCCGCGTGAAGAAATCAAAAAGGCTCTGATTCGCATCGAACAACTTTGTCATACGGAGGACGATTCGATGATTCGCGTGTTTTTAACCGAACTTTTGCCCGAAGCGAAATTAGAAACCACAATGCTTCAAACAAAACCGGAAATTCAAACCAACGCCAATAAGGCGCTTTATAATCTGGCTTCTTAGAGCGGTTAAGGATAGGATGTACGGCAAACGCGGAACGCACTTTGCCGGTAGTCCTTACAGAACGGCGAACTTCGCAACAAACTGAAGTTTGTTATACTTTTTACCATCAATCCGATCTTTAATCGCTCTAGTTTTTCTTTTGCAGATAAAAATCGTCAACATACAAATCGCCGAAAATGGGGCACAAAGATTCGGGGCAGGTTTGTCGGGTCAGCCTGATTTCGACCGCTTCCGTCAGCTTGTCGGTTTCAAATTCGATCGAAGTTTGAACCCAATCTTTTTCCCTGAGCGAAAATTTCGTTTCTCCGGCGATGCTTTCCGAGGTTTCCGAATCGGGTTTTTTGAGAATTACTTGTAAAACCGGCACGCCGCCCGTGACGATTTCTTTTGTTTTATATGAAAAATTCAGTCGGTAGCGGCGGCTTTTTTCAACCACGACGATTTGTGAAAGCAGCGTATAAGAATCATCCTGCCCGTTAAAATTAAAGCGCAGACTCAAACCTTTTGCCGGATTTTCCTCATCGAAGGAAACGATTGTATTGCCCGAAAATGAAGGAACGCGCCAGCCGAAACCGGTTTTTTCCTCGACGGCTTTATTTTCAAAATTACCGTCCTCGATTTCGCTCTCGAACTTTTCCGAAAATTCGCAGTTTTGTTTATAAAGCCGCCCGGCAAAATAAAAGCGGTTTTTTTCCAGTAATTGATGAATCAACCCGTAGCGCTGCCGGTCGGTCAAATTCAGATCGCCGCAGTTTAATTCCGTAACCGCCCGAAACTCGCCTTTTTCGAGCAAAAACGCGGATAATTTTTCCTTTTCAAACGCGTCGAGCGGCATTAAAAGTTTGATCGTTTCGGCGGCATTTCCGCTCTTTTCATTCCAGAAAAGGGTGAAAACTTCCTCAAAATATTGCGGATTACGCCGCGTCGCCGTTCGCAGTTCCCTAAAACCTTCGTCTTGGCGGTTGTTTTTAACCAGAAAATCGCCGTAGAAAAAATAAGGTTTGCCGTAATTCGGGGCAAGTTCGATTGCTTTGCGAAAAGCGATTTCGGCTTCGGTCGGGCGTTTTTGCAAATTTTCAAGCTGTCCTGATTTTAGCCATAGATTGTAGTCTTTCGGGCGATATTCGATGGTTTTTTTCAGTTCGTTCGCGGCAAACTCGAAGTTTCCGGCATTTTCATAGACGGCGGCTTTTGTTTCAAAATAATTTGCATCGAAAGGAATTTGATACAAACCGCGTTCGGCAAAACCGGGTTGCGGATCGGCTTTAATTTGTTCGGCGCGATGCCGCGCAAAGCCGAAAAATGCCGCCGAAACGGCAAGAAATAAACACAGAACCGGAAACAGAAACCCGAAAATCGCGGGAAATTTTCGCGCCGCCGAATCTTCGTTCTGTTGATTGTCGTGCGGCGGTTTGTGAACCGCGACAAAAAGCAAAGCCGCAAAAAACAGAAAGTTTGCCGCAATCTGCAAACCGAAATCAAAAAGGCTGTGCAGAGCGACTCCCGAAATCGCACAAATCGCGCCGGCACGCGCCGCGCCCGAAAAATTATCGGGCGATTCGGAAAATCTTTTCCTGACGGTTGAGAAAAAACTAAAAAGAAACCAGCCGGCTAAAGCGACCGCGATCAATCCGCCGCTTGCCGCGAGTTCGAGATAATCGTTATGCGCCTGCTGCGGAACGAGCTGTCCCGAAATATTAATATATTGTGAAACCGCGATTTGAAAACCGCCGAAACCGATTCCGAAAACCGGAAAATCTTTGATTATCAGCAACGCCGCCTGCCAAACATCGGTTCGGCGGAAAGTTCCGGCACTCGTCACGCCGCCGATCTGCTGCGGAATTTCTTCAAATCGCTCGACGACCCGGTCTTGTCCGATAAATACGATTCCGGCGATCAGTAAACCGAAAGTTATGATTAAAAGAGCCGTCTGTTTGCCGAGAAGTTGACGAAAGGGTTTGGCGGTTTCGCGTCCGCTTTGACGTTTGCTTTTGACGGTTTGAATGACGGGCAGAAAAATCAACAGCGCGATTTCCGCGAACGAGCCGATAATTCCGCCGCGCGAACCGGTCAGCACCAAAGCCGTCCACGTCGTCAAACTTCCCGCAAACAGCAGCAGTTTGATTTTGTTCGGCAGTTTCCCATACCAAAACAGACCGATGTTCAAACCGAAAACCATCAGCATCAACAGGGCAAAATGATTCTGGTTGAAATATGTTCCGAATCCGATTCCGACTTCCAGACGCGATGAGATGAAAAGTAAAAAAACTTCGTAAATATTGTCCTGAAAAAATAATCTGGCAATTCCGAAAACGGCAAAAAAGTTACCGATGATGACCAAACTCCACACGAAAAACCTGATAAATTGATGGGCAAATTTTAATAACAGTCCGAGCAGAAATGCGAAGGCAAGAATCTTGAATCCGCTCCAAAGGCTCGCTGTCGGATCGAAACTTGTCGGAAATATAGATGAATATGCGGGAAACAGGATGGCGGCAAAGCCCTGAAGAAACGAATAAACGGCGAGCAGGATTATCGGCAAGATCAAACGTCCGGTTTTTACCGATTCTTTATTCCAAGCATTTAAGGCGCTGAGAACAAAAATAACCGCGACAATGAGGGCTTCCGCCCAGACATCCTGACCGGCAAGCGGAAAACTTGAAAGGAAAATCAACAGAGAGATTGCGATTATTGTGGCAAACCGGATTTTTCCCGAGATTAACGGGCTGATAAAATTGCTTTTTTCGTTTTGATTGAGTGCGGGCGATTTCGGAGGGGTTTTTTTGAGCGAATCGAGTTTAAGATAAGATAAAAACCTCATAAATATTCTTGAAAATGATTAACAAATCCTTTGAGCGTCAGATGTTCTTCCCATAATTTACGGCAGGCGATCTGTCTTTCGACAAAATCCGGCGGCGAAAGCGACGCATGAAAATCGGCTATTTTTTCGCCGATTTGTTTTAATTCCGATTTATCAATCCAAACGCAGTATTTTTTCCAATCAATAATCGAGTTTAACGGAAGAACGCAGTCGGTATCAATAAAGACGGGAATTCGTCCGCAGGCTAAGGTTTCGTAAAAACGATACGACCAGTTGCCGTATCCGCGCAGACACAGAGTATAGTCGGTTTCGTAAATGTTTGAATAAAAAGCCTGCGAGGCATCGGAAACGGTTAACGGATTTTTTTGAACCTGATTGTCATAAAATTTATCCCGAATCACGAAACGGGTTTCGACTTCCGAATGACGCGCCAATAAATTCAGAGCGCGGGCGCGGGTGATCGTCGCGGGCAAGATCGGAACGCCTTTGTATTCGTATTTTCCCAGACGGCTTGCCGCATTAAGCTGGATTCCTTTAACGACAGACCACAAAACCTTGAGTGTGTTTATCGAAGCATAACCGCAAAATCCGATGGACGGTTTATCCTTCTTTTCACGATACAAAATCTTTTCACGCCCGAATAGCGGCGCGGGATCATTAACAAATACCGGACAAGCGCGCTGATTCGGCTGAAATCTCGACCTTAGCATTCCGGGCAAAAACATAATCGAATTTTCAAACGGAATGATCGGAATGAGGTCGCCTTTATACCAAACTATCACTTGCTTTCCGTGTTTTCGGGCAAGTTTCGCAAGTTCGAGAGCCTCGCTTAGTTTAGCTTTGTCATTCCATAAATAATACGACCAAAACATCGGCAGCACGAAAAAATCGGCTTCTGCGGGTTCGGTCGTTAAGTTGATCGGCGAGTCCGCATTGTTTTGACCCTTTAAAATTTCGTCTAAATCGAGATCGCTCCAATGAAACGAAAGTATCGGATTCAAGTTTTTGAGGCTTTTTTGCTCAAATGTTGAAACGTCGGTGTAAATTTTCAGCCCGCTGTTCATTAAAAATTAAAAAATCGGTAACTGTAAATAATTCAGGATTTTTTGCGCGAAGAATTCAGGATTGAAAAGTTTCTTTCCCGACGGCATCCGTTTTATCATCGCGCCATTTTTTCCAAAACGCGAATAAACCGGCGGCAAACCCGAGTCCGTAAGAAAAATGCAGGATCGGAAAGCTGAGAAAAACAAACGGCAGTCCGCGTGGTTCGATTCGCTTGGCGGATTTGATCGTCGCGGCAAGATTCGCCAGCAAATAAATTCCCGCAATGCCCATCAGTGCCCATCTTCCGGCGGCAAAAAAAATGCTTAAAATTGAAAAAAGAATAATCGTTAAAACGAATGCGAACGGCACGAACTGCCGCAAACTCATCTGTTTCGGATGAAGCTGCATAACGCGAATTTTCCAGTATCCGTATTGAAAATACTGCCGCCACAAAGATTTAAAACCGCTGCGGCTGTAATAACGCGAACGAATGTCGGTCGCAAGCAGAATTCTGCCGCCGGATTTGCGCAGCCGATAGTTAAATTCGTCGTCCTGATTGCGGACGAGTTCCTCGTTAAATAATCCGACCTTTTCAAAAATCTCGCGTTTGTAGCCCGGAAAGGCGACCGTATCAACATACATTTCGCGGTCGTTAACCGTCCGAAACGCGCTGCCGCCGACCCCGAAAGTCGAACTCATCGCGACGGCGATCGCCCGCGCCCGCAAAGTTTCACCGAGCGTTTCGATCGGACCGCCGACACCTTCGGCGCGTCCCGCCTGCAAATATTTGACGCAGTTTGCGACGTAATCCGGTTCGATCTCGCAATGCCCGTCAACGCGCACGATGATTTCGCCTTTCGCTTCCGATATGGCGCGGTTCAATCCGCTCGGCGCGATGCGTTCGGGATTGTCCACAATGCGGATCGGGATGTTTGAAGCCCTTTTCAGCTTTTCGATTTCGGCACGCGTCGCATCGGTCGAAAGTCCGTCGGCGATGATGATTTCCATTGATTCGGACGGATATTTCTGCGCCAGCACCGCCTTCAAACTGCGTTCGATAAAATCGGCTTCGTTCCTGACCGGCATCACCACCGATACCGAAGGTTTCCGCAAATCCTGTTTCATAAAATACTTTTCGGGAAAGGTTTATCTTTCAAGCCGCCAAAAGCTGAAAAAAATGAAATCCACGATTATCAAGCGGCGTGCGCGATTTTGCCGAAACTTTTCGACAACCGGACAAGCTCTTCGTCCATATCGGAAAATCCGCATTGAACATCAATAAACACCAATATTTCCGAGTTGTCCGGGTTTTCTACGGAGTGTATTTCGTCAACCTCGAAATCAATGGTTTCGCCGGCTTTGACGGAAAAAGTCCGGTCGTTTATCGTAACCTTCGCCGTCCCTTGCACGACCGTCCAATGTTTGGCGTAAAATTCATTACTCTGAAAACTCAACTGCTTGCGCGGCAAGACTTCGATTCGTTTAACTTTATAATCCGCCCCAATGTCCAAAACCGTAAAATTGACCCACAAGTTCTGGTCAAACATCATCGAATTCCCATTTTCATTGGAATTTTCTAATAAAAACTTGATTTTATCTTCCATTTTTCTCCTTTTTCGGCAAAATACCAACCAAGCTTCGGTATGAAACTTTTTTTATAATTATTTTTAACATTTTCGAAATAACGCTTACTACAATATTTGGGGAGCCGTTTCAGCGAGGCTGATAATAGCTGCTCCAATAAAACTTCGGGAAATCATTTCCGTATGACGCAAAACGTGGTTTTTGACATTTTCCAGCGTTTCGCCCAAACCATAAATGCGCCCGAAAATTTCGGTTGAGGCAAGTTTGGCAATAAAATAGGGGTTTTGCGATTCGAGCATAAATTCCTGCTTTTTATCGCTCAGTGCCAGATTTTCGGAAACCCATCCGTTTTTGAAAAAACCGTCTTTAACCTTCACGAATTTGTGACCGCTCATCGGAAAGCCGTTTTTCTTTTTGTTTGCCAAACTTTTCGGCAAATATTTCTCGGCGGTTTTTCTCACGACCCATTTATCAATCAAAAACGGATGTTTGTAATTATGAAAACGCATCGAGCGACCGATTTTATGTTTGGAGGGCAGATTGATGGCGAATTTTACGAGGTCTTCATTGAGGAACGGAAACCGCGCTTCTATCGAAGCCATCATTCCCATGCGGTCGTTGCGGTGCAGAAGTCCGACCAGATGATCGCCGAGCATTTTAATTGTCAATAGTTGTTTTTCCCTTTCCGCTCCGCTTAAAAATGTAAATTTTTCACGCATTTCCGTTTCCCGATGCGCGGCGGAAAATTGCTGAACCAACTGACCGGCGAATTCAACCGCCGTTTGTTTGCTTTTCGGGAACAAATAATCTTCGAGTTTAGGCACTAATCTGTAAAAAGATTTAACTGCCGTGACGGGAAGTGCCGCCAACCATTTATATTGATCGGCAAGCAGCCGCGGATAACCGAGAAAAAGTTCGTCCGAACCTTCGCCGGTCAAAACCGCTTTGACATTCGTGTCGCGTGCGAGCCTCGCGATATTTGAAAACGGAATCGCGTTGGTATGAATAATAATCGGGCATTCGTAAAAATATGTTACTTCCGCCCAATCGGAAAGCATCTGTTCGGGCTGGAATTTATAATCGAAAAGCTCCGTTCCGAGATGTTCGGAAACGGCTTTGGCATCTTCAAATTCCGAAAATTCGCCAAGAATATTCGCCGTAAACAGCTTTAAGTTCGGATAACTTTTATTTGCAATAGCCGAAATCAAACTCGAATCAACGCCGCCGCTGACAAATGCGCCAACCGGCACATCGCTGATCAGCATACTTTCGATGGAATCGGTCATCAGCCTTTCAAATTCCGCCAAAATCTCGGTGCTTGATCGTTTTTCCAATTCACGGTAAAGCTCGGGTTCAAAATCGTCCGGAATTTTATAATAGAAAAATTCGCGGGGTTTAGAATTTTCGGACGTAACTTTCAGATAACTACCCGGTTTGACCGGCAGAACGTCGTTGAAAAGCGTGTATTCATTCGACACTTCGCCGATTCCGTTAATCGAAAAAAGGGTTTTCACCGGGTCGGGTTTAAGATTTAGCGTTTGCGCCAGCGATTTGATTTCCGAACTCCAGTAAAACTTTTCCCCGTTCTGATAATAATAGAGCGGTTTGATTCCCAGACGGTCGCGGGCAAGCCATAATTCGTCTTTGATGCCGTCGTAAAAAGCGAACGCGAACATTCCGCGCAGTTGTTTCAGACAGTTTTCGATGCCGTCGTGAATCAGCGAATAAAAGAGAACTTCCGTATCGGATTCGGTTTCAAAACGGACATTATATTCGTTTACCAAACGTTCTCTGATCTGCCGAAAATTATAAATTTCGCCGTTATAGACCAAAACATAATTTTGATTCTTGAAAGGCTGATTGGCGGCAGGCGACAGATCCAAAAAGCTCAAACGGTTGTGCGACAAACCGACGCGCTCGTTAAAGCACAGAAAACCAAAGTTGTCAGGACCGCGATGAGTCATCGTTTTGCCCATCGTTTCGACTAATTCGAGCGAAACCCGGTGACCGTTTCGCTCATATATTCCGGCTATTCCACACATAAATCTTTCCCTTATTTATTTAGAGTCGTTCGTTCGTTGGTCGGCAGTTCACAAATCACCGCCCGAAATTTTCCTCTTTCGGTGCGCGGGATTTCCGAGACGGTTTCCAAAATTACTTCGACATCGCCCATTCGCTCACGAATCCGGTCTGACAAATCCTTGGCGGATTTTTGGTTGAAATTGTCAGCCGGAATAATGCGGACAACGATTTTTTTGAGTGATTTTTGAATAATTTGCGCTTCTTTGACGGGCAGATCGTTTTTAAAGACCGGATCGAGCCGCCCGATTCGCCTGCCGTCGGTCGTGTATAAAACGTCGTCGCTGCGTCCTTCGATCTTTTCGATCAGCGGCAAAGTTCTGCCGCAGACGCATTTTTCATCCGAAAAACTGCCGCAATCGCCGACGCGGTAACGAACGAGCGGCATATCAGCATTTATCAAACCCGTGCAGATAAAATCTTCCCCCGAACTTTCGCCGTTTGAATTAGATTCGATAATGCCGACATCCGACCATTGATGAAGCCGCCCGTGTTCGCAGTCGCTCGCGGCGGCGACGATTTCCGCCATTCCGTAAGTTTCGCGTACCGGACAGTTAAACGCTTCGGAGATCGTTTCGCGCTGGTAATCAAAGAGCGGTTCGGCGTTCGAGATCGCAACTTTTAATTGAATGTCTTTGCGGTTCGCCCTTAAAACTGCCTGCGCCAAAGCGTAAAGCGCGGACGAATAGCCCAAAATATAGCTCACGCGGTATTTGACGATCGCGTCCAGATAATGATTTATCAGATCCGGCGCAAGATGATAGCTCGACAGATAAAGCTGATTCAGTCCGGCGTTCCAAACCCAAAAAGGCGGTTTGCGGTTTTGCGCCGGAACGATCAGCTGACCGCCGAGAATCGCCCAGCGGTCGCGCCGCGAAACGCCGTACCAGCGGCGGCAGCGGGCTTCGAACAATGCATACCAGAATTTGACGGTTTCCGCCGTTGACCATAAATTAAGCGAGGTTCCGGTCGTGCCGCTCGTGTGTTCGTGATACATTTTTTCGCGGCGGCAGTCGTCGGCGACAAACTGCGCCGAATGTTCGCGCAAAGTTTGTTTTTCAAGAATCTGCCAGTTTTCAAGATATTCCCACGATGCATTGTCGCCGTTTTGCCGGCGCTTTGCCCATTGTTCGCGGTAAAATGGAACTTCAGCGGCGGCGCGGTTCAAAACAAACGACAAACGTTTTTCG
>JALHNX010000019.1 GCA_022843305.1 Pyrinomonadaceae bacterium | reverse complement strand
ACGCGCGAGCTTGCCGAAACGGTTGAAAAGGCGATTGGTCGCGGCAAATCGAAGGATAAAATTCATCCGGCGACGCGCACATTTCAGGCTTTGCGCATCGCCGTCAACCGCGAAATCGAGATTTTGGAAGAATTTATCCGCGACGCAGTAGATTGTTTGAAAAGCGAAGGAAGGCTGGCGGTCATTACGTTTCACTCACTGGAAGACCGCGTCGTCAAACAGACTTTTCAAAAACTGGCGGGAAAATGCGAATGCCCGCCGCGCCTGCCGCAATGCGTTTGCGGCGCGGAAAAAAAGATTGAAATTTTAACCCGAAAGCCCGTTGTCCCGGGCGAAATTGAAATAGCGGAAAATCCTCGCGCCCGGAGTGCCAAACTTCGCGTTTGCGCCAAAATTTAGCATAAGTGGAGAAGAAAAAGCGTGAAAAAAAGAAACCTGCCGAAAAAAGAATCCCGTGAAAAAATCCGGCGTGAGAAAGACCCGATTCCGTGGCGTTATTGTCTTTTGACGCTTATCTGCGGTGTATTTTTGGTCGGCGGATTCTTCGTCGCGGCGCGTTCGCATTTTGCCTCGATTGATTTCGGCATCAAAAATTCGACGCTCAAAAAACAGCTCGAAGATTTGGAAGCCGAAAAACGCCGTCTGATCTGGCACAAAGAAACCGCGCTTTCGCCTGCCGAAATCAAGAGAGCCGCGAAAAAACTCGGGCTGACCGAGATGACCGCGAACAATTTTCAAACTTTCGGTTCAAAGATCGAAGAAAAAAAAGAAAAGCCTTTGACGGTAAAAAACGCGCCGGAAAAGCCGAAACAACTGGTCGAGAAAACGGTTGATGTAAAACCCGTCGAAAAGATCGGCAAAAACGGAGTTTCAAAAACCGAGGCGACGACTGCCAAAAAAGAAGTCAGGGAGAAATCATCAACAAAAGCGGCTAAATAGCCATTTGAAAAGTTGTTTTATTGCCCGCGAAACACAGGAAAGAAACGAAAAGGTTTAAAGATTTTGTTGATTTTCGTATTTTTCGTGTATTTTGCGGGCAAAAATAAAGAAAATGTCCAAACGCGCAAAGAAAAAAACAACTAAGAACCCGATGCAGACGGCATTTACGCGGTTTATGCTGATCGTCGCTTTTTTCGTTCTCTGGATCGGCGGCATCGGGGCGCGGCTTGTTTATCTGCAAATCAATCAGCACGAAGTTTTGCGCGACAAGGCACTCAATCAGCGGCGCGACAAAACAAAGGAAAAACAGCTTCGCGGCACGATTTACGACCGTTCGGATCGTGCGCTGGCGATGAGCTTGAAAGTCAAAACGCTTTACGCCGACCCGTCGGAAATCGAAGACGTTGACGCGGCGGCAACGGAAATCGCAAAGATTCTGAAGGCGAAACCGTCTGAAATCGCGGCGAAAATCAAAGACGGCAAAACCAATAACAAAAGATTTGTTGTTTTAGCACCCAAATTAGATGAAGAAACCGTTCAAAAAATCAACGAGTCGTTGGAAAACAAAGATTTGAAAAAGTCGGATCTGCCGCGGTTTGCCGGACTTCACTGGAAGGAAGAACAAAAACGCAGTTATCCGTATAATACGCTCGCGGCGCAGGTTATCGGTTTCAGCAACGCCGAAGATGTCGGCAGCGCGGGAATCGAACAGTCGCAGGAACAGAGCCTTCGCGGCGCAGTCATTAAAGGCTGGCAAGACCGCGACCGTCTGGGCAGAGTTTACGACGAATCGGAAGAAGAACAGCGCGAACCGCCGAAGGATGTCGTGCTGACCATCAGCCATTCGATTCAATACAAAACCGAGCAGGCATTGGCGGAAGGCGTGAAAAAAGCGAACGCCAAATCGGGCATGGCAATCGTCATGAATCCGCAGACGGGCGAAATTTTGGCGATGGCGAATTATCCGACGTTCGACCCGAACCGTTACAACGAATTCGCGGCGGAATTTTTTACGAACCGCGCGGTGCACGACGTTTATTCGCCGGGTTCGGTTTTCAAACTCATCACATACGGTTCGGCGATCAACGAAGGGATTATCAATCCGAACGGCGAGATTGACACTACGCGCGGATTTATCGAAGTTGCGGGACGGCGTTTCAACGATCCGCACGCGACGAAAGTGATGGGCTACGACGAGGCTTTCGCGGTTTCGAGCAATGTCGCGGCGATCAAAACCGCGCTTTCCGGCGGCAGGGAAAACTTTTATACATACGCCCGAAAATTCGGTTTCGGACAGCCCGTCGGCATCGAATTACCGGCGGAAGCGAACGGAATTTTTCGCTCGCCGAAGTCGTGGTACGGCGACTCTCTGGCTTCGATGAGCATCGGTTATGAAATCAGCGTTTCGGCTTTGCAAATGACGACGGCTTACGCGACAATTGCGAATAACGGTGTTCGAGTTCAACCACACATAATCAAAGAAATCCGTCAAGATGGGAAGGTTCTCAGTTCGACCGAAGCACAAAAAGTTCAGGTTGTGACGGCTGATACTGCGCGTTATTTGAAAAGAATGCTGCGCGAAGTTGTCGTAAAAGGCACGGGCAAACGCGCTCAGTTAAACGGCTACACGTCAGCCGGAAAAACCGGAACCGCCTGGAAATATAACGCAAAATTAAAACGGGTTGATTCGGGCAAATATGTTTCGTCATTTATCGGAATGGCGCCGGCGGATAACCCGTCGGTTGTCATCGCGGTCGTGATGGACGAACCCAAGGGCGGCGCGCGCGACGGCGGACAGGTTGCCGCTCCGATTTTTCGGGAAATTGCCGAACAGATTTTGCCGGAATTGAACGTCGCGCCGGACGCAAATATCCGTCAGGATTCTTTTACGGCGGAAGAAATCCCATCGGAAATCGAACCCGCGCCGACCGGCAAAACCGAAGATGCTAAAAACGAATCGGAAAAACCGGCGAAAAACGAAAAATCGGACAAAAAATCTGCCGACAGCGAAAAAACAAAAGGTTTAAAAGAAACCAAAAAGGAGAACAAAACACCCGACAAAAAAGGCACAAAAAAGACTGGAGCGCAAGCGGCTCGCTTGCAACGCGCGTTCGAGGCTTTGCGAGAACAGGCGCGAAACGCCGCTGATTACTCGAAAGCTGATTTTATGCGAAGGCGTTTGCCATTCTTGCTTCGCGCGAACGGTGCAAGCGAGCCGCGCTCCAGTCAAGGGAAAAAACTTGAAACTTGAAAAAGCGATAAAATTTATGGAAGCCGACGCTTCCCGCTTAAATCCCGTTCTGCTTGACGCGGAAGTCGAATCGTTTGCGATTGACTCGCGTGAGGTCGGAGCGGGCGAAGTGTTTTTTGCGCTTTCACAGCCCGAATACAAGAACAACTGCTTTAACGGCGATTTTGAAGATTCGACCAAATACGTTGCGTCAGCCCTGGAAAAAGGCGCGGTCGCGGCGGTTGTGCGTCCCGAGAGATTTGAAGAACACAAAGCGCAACTCGAAAAATTCGCCGACAAATTGATTTTTGCCCCTGATGCGATTGCGGCTTTTCAAAAATTGGCGCACGGCGTTTACGCGGAATGGAATAAACCTGTCGTTGCCGTCACGGGAAGTGCTGGAAAAACGACCGCAAAGGAACTGATCGCGCACGTTTTGGAAGGTTCGGGACGGAAAGTTCTGCGGAACATCAAGAATTACAACAACGGTTTGGGATTGCCGATCACGGTTTTGAATCTGGCGAAAGATGCGTCTTACGATGTTGCGGTTCTGGAAATGGGAATGAGTACGCCGCACAACGAAATTGCCCGTTTGTGCAAAATTACGCCGCCTGATGTCGCGGTCGAACTGAACGTTTTTCCGGTTCACGTCGAGCATCTCGGTTCGATTGAAAACGTCGCAAAAGCGAAAGCCGAGCTTGTCGAAGGAATGAAAACGGGCGGCACGGCAGTTTTGAACGCCGACGATTTTCGCGTTTTTGCGATGCGCGATTTGCACGACGGCAAGAACGTAACTTACGGAATCGAGGTCGAATCGGACGTAATGGCGCGTCAGATTCGTTTCGAGCGTTTCGGCGAAACGCGTTTTACCTTAAAAACGCCCGACGGCGCGTCGGAAGTTTTGTTTCCTTTGAACGGTCGGCACAATATTTTGAACGCGCTCGCGGCGGCGGCGGTCGGCTTTTCGTTCGGAATGACGGCGCGGGAAATTGCCGAAAGTTTGCAGACGGTCGCGCCGCCGCCGCAACGCGGCGAAGTTCTGCATTTCTCGGAAGGTTTTACGGTCGTCAACGACACATATAATTCAAATCCCGACGCGCTCGTTTCGATGGTCAAAACAATCGTCGAGGGCGGCGCGGGAGCGCGTCGGAAAATTCTTGTTGCCGGAGAAATGCGCGAATTGGGCGAAGACGCGGCAAACATTCATTTTGAAACCGGAAAGCAGATTGCCGCGCTCGGCATAAACAAAATTTTCGCCGTCGAAGGCAAAGCCTTGGATTTGCTCGAAGGCGCGAAAAGCGCGGGTTTGAACGACGGCGTGTTTTATGAAAATTCGGCGGTTGCGGGCGAAAAATTCATCGCCGAAGTTCAGGCAGGTGATTTAGTTTTGATAAAAGGTTCGCGCGGTGTGCGGACGGAAAAGGTCATTGAGAAGTTGTTGGAAAATTTTGAATTGGAGAAATAAGTTTTGAGTTCCGCCTGGCACAAGCCCGGGCTTTTACGCTGAAAAGCAAGTTAGCCGAAAGAGCAACGCAAAACCCGGGCTTGTGCCAGGCGGACTCAAAACAAAAATAAATGCTCTACTATTTTTTATATCAACTGATTTTCAAGCAATACGGTGCGGCGAGCGAGTCAATTTTTTACAAGGGCTTAAACGTCTTTCAATACATTACGTTTCGCACGACATGGGCGACGATTACGGCACTGATAATCACGCTTCTTTTCGGCGGCAAGATCATTAAAAAGCTTCAGGAATTGAATATCGGGCAAGAGATCCGCGAAGAACTTTCCGAAGAACATCAGGCGAAAAAAGGCACGCCGACGATGGGCGGGGTTTTGATTCTCGGTTCGGTCTTTATTTCGACGCTTCTCTGGGCGCGGCTCGACAGTTTGTATCTGTGGCTCGCGCTGATCGCGACGACCGCGTTCGGCTTGATCGGATTTCTTGACGATTACATCAAGATCGTCAAAAAACGCAGTTTGGGTTTGACCGAACGGCAGAAACTTTTCGGGCAGTTGATAACCGCGATCGTTGTTTGGGGTGCGCTCTGGTATATCGCCAATTATCCGTGGAACGTCAGCGTTCCGTTCTTTAAGGCGACCGCGCTGCCCGACGGCGTAACTTATATCGGTTCGATACTTTATTTGTTCTTTATCATTTTCGTTTTGCTCGGCGCGTCAAACGCGGTCAATCTGACGGACGGAATGGACGGACTTGCGGCGAGCGTAACGTTTATTGCGATGTCGGCACTGACGGCTTTGACATATGTCGCGAGCGACCGCCGATGGGCGGATTATCTCGACATCACGCATAAACCCGAAGCGGCTGAACTGACGGTTTTCTGCGGCGCGATGGTCGGCGCATCTTTGGGATTTATGTGGTATAACGCGCCGCCGGCAGAGGTTTTTATGGGCGATGTCGGTTCATTGGCAATCGGCGGCGCTTTGGGAACGGTCGCAATTTTGACAAAACAGGAATTTCTGCTCGTTTTTATCGGCGGCGTTTTTATTATCGAAGCGGCTTCGGTGTTACTGCAAATCGGCTATTTCAAATTTACGAAGCGGACGCAGGGCAAAGGCAAGCGCATCTTTCTGCAAGCGCCGCTGCATCATCATTTCCAACTTGCGGGCTGGAAAGAACCGAAGATCGTATTTAGGTTTGTGATTGTGGCGATATTGTTTGCTTTGATGAGTCTTTCGACGTTGAAACTTAGATGATTTTTAACGCAAAGACGCAAAAGCGCAAAGGCGCAAAGTTTTTATAAAAATTTCCTTTGCGGCTTTGCGACTTTGCGTTAAATAAAAAGATGGAACTTTCAGGTAGAAAAACTTTAGTGTTGGGCGCGGGAAAATCCGGCATCGCATCCGCCAAATTTTTGGCTGAGCGCGGCGCGGTGGTCGCGCTGCACGACAAAAACCCGCTTGAAAATTGGTCGGACGAAGCGAAAAGTTTGAAGGAAAGATTCGGTGTCGGGTTGATTGACGGCAATCTTCCGTCGTGGCTTTTGGATCAGATCGAGCTGGTCGTCATCAGTCCGGGCGTTCCGACGAACACGATTCCGGCGCGTTATGTCGAACGCAAGGAAGGCGAAGTGATCGGCGAGGTCGAGCTTGCTTACAGATTTTTGAAAGGCGGAATCGTCGGCATTACCGGCTCGAACGGCAAAACGACGACAACGACTTTGATCGGCGAATTGTTGAAAGATTCGGGAATCGAAACGCAGGTCGGCGGAAATATCGGAACGCCGCTTTTGGATTTGACGCAAACCGCGACCGACGAAACCTGGACGGTTGCCGAGCTTTCGAGCTTTCAGCTTGAAACGATTAGGGATTTTCGCCCGAACGTGGCGGTCGCGACGAACGTTACGCCGAATCATATGGACAGATACGATTTTTTCTCGGATTACGCCGCCGCAAAACATCGTTTGTTTATGAATCAAACGGCGGAAGATGTCGCAATTCTAAATGCCGACGACGAAACGACGGCGAGTTGGGCAAGCGGTCTGAAAGCGCACGTTTCGCTTTTTTCGGTCAAAAAAGAATTGGATGAAGGTTTATTCCTGCGCGGACGCGATTTGGTTTCGCGCAGCGGCGGCAAGGAAAAAGTTTTGACAAACCGCGACGAGATTTTTGTGCGCGGACTGCATAACGTCGAAAATGTTCTCGCGGCTTTTGCGGCAGGTTTGGCGTGCGGCGCGTCGCCCGATTCGATGCGCGAAACCGTCAAAAACTTTAAAGGCGTTGAGCATCGTATCGAGTTTGTCTTGGAGATCGAAGGCGTGAAATTTTACAACGACTCGAAAGCGACGAGCGTTGACGCGACGCTCAAAGCACTCGAAGCGTTGAGCGAAGAAGCGGGAAAAACGATTCTGATTATCGGCGGACGCGGAAAAAACGCGCCATATTCTCCGCTGATTCCGCTGATCGAAAAAACGGTTCGCAAGTTGGTTTTGATCGGCGAAGATGCCGACAACATCGAATCGCAATTAAAAACCTCGGCGGAAATCGTCCGCGCCGGTTCAATGGCTGACGCGGTAACAAAATCGCTCGAAAATGCCGAGAAAGGCGATTCGGTTTTGCTTGCGCCCGCTTGTGCGAGCTTTGATATGTTCAAGAGTTTCGAGCATCGGGGAGAAGTTTTCAAAGAAGCGGTGTTGAATTTGACGGAAAGAAAATTAGCCGCGGATTAACGCGGATCACGCGGATAAAATTCAAAAAATTATCCGCGAAATCCGCGAAAATCCGCGGCTGAAAAAAAAATGGCTAAAAAACTTCGCATAGATTGGTTTTTATTCGCAATTGCGGCGGGACTCGCGCTGTTTGGCGCGGTGATGGTTTATTCCGCGTCGGCAATGATCTCGCTCAAGGAAACGGCGGATGATCCCGAAGGCGCGACGCAGTTTGCATACTTTTTCAAGCAGTTCGGTTTTACGGTTTTCGGACTTGTCGTGATGTATGTCGCAAGCAAAATTGATTACAAAATTTATCAAAATAAATTTGTCGTTCTCGGGATTTTGAGCGTCACGGCGATTCTTTTGATCGCGGTTTACGGGTTTCCGGCGATCAATGGTGCGCGGCGTTGGATTCGCTTTCCGGGTTTTTCGTTTCAGCCTTCGGAAATCGCCAAGATTGCTCTGCCGATATTTTTCGCGTGGTTTTTGACAATTAAAGAAAAATCGGTCAGTGACCTTAAAGAAACGGTTTTGCCGTGTTTGGCGGTGCTGGCTTTCTTCGGCGGGTTGATCGTTCTCGAACCCGATTTAGGCACGACGATTGTTCTGTGCGCGATTTTCGTGAGCGTCTATTTTGCGGCGGGCGCGAAGATTCTGCATCTTGTGACGGTCGGCGCGGGGTTGTTGATCGCCGGTGTCGGTGCGTTGCTTTTTACGCCGTGGCGCGTGGCGCGTCTGATGGCGTTTTTCGATCCGTGCAGCTCGGAACATTCGGCGGGCGCGGGCTATCAGGTTTGCCAGTCGCTCTACGCGATCGGTTCGGGCGGCGTTCTCGGCGAAGGTTTTGCGAAAGGTCAGCAGAAACTGTTCTACTTGCCGTATCCGTATTCGGATTTTATTTTCGCGGTCGTCGGCGAAGAATTGGGTTTGATGGGAACTCTGGCGGTCGTCATCGCCTTCGGATTTCTGCTCTGGCGCGGAACGCGGGCGGCATTGCTCGCGCCCGACCGTTTCGGAATGCTTTTAGGCATCGGATTGATCACGGGTTTAATCGTGCAGGCACTTTTTAACATTTCGGTCGTGATCTCGATCCTACCCGCGAAAGGCATTCCGCTGCCGTTCATTTCCTACGGCGGTTCGTCGATCATCATCACGCTTTTCGCCGTCGGGATCCTGCTCAACATTTCGCAGTACGCGGGCTTCGTTTCAAAAGACGGCGCGGTCGAAACGAACAATTTCGTGCGCCGCAAAAAGAAAGGGAAAACCGGCAATTTGCGGTGAATTGAATGAATTGATTTATGGGTTATTACATGAGATTCATCTCAAACGATGAAAGAAAACTCAGCTTGAAAGAACTCGAATCGGCTTTGAAAGAATATGATTCGAAATATGAAATTGAAAGTGATGAAGACGATGTTGAAGGAACTTTAATTTATGGCGACGGTGTTTATGGTCAGCTTGAAATAAACGAAAAAGGCGACGACGTCTTTGACGATGACATAGAGAATTTGAGAGCAGATGTTGAAAAAGCCGAGGGCGAAAATAAACAGAAAGTTTTAGCTGCTCTGGAAAATGCAGAGAGCTTATTATTCGTTCGAGTGATTGATCAAGGTCGCAAAGATGAAGAAACGCTCGAAAGGATTAATCCGATTTGGCATTGGTTACTGAAAAATCGAAACGGCTTAGCACACGCGGATTATGAAGGTTTTTACGACGGCTCGGGATTGATTTTTGAAGTTTGATAAAAATGAAAGTTTTGATTGCCGCCGGTGGCACGGGCGGACATATTTATCCGGGAATTGCCGTCGCTAAAGAAATTATGCGGCGCGATTCGCAATCGGAAGTTTTGTTTGTCGGCACGGCGCGCGGACTTGAAACGAAAATCGTTCCCGATAACGGCTTTCAGCTTTCATTGATTAAGAGCGCGGGTTTGAAAAATGTCGGATTTGTCGGCAAACTCAAAGGTTTGTTCATTCTGCCGAAAAGTTTTCTGGAAGCGCGGCGTTTGATAAAGGATTTTCAGCCCGATGTTGTTGCCGGCGCGGGCGGCTATGTTTCGGGACCGGTTCTTTTAATGGCAAGTCTGATGCGCGTTCCGACGCTCGTGATGGATTCAAATGCTTTGCCCGGTTTTACTAATCGGAGACTCGCGCCGTTTGTCACGAAAGCGGCTTTGACATTTGAAGAAGCGATGCCGTTTTTCGGTAAAAAAGGAATCGTTACGGGCAATCCCGTTCGCAAAGAGTTTTTTGACATTCAGCCGAAAGAGCGCGGCGAAAAAGTAAATCTTTTGATCTTTGGCGGTTCGCAGGGCGCACGGGCGATCAATAACGCGATGGGCGAGGCGCTCGAAAAATTGCCGGCAGATAAGCTGCAGATCACGCATCAGACGGGCGAGTTTGATCTTGAAAATTTGATGGGGATTTATTCGCGTTCGTCTTTCGCGGACGCGGACGTTAGACCGTATATTTCAAATATGGTTGACGAATTTGCCAAAGCCGATCTGGTCATCTGCCGCGCGGGCGCGACGACCTGCGCCGAGCTTTCCGCCGCCGGTAAAGCGGCGATCATGATTCCTTTGCCGACCGCCGCCGACGACCATCAGCGCAAAAACGCCGAGGCTTTGCAAACCGCCGGCGCGGCAAAAATGATCTTGCAGAGAGATTTGACGGGCGAATCTTTGGCGAACGAAATTTTAAATTTGATAAACGGACAGGAAAAAATCTCCGCGATGGAAACCGCGACCAAAAAAATGGCGCGCGCAGACGCGGCGGAAGCAACAGTAGATTTGATTGTGGAATTAGCAGGGAGAAATTGAAAATTACGAATTACGAATTACGAATTACGAATTAAATCAAAATTAAATATTCGCAATTCGTAATTTTCAATTCGTAATTAAAGAAATGTTCAGACACGTAAAAAATATACATTTTATTGGCATCGGCGGCATCGGCATGAGCGGCATCGCCGAAGTTTTGTGCAATCTCGGATTTCAGGTTTCGGGTTCGGATTTGCGAAAATCAAAGAATACCGACCGTTTGGAAACGCTTCATAACGTCACGATTTACGAAGGTCACGCGGCGGAAAACATCGGCGACGCGCAGGTTGTCGTTTATTCGTCGGCGGTCAGGGAAGACAATCCCGAAGTCTTGCTGGCAAAGCAAAAATCCATTCCAGTCATTCCGCGCGCCGAAATGCTCGCCGAATTGATGACTTTGAAGGCATATGGCATCGCCGTCGCCGGAACGCACGGAAAAACCTCGACGACTTCGATGGTCGCAACTATTCTCGGACACGCCGGATTTGACCCGACAACGGTGGTCGGTGGCGTGGTTGACACGCTCGGCTCGAATGCGCGATTGGGAAAAAGCGATTGGTTCGTGACCGAAGCCGACGAATCAGACCGTTCTTTTTTAATGCTTCACCCGACAATCGCGGTCGTTACGAACATTGATAAGGAACATATGGAATCTTACAAAGGGATGGATGATGTCGTGCAGTGTTTTACGGATTTTGTCAATAAAGTTCCGTTTTACGGCGCGTGCGTTTTATGTCTCGACGACCCGAACGTGCAGCTCATTATTCCGCGTATCAAACGCCGCCGCGTAACTTACGGAATGACCGCGCAAGCCGATATTTCGGCGCACGATATTCGCTTCGACGAAAGTTTCGGTTCGACGTTCAAGGTTTTGAAAGGCGCGGAAGTTTTAGGCGAGATCAGTATGCCCGTGCCGGGACAACATAATATTTACAACGCTTTAGCGGCGACGGCGGTCGCTCTGGAAGTCGAAGTTCCGTTTGAAAAAATCGCCGAAGCCTTTGCCGGATTCAAAAACGCCAACCGCCGTTTTCAGTTCAAAGGCGAGGCGCGGGGAATTTCGGTGGTTGACGATTACGGGCATCACCCGACGGAAATTTTGGCGACGCTTTCGGCAGCGAAAAGCGGTTCGGGCGGACGGCGGACGGTCGTTATTTTTCAGCCGCACCGCTATTCGCGGACAAGGGAATTGATGAACGAATTCGCGCTTTGTTTCAACAATGCCGACGTGCTTTTTGTAACCGATATTTACGCCGCAAGCGAACAGCCGATGGAAGGCATTACGGCGGAAATCTTAACTGAAAACATCAAGCAATACGGGCATAAAAACGCCAACTATCTCGGCGAAACGGAGGGCGCGGCGGAGAAAGTTATTCCGGTTTTACAAGCCGGCGATCTGGTTATTACTTTGGGCGCGGGAAGCATCACGCGGCTTTCCGATGAAATCTTGGAGAAACTGAAACAGTAAACAGTGGTCAGTGGTCGGTGGTCAGTTGTCAGAAAAGACAAAAAACTGATTACCAACCACCGACTACTGATCACTGAAAGATTATGGCGACTCGAACACGCAAAACTACTTTGAGAAACAAATCGGCGGCGGTTGCTCCGGCGAAACGTCGGCGGACGGCGAGACCTGCCGCCAGACGGGCGAAATCGGGCGGTAATTTCGCAAACTTTTTCGTGCCTTTGTTCCTGATCTTTTCTATTTTGTTCTGTCTCGGATTTTTGGGTTTTATGGGCTACCGAACCGTCACGGCTTCCGAGTTCTTCGATGTCAAAAAGATCGACGTGCGCGGTGCAAACTATGCGGCGAAAGGCGATATTGAAAAAATCGTTTCGGCAAACACCGAAAGATCGGGCGTTTGGAACGCGGATTTGATGGAGATCAAGCAAAAGGTCGAGCGGCTCGATTTCGTCAAAACGGCGGCGGTTTCGCGCGTTTTGCCCGACGGTGTGCGGGTGAATTTGATCGAACGCGTGCCGAAAGCGGTTGTTCGTTTGAGCGGCGGCGATTTTTGGACGGATGAGGAAGGCGTGATTTTAGCGCAGGTTAATAAAGCGCAGACGCTTCCGCCGTTCGTCATTCGCGGTTGGGACGAATCGAAAACCGACAAAGCCGTCAAAGAAAACCGAATGCGCGTCAAACTTTATCAAAAAATGCTCGAAGAATGGAAAACCTTCGAACTCGATAAGCGAGTTAAATCGGTTGATATGACAAATTTAACCGAACCGAAAGCGATTATCGAAGATTCGGGAGAAACGGTCGAGATCGTGCTGGCGAAAGATAATTTCGGAAAAAAACTGCAAACCGGTCTGGAAAATGTCGCCGGCAAAGGAAAACAGGTTGCGAAAATTGATGTCAGCGACGTGCAGCCGAGATTTACATTCAGACAAAAAGCGGAAAATCAGAATTAGCGGCGGAAATTTAGGAATTTGATGATAAATCGTGAGATACATGCAGTCGGATTGGACATCGGCACCAGCAAGGTGCGGTGCGTCATCGGTGAACCTTCGGAGAACGGCTTGATGAACGTCGTCGGCATCGGTCAGGCGGAGTCGCGCGGTTTAAGGCGCGGCATCGTGACGACGACCGACGCGGTTGCCGAAGCAATCAAACGCGCCGTCGAAGAAGCCGAGCATGTCAGCGGTCTGGAAGTCCAGATGGCGACCGTCAATCTTTCGGGCGAACATTTGCAGGGCGAAAATAAAGGCGGCGTGGTCGCCGTTGCGGGCGCGGGGCGCGAAATTACGGAAGAAGATATGTCGCGGGCGGTCGAATCTGCCAGCGCGATGCCGCTGCCTGCCGGGTGGGAAATCATTGACCGTCTGCCGCAAGAATTTATCATTGACGGGCAGGACGGAATCTCGGAGCCGGTCGGGATGCGCGGTTCGCGTCTCGAAAGCCGCGTGCATATCGTTATCAGCCCGAGCGCGGGCAAACAAAACATCGAAAAAGCCATCAACCGCGCGGGTTTGGAAGTTGAAAGCATGGTGCTTGAACCGCTCGCGGCGGCAGAAAGCACTCTGACCGACGACGATAAGGAATACGGCTGTGCCTTAATAAATATCGGTGCGGAACTGACAAGCCTGATGATTTTCGGGCGCGGCGCGGTTCAGCATACGCGGGTTTTTCCGTTTGGCGGAATGCATTTCACGAAAGATATTGCGGTCGGTTTGCGCGTTTCGATTCCCGAAGCGAACAAGATCAAGCATAACTACGGATGCGTCGCGGGATTTTTGATTGACGAAAACGAAAGACAGGAAATTATCGAGATCAATCCGGTCGGGCGCAACGAAACTCGCGGGCTGTCGAAGGAAATTTTGTGCGACATCATGCAGCCGCGCGCCATCGAAATCCTTCAGCATCTCGCGCACGAAGTAAATCAGACCGGCGCGCAGACTTCGAGCGGCGTTGTTTTGACCGGCGGAGGTTCGCAGGTGCGCGGAATGGTCGAGATCGCCGAACAGGTATTTGACGCGCCGACGCGGCTCGGATTCGTCAATACGGAGCGTTTCGGCGGCTTGGCGGTCGAGGTGCAAAAGCCCGAATGGGCGACCGCCTGCGGGCTGGCGTTGGTTTCGATGCGGCGGCAGATTCGCCAACATTCGAACGGCGGACGTTCGACAACCCGCAAGGTTGCCGAGTGGTTTGAAAATTTTCGTGAAAAATTCAGATAAATGTAACTTCTGGACTGGATTTTTTACCGCAAATCGTTGTATGCTTTTTCGCCGTAGGCACAATATCTTGTTGAACGACGAAAAAGTAAACGCTCCAGAAGTTACATCACGTTTTTGCGTTTAAATACACTTAAAAAGGAAGCAATATAATGACGGACGGTCTTCAAATGAAAAATAACGGCATAAAATTTTTAATAGACGAACCTCCTGTAACCGGAGCAAAAATCAAAGTCATCGGAGTCGGCGGCGGCGGAAGCAACGCGGTCAATCGAATGATCGAAGCCGGAATCAAAGGCGTTGAGTTTATCGTCGTCAACACCGACGTGCAGGCGCTCAATGATTCGAAAGCCCCGATGAAAATCCAGCTCGGCAGTAAACTCACACGCGGTTTGGGCGCGGGATCGAATCCGTCGGTCGGGCGCGACGCGGCGCTCGAAGACCACGAGAAGATTATGGATGTGCTGGAAGGCGCGGATATGGTTTTCGTCACGACCGGACTGGGCGGCGGAACGGGAACCGGCGCGGCTCCGGTGGTTGCTTCCTTAGCCATCGAACTCGGCGCATTGACCGTCGCCGTCGTAACGAAGCCGTTCACCGTCGAAGGCAAAAAACGGATGGCGCAAGCCGAACAGGGATTAGCCGAGCTGCGCGGCTGTGTTGACACGATCATTACGATTCCGAATTCGAAGCTCAAAGACGTTGAAGAAAAAATCTCGATTATGGACGCGTTTCGCCGCGCTGACGATGTTTTGTTGCAAGCCGTGCAGGGCATTTCGGATTTAATCACGACTTCGGGCATTATCAATCTCGATTTCGCAGATGTTCGCGCCGTCATGAAAGGGCGCGGTGTCGCGCTGATGGGCATCGGCGAAGCAAAGGGCGAAGGCGCGGCGGTCAAAGCGATGAAAGCCGCGATTGACTCGAAACTGCTCGAAGAAAATTCGATCAAAGGCGCGAAAGGTGCGCTCATCAACATTACGAGTTCGAAAAACACTGCGCTCAACGAAATCGAAGACGCGATTGCCCTGATCGAATCCGAAGCCCACGACGAAGCCGACATTATCTGGGGAACGGTTTTCAGCGATGAGATGGAGGACGCGGTTAAAATCACCGTCATTGCGACCGGGTTCGAGAGCGAACGCTACGCGGTTATGCCGACCGGCGGACAGCAGAGCGAACCGACGCAGGTTGTCGGGCAGTTCAGCGTGCGGACGGGTTTTACGCCTTCGGAAAGAGAAGAAGACATAAACGTTCCGACATTTATTCGCCGTCAGGCGGATTAAGTTGTTTATTTTTTATAGTTTTGTTATATTTGCCTCGCCGGTAACAGCATTTCGATTTTTGAAAGAATATTCGGGTTTATAATCACCGAAATAATTAAAAAAGGAAATTAAATGAGAGAAAGATACGAATCGCAAAATTATCAGAGGCAATCAAGAGAAGAGGACGCTCGTAAAAAATTGCCGCCGTCTGAAACGAACGCCGAAATTTATTACTATAAAAAGCAGATAGATTCGCGGACTTTGATGACAATTATTTTAAACGACGGCGAAGAGATCGAAGGCACCATCGAATGGTATGACCGCGACGCGCTCAAGGTAAACCGCGCCGAAGCACCGAACATTCTGCTTTTGAAACATAACATCAAATATATGTATAAAGCCGAAGACAAGAAATAAAACAGTGAAAAGCGAAAAGTGAAAAGTGAAAAGGTGAAGATTTTCTTAGTTTTTCACTTTTCACTTTTCACTTTTCACTCTAAAAAGGTGTTATTCTGATTTGGTGAACAAGGGCGTAAACGAAAATTCCTCAAAAAATCCGGAAACTCTGCCGCGCGTCGGGATCACAATGGGTGATCCGGCAGGAATCGGTCCCGAAATCGTTCTCAAAGCGCTTTCCGATACAAATATTTTTAATGTCTGCCAGCCGGTTATTATCGGAGATGCCGGAATTTTGCTTCAAACAGCGTGGGATTTGAATTTGGATTTTAAGGTTGTCGTCGTTAAAAAAGGCGAAGAAATTCCGTCAAATTCAGACAAAGCAATAATTTACGATTTGGAAAATATTGCCGGAGAAATCGCTTACGGCGAAGAATCGGCGGCGAGCGGACGCGCCTCTGCCGAATATATCGAAGAAGCCGTGCGGCTTTGGGAAGCAGGAAAAATCAACGCGATTGCGACCGCGCCGATCAGCAAAACGGCGATTCATCTCGGCGGTTACGATTTTCCCGGACACACCGAATTTTTAGCCTATTTAACTGATACAAAAGAATTTGCAATGTCGTTTTTTGCCGAACGCCTGCGCGTCGTTCTGCTTTCGACACACGTTTCCTTGCGCGATGCGATTGATTTGGTGAAAAAGGAAAAACTGGTCGAACTCATCAGATTTTCGCACAAAGAAATTTCGCGGCTTTTGAAAAGAGAAGCACGTCTGGCGGTCGCCGGCTTAAACCCGCACGCTTCGGAAGGCGGAATGTTCGGCAATGAGGAAGAAAGAGAAATCTTACCCGCGATTGCGGAATGCCGCGAAAAATACGGCATCGAAGTTACGGGCGCGTATTCGCCCGACACGATATTTCTGCGCGGTTTCAAAGGCGAATTTGACGGCGTAATTTCGTGTTATCACGATCAGGCGACGATTGCCGTCAAATGTCTGTCGTTCGGCGCGTCGGTCAACGTTACGCTCGGTTTGCCGCTTATCCGAACATCGGTTGACCACGGCACGGCATTCGACATCGCGGGCAAAAATTTAGCCGAATCTTCGAGTATGCAGACGGCAATCAAACTGGCAGCGCAGCTTTCCGAAGGGATGAAGGATGAGGGATGAGGGATGAGGGATGAAGATGAATTTAAATCCGGTTTTTACCTCATCCCTCATCCCTCTAAACGCCGTTCGTAAAATCGGGAAACTTTGTTAGAATAAACATTAAGACAGAAAAGGGTTAAATATTTTGTAAAAATGAGTGAAAATTTGGATAACGGACAGCCGAAGGTTCTGGTTGCCGACGACGATCCGGCGATTTTGCGGCTTGTCAAAGCAATCGTCGAAAAAGAAGGCTATACGGTGATAACGGCGCGTGACGGCAAGGAAGCCTATAAGGTTTTGCAGTCGGGCGAACCGTTTATCGCGGCGATTTTCGATGTCGTAATGCCGTATATTCAAGGCACGGAACTTGTCCGTTATATGCAGTCCGAAAAGCGTCTGATGAAAATTCCGGTGATTATGATGACGGCGGAACAAAATTCGCGGCTTTCGTCGGACAGTTTCGCGGCGGGCGCGGTGGCTTTTTTGCCGAAGCCTTTTACCAACGCGCAACTTCAGACAATGCTCAGAATGTTTATCAAGCAAGGCTAGTCCGAAAAAAACAATTTGCCGACGCAGTTTTTTGAGTTTTTATTCGACATTTTATATTCTGTTTTTAATTATCTTTTGGTTAAGAAGTTTAACCGTTTTATTGACGTAAACCCCGACGAGTGATAATTTTCAAGTCGAAAGAGATTTTCGATGGAAGATTGTCGCCCATTCGATAAGGAGTGAGTGCTAAGTGTCAAAACGCAAACTGCTGTTGGCAGATGATTCGATAACAATTCAGAAGGTCGTTAATTTAACCTTTGCCGATGAAGGAATCGAGGTGATTGCGGTCGGCGACGGCGATTCGGCGATGCGGAAATTCGACGAATTTATGCCGGATTTGGTGATGGCTGACGTTAATATGCCCGGACTTAACGGCTATGAAGTCTGCCGCATTATCAAACAAACCGAAGAAACACAGAATATTCCCGTCATTTTGCTGGTCGGTTCATTCGAGCCGTTCGACGAAGCGGAAGCGAAAGGCGCGGGCGCGGACGATTTTTTGACGAAACCTTTTCAATCAATCCGTCAGCTTGTCAATAAAGTAACGGAATTGCTCGATCAGCGCGGAAGCGTTTCGGAAACGCCGCCGGGCGAAACGCCAACCGAAGCGGAAACCGAACCGCCGGTTGACAGCTTTGCCGAAACGCTGAAATTTGAAAGTCAGCCGGAATCGTCAAGCGAATTTGATGATCGGCAGGAAGAAATTTCGAGCGAATTCGGCGATGCGGGAATGGACGACGAAATGATTGAAACGAGTCCCGCCAACGATTATGTTTCCGCTTCGAGTTCGGATTATCAAGCCGCATCCTTGATAGATTACTCCAAAACCCAGCCGTTAAATGCCGAAGATTTGAAAGATATTAATATCAATGCGGACGAAAATACCGCAAGGGAAACGCAAGAAACGGTTGAAAATCAAGAACTTGCGGCGGAAACACCGGAAAGAGCCGAACCGGCGACGTTTGACGAAGAAGCAAGGAAACTGGATGAATACTCGACCTACGACGAACCGGAAACCGAAGAAAATCCGCCGGTGATCTCGGAAACCGAACCGCAGATAGATTATTATTTGCCGACCGGAGAAGAAGAGTTTGAAAAACAGATTTCGGACGCGGACACTCTGGAGCCGGAAGTGTCATATTCCACCCAACAGCCGCGTGAGGCGGATTTCAGCCAAACGGAAACGGTTGACGAAACCGAAACGGCAGTTGAGGAAATAAGCGAAACCGAAGAATCGTCGTCTTCGATTGAGGAAAATGAAACCGCCGACTTCGATAAAACGCCAGCGTTTGACCATTCCGAGCCTGAAATATCGGAAGAATCCGAAGAAGTCCAGGAAACTTCAGAAACTGAAACGGATTTTGTTGAAGAACCGCAAACCGCCGAAATAGTTGAAGAATCTGAAACAGAAGAACAGGAAACGTTGGCAGAGTCCGAAACCGAAGCGGCAGCCGAATCATTCGAAGAAACCGAAAGCGATTTGACCGAAAACGTTGAAACGGAAGAAGTTGAAACCGTTTCGGAAACGCCCGTTTACGCGCCTGTGAATGCCGCGTCTTTGAATTTCGACGACGGCGATCTGCTCGAACTTCCGCCGCTGGTCGAAGAAACGGGCATCCGTCCGCAACCGAAAATTCAGCCGCTTGTTTCCGAACCCGAACCCGTTGCCGCCGAAATGTCTGTCGAATCGTCAGCGGAAACAGCCGGAACGGAAGCGGTTGCCGAAAGCGGAAATATGCAGTCTTTTCCGCCCGAATTGATCGAAGCCATCGCGCAAAAGATCGCGGATAAAATTTCCGCGCAAACAATGAACGATGTTTTGCCGCAGATAACCGAATTGGTGATGAAAAAAATGGCGGAAGAAAAATTGAAAGAGTAAAGGCAAAAGGTAAAAAGTAAAAGGCAAAACGGCTGATTTTTTCTTGCGGGATGAAAAACAGCCGTTTTTGTTTTAGAATTTACAATTCGTCAGTTGTCCGTTGTCAGTTGTCAGTAGAAAAAACAACGGACAACTGACAACGGACAACTGACAAACAATTTATGGAAATCGCAAAAGCATATAACCCGAAGGAAGCCGAAGAGTCGCATTATCAAAAATGGGAAGAACGCGGATATTTCGCGCCCGAAATCAACGAAAACGCGGACGCGATGAAATATTCAATCGTCATTCCGCCGCCGAACGTCACGGGCAGTCTGCATATGGGACACGCGCTTCAGCATACTTTGATGGACGCGCTCGTGCGCCGCAAACGGATGCAGGGCTTTAAAACCTTATGGCTGCCGGGAACCGATCACGCTTCGATTTCGGTGCAGCGAAAAATCGTCGAACAGCTTCGGGAAGAAGGAAAAACGCCGCAGACGGTCGGGCGCGAAGAATTTTTGCGCCGCGCCTGGGCTTGGAAGGAACTTTACGGCAACACGATTACCGAACAAATGCGGCGCGAAGGCGCGTCGGTTGACTGGTCGCGGCATCGTTTTACGATGGACGAAAGTTTGTCGTGTGCCGTCATCGAAGTCTTTTGCAGGCTCTACGAAGAAGGCTGGATTTATCGCGGCAAACGTATCGTCAATTGGTGTCCGGTTGATAAAACCGTAATTTCCGATGTCGAGGTCAAAGACGAAACGCGCAAGGACGGCAAACTCGTTTATCTGCAATATCCGGTCAAGGATTCGGATAAAAAAATCACGGTTGCGACAACGCGCCCCGAAACGATGCTCGGCGATACTGCCGTTGCGGTCAATCCGTCGGACGAACGCTACAAAGATTTGATCGGCAAAACAATTTTGCTGCCCTTAACAAACCGCGAAATTCCGATTGTTGCGGACGAATATGTTGATGCCGAATTCGGCACGGGCGCGGTCAAGATCACACCCGCACACGACCCGAACGATTATGAACTCGGGCTGCGCCATAATCTTGAACAGCTCGTCATAATGAACGACGATGCGACGATGAACGCCAACGCGGGCGCGGATTTTGAAGGCTTAGACCGTTTTAAAGCGCGTGAAAAGGTCATCGAACAGTTTGAAGAACTCGGACTTTTGGAAAAAATCGAAGATTACGAGATAAGTCTTCCGACGTGCGAACGCTGTAAAAATATTATCGAACCGCTGCTTTCCGAGCAATGGTTTTGCAATATGGACGAGATGCGCGAGATGGCTTTAGATTTAATGCGCCGCGAAGGCGTGCCGCATTTTTACCCGCAAATTCCGAACGAAAAAGTTTATACCGCGTGGCTTGAAAATCTCAAAGACTGGACGATTTCGCGCCAGCTTTGGTGGGGACATCAGATTCCCGCGTGGTATGACCGGGCAGGCAATGTCTTTGTCGCCCGCTCGTTTGAAGACGCGAAAGCGGCGGCGCAAAACGCTGAATTAACACAGGATAACGACGTTCTGGATACGTGGTTTTCGTCCGCGCTGTGGGCATTTTCGACGTTTGGTTGGAACGGCGAAGTTACGGAAACCCAAGATTTGAACGCATTTTCGCCGACCGATGTTTTGGTAACAGGACGCGACATTATTTTCCTGTGGGTTTCGCGGATGATTATGACGACGCAGAAATTCGTCGGCAAAAAAGCGTTTGAAGATGTCGTTATTACCGGCACGGTTCTCGGTAAAGACGGCAAACCGATGTCGAAATCGCGTAAAAACGGCGTTGACCCGTTGGATATGTTCGACAAATTCGGCGTTGACGCGACGCGCATTTATCTCGCTTCGATTGCGACCGGCGCGGATATTCGCTGGAATGATACGTTGATCGAAACCTACCGCAATTTCGCCAACAAAATCTGGAACGCGACGCGCTTTTGCCTGATGAATTCTGACGGCGCGCAGGTTGATTACACTTATCTCAACCCGAAAGCCGAAGTTGCGGAAATTAAACGCCTGATCGGCGACGAACTGATTGACGATTTTGACGAGGAAGACGAAGAATTTTTAGATAAAGTCGAGCCGGAATTTGCGAAAGACAATCCGAAGGAAAATCTTTCGATTGCCGACCGCTGGATCATTTCGCGGCTTAACAAAACGGCTTTGGACGTAAACCGTGCGCTTGACCGATACGAATTTCACACGGCGGTTTCGCGGCTTTATCATTTCTTCTGGGACGATTTCTGCGATTGGTATATCGAACTTGTCAAGGACGAAATCACATCGGAAACCGTCAACACGAAACGCGATGCCGCGCGTTCGCGGATTTTGACGATTCTCGAACAAGCCCTGCGCCTTTTGCACCCATTTATGCCTTATCTGACGGAAGAACTCTGGCAAAAACTTCCCAATATTTCAAACGAACTGCACAACGCGGCTTACAGTTCCGCCGAACAGACAATTATGCTCGCCGATTTTCCGGCGGGCGATGCGGGTTTGATTGACGAACGCGCCGAAGCCGAGATGCAGGCGGTTATTGACGTTATTTCAAAGGTTCGCAACATCCGCGCCGAAATGCAGATCAAACCATCGGACAAACCGACGATTCATATCGCCGCTGCACCGAACGCGCAAAGGATTTTCGCGCAGAACGAAGCGCAGATCTTAAAACTCGCCCGCGCCGAAAGTTTGGTTTTGAGCGAAAAATCAGACGTGCCGAAAGCCTCTGCCAAAGCCGTCACGACGCTCGCCGAAATCGCTCTGCCGCTCGAAGGCTTGATTGATTTTGAAAAGGAAATCTCGCGGCTCGAAAATCAGCTCAACAAACTCGAAACCGAACAGCAAAGATTAAACGGACAGCTTTCAAACGCCAATTTCGTTGACCGCGCTCCTGCCGAGAAAGTGCAGGAAATCCGCGACCGCGTGGCGGAAATCGAAACGCAAGTTACAGCTTTAAGACAAAATCTGGAGGCTTTGAAATAATATGAAATTAAGTAAAAAAGCCGGTGGTGTTTCATATTTATGCTGAGTGATTTTTTTAACTTTCGGAATAGCTCATAGCTAATAACGAATAACTGATAATTTTTTCTTCATTTAGCTATCAGTTATCAGTTATCAGTTATTCCGAAAGTTTTTTCTTATCAGCATAAATTCTAAAACACTACCGAAATATTTTATCTGCGATTCGATTGAAAATATGCTAATTTAACTTCTTATGAATCTTTTTGAGAACAGCTATATTTTGGCGAGCATCGCCGAGTTTTTGAGCGAGGATTTGGGGCGCGGCGATATTACGACGCAGGCGACGGTCGCGCCGGATGTGCGCGGGCAGGGAAAATTTCTGGCGAAGGAAGATTTGGTCGTCTGCGGGCTTGATGTCGCCGAAGCGGTCTTTGTGCATCTGGACGAGGATTCGCCCGAACTCGAAACGCTCGTCAATGAAGGCGACGAGGTTAAATCGGGGACGGTTTTTGCGATTTTGCGCGGTTATGCCGACGTGCTTCTGGCGGGTGAACGCACCGCACTCAATCTGATTCAAAGGATGTCGGGCATTGCGACGCTGACGCGCCAATTCGTCAACGCCATCGAAGGCACGGGCGCGCAGATCGTGGACACGCGCAAGACGACACCGGGCTTGAGAATGCTCGAAAAATACGCGGTCACGGTCGGCGGCGGCAAAAATCACCGGCTCGGTTTGGACGACGGCGTTCTGATAAAAGACAACCACATCGCGCTTGCGGGCGGCATTACCGAAGCCGTCACGCTGGCGAAAAAAATGGTCGGGCATCTGCACAAGATCGAGGTCGAAATCTCTAACTGGGCGCAATTGCGCGAAGCCGTCGAAGCCGGCGCGGATATTGTGATGCTCGACAACCAAACGCCCGAAGAAGCCGCAAAACTCGTCGAAATGTCGCGCAATATGAATCCGAATGTGCTGATCGAAGCCTCGGGCGGAATGGATTTAGACCGTGTGCGCTCGTTCGCCGAAGCGGGCGTTGATTTAATTTCGGTCGGCAAACTTACGCACTCGGCGCGCGCCGTAGATATTTCCTTCAAAATTCAGACAATTTAATTTTTTTTATTTTAATTGATACCGATTCATTCTTTTTTTTCGCGTTAGACAGCGGAGGAAGTTTGAGATGGCAATCAATTCAAATATTATAAAACGCCCTTCAGACCAAAGTTTATTTTTAACGGCGGCAATCGGTTTTCCGCTGCTGGTTCTGATCGGTTATTTCAAGAGTTATTATTTCAGCGCGTTTTTCGCCGATGTCCAACCCGTCGCTAACACGCTGGTTCACGCGCACGGCATCGTTATGTCGGCGTGGGTGATTTATTTCGTCGCGCAGGTCGCGCTTATTCGGACGAAGAATATTCGGCTTCATATGTCAATGGGAATGGCGGGCATCGCGCTCGCGGTGCTTGTCGTCATTACCGGAATGGCAACCGCATATGACGCGCAGCTCGTCCGCCGCAGCGCACCGCCCGGAGCCGACCCGCACGGATTCTTTTTGCTTCCGGTGTCGGATATGACTCTGTTCGTGATTCTCTTTGCGGGCGCGATCTATTTCCGCAAGCGTCCGGCGGAACATAAAAGCCTGATGCTTCTGACGGCGATCAACTTTCTGCCCGCCGCGCTGTTTCGCATTCCGGTCGTCACGGCTGAATATGCGATGCTGTGGGCGTTCGGCGTTCCGCTAATAATCGCGGTTGCGTGTTTCGCGTGGTTCACGGCGAAACATCGCAAATTCAATAAGGTTTTCGCCGTCGGCGGTCTCCTGTTGTTCGCGGCGTTTCTGCTTCGTCCGGTCGTTATGGTCTCCGAACCGTGGCTGCGATTTGTCGCGTGGCTCGCGCCTTAATCATCCGAATCGAGGGAAATTTTAGAAAAAGGCAAGGCTGGTTTACAATAAATCAGCCTTGCCTTTTTTTGAATATTTGCCGCCGTCAAATTAGATCATTTATCGGGATATGAAAAAGAAAATCGTCATCGGAATTATCGCGTCAGTTTTTGTTTTCGCCGGATTGTTATTGATTGCGCGAATCTATTACCCGACAAACATTGCCGCGACCACGCCCGATCACGCGGAAGAAAAAATGCGGACGCGTCGTTATCAAACCGATCTGGAAACCTTCGCCGGCGAAGCCCGGAGAATCATTCCGACGATTTCGACTTACGGGCGAAGCTGGAAACATATCGCAACCGAGGAAAGCGAAAGTGCCGCACTCATCAAAGCGGAAGTTCCGGTCGTCGTCTTTACCGACGATCTGCAGATCATCGCCGTCAAAGACGCGGCAGGCGGAATTGTCGTCAATATCAATTCGAGATCGCGTGTCGGCAAAAGCGATTTTGGCGAAAACCGCCGCCACATTTTGAAGATTCTGGAAGCACTCGACGCAAAGTTAGATACAGGTCAGAACCGCCTGCGGTAGCGGGCGGTTTAACGTCAACAACTCGAATGCTGACAACGAGATTCAAATTTCTTATCTTCAACCATCCGCTTGCGGCAGATGGTTCTGACTTGTCGCCGCCATATTTTAAGTTTGGATTTTATTTTCGAGGTCAATCGGTTTTTCCTCGCTCGAAAAGGCGATCATTTCCTCGGAAGGTTTGGAAATCGGCAGAAAATAGATCAAAGCGGTCGAAATAACGAGCGCGGCGGTGCAGGCGATGCCGCCTTCAAGCCCGTAATTTCCGCCCGTCAGCCACGCCGGACCCGAATCCGCCGCGCGCATCAGCGGCGCGGGCGCGAGCCGGTCGAGACCGCTCACGCTGATGCCGAAGATCGCGCCTTGAAACCAGTTCCACGTTAGATGAATGCCGAACGGAAACCACAGATCGCGCGTTTTGAAATAGGCGACCGCGAGCCAGATTCCGGCAAGAAAAGTGTTGAACCACGAAAACGGATTCGCGCCCGGATTTGCGTTATGCAGCGAGGCGAAAATCATCGAGGTCAGAATCGTTCCGAAGACCGCTAATTTCGCGCGGGAAAAGGTTTGCAGAGCGTAACCGCGCAGAAAGGCTTCTTCAAACGCCGCGCCGAAAGTAAAAATCACGAGCGTCGTGCCGAGCGTCAGAAGCATCGCCGCCATTCCCGCCGAATCGTTCCGGCTAAACGTCAAACCGCCGAAAACATAAGCGATCAGCACCGCGAGCGCGAGCGACACCGCGCCGATTATCAATCCCAAAACCAGATTCAAAAACCAGCCTTTCGTCAGCCAAAACCCGAGCGCGCGAAACGGCAGATCTTCAAATATCCTCCCGTAAAGCCAGCCGAAAAACATCACGACCGCAAACGAAATCCCGAACTGCAAAACGAAACTCGTCAAACTGTCAGGCGTAAAACCGGCGGGCAAAGCCGACAGGACGGCAACCGCCGCGCCGAGAATAACGATTGTCGTGATAAAGAACGAGATCACGAAAGCGGCGAATCGCCAGCCGCTTCGGACGCGTCCGAATTCGTTGAAAAAAATAGTGTTGAAATTCATAATTCACGCCGGAGGCAAATAATTCTGCATTTTACATTCTGCATTTTACATTAAATCGCAAAAGATTAACCGTTTTTCAGAAAGATTCGGAAAAAAAACGGTAACGAACAACGCGCCGATTTATGTTAAACTTGCAAGCGATGAGCGAGCCGAAACCGACACCGAAAAAAACAAAAGCGCCGTGGTTTTTGGGCGGATTCGTGCTGGCTTTGCTGACGCTTCTGGTTCTTCTGCAATCGTCGAATCTCTGGAAAACCTTCTCGATCGAATCCGCCGACGACACGCTTTTGCTTTACGCGCTGTCGTCTTTGAACTTTTTCGCGTTCGTTATTTTCGGCTTTATTCTGCTGAGAAATCTGATCAAACTCGCCCGCGAACGGCGTTCACTGACGCTCGGCGCGAAGATCAAAACGCGGCTCTGGCTTTATTTTTTCGCGGTCAGCATTCTGCCGATCATTGCGATGGCGGGTTTTTCGTATCTGTTTCTGAACCGCGCGTTGGAGCGTTGGTTCACCTCGATTCCCGGCAATGTCATCCGCGAAGCCCGCGAAGTGCAGAATCAGGCGATCAAATCGCAAGCCGAAAAACTCAACCAGACGGCGCAGATGCTTGCCGTCAGTTTGGATAAGCGTGATTTTACAAACGAGGAGCTGCAGCACATCGCCGAAGCGGGAAATTTGACGCACATCGAGATTCTCTCAAAAACGAATAAAACCATCGCTTTCTACAAGAAAGACATTTCCGGCGAACAAAAAGACGAAGTTGATAAAATTCTCGAAACAGTCCGCAACGGTCGCACGGACGAACCCGTTTTGCTCGACAGCCGCGGATTTGACGCGTCGGTCGCGCAGTTTTCCGACGGCAGAAAACTGCTTGTTATTCCCGATTTTTACGCCGAACAAAGCGTCAGCCGGATGGTTGATAACTCTTTGGATGAATTTGAAGAACTCAAACAAAGTCAAATCACGGTGCGCCAGATCGGGCTTTCGACGCTCGGCGTTTTGACGTTTCTGCTGATCTTCGCGTCGAGCTGGACGGCGCTTTACATCGCGCGCGGTCTGACCGTGCCGATCAAGGCTCTGGCGGAAGGCGCGGACAAGATCGCGCAGGGAAATTTCGGTCATCGGGTCGAGGTTTTAGCCGAAGACGAACTTGCGCTGCTGGTCGAATCGTTCAACCAGATGTCCGCCAAACTCGAAGAAAATTCCGCCGAACTCGAAGAACGCCGCCGCTATATCGAAACGGTTTTGCAGTCGCTGCCGACGGGCGTAATTTCGTTTGATTCACAAAATAAAGTAACGACCATCAACAAATCCGCCGTCCAGATTCTAAGACTCGAAGACTCGAATTTCGTTGGATTCGAACTCGAAAAACTTGTGACGGAAGAAAACCGGATCGTTCTGGAAAGACTCTTAAATCGCGCTAAACGAATCGGACAGGCAAGCGAGCAAACCGTTCTGCAACGCGAAAACACAAGCGGCGGTGCGGACACGAACGCAAATCTGCCGGTTGCTCTGACGGCGACGGCTCTGCCGCGTCAGATCGGTAAATCGAGCGGCGTGGTTCTCGTTATCGAAGATTTATCGGAACTTATCACCGCGCAACGCGCTTCGGCGTGGCAGGAAGTGGCGCGAAGAATGGCGCACGAAATCAAAAATCCTCTGACACCGATCCAGCTTTCGGCGGAACGGATCGCCAAACGGTTTGTTAATCAACAGGAAGAGGAGCAGAGGAGCAGAGGAGCAGAGGAGAAAAATGGCAACGCGGCAAATTTGTCAGAACCGCCTGCGGTAGCGGGCGGGTTGAAGCCGCAAGACCAAACCGCCAAAGTCATTAAAGAAGGAACGGAAACGATTTTGCGCGAAGTCAACAGTTTAAAGGCGATGGTTGACGAGTTTTCACGCTTTGCGCGGCTGCCGAACGTCAAGCTCGAAAGCGGAAATCTGAACGAGATCATCCGCCAATCCGCCGCGCTTTACGAAGACCGCGCCGCGAAGATCGAACTCGATTTAGCCGAAAATCTGCCGAACGCGATGATCGACGAAGAACAATTAAAGCGAGTTTTCGTCAACCTCATCGAAAACGCGATCGAGGCTTTCGACAAGGCGCAGGAAGACAAACGAATTTTCGCGAAAACCTTTTACGACCGTGCGCGCGATCTGATCGTCGCCGAAATTTCAGATAACGGCAACGGCATTCCGCCGTCCGATTTCCAGAAACTTTTCCAGCCCTATTTTTCGACCAAAGGACGCGGCACGGGCTTGGGGCTGGCGATCGTCCAAAGAATCGTCTCCGAACATCGCGGCAAGATAAAAGCCGTCAACAATTCTCCGCGCGGCGCGAAATTTATTGTAGAATTACCTGTGATTGTTTGAGGTGCAATATGTTTGCCAAATGGCTTGAAGAATATCAAAAACTTGTCAATGAAACGCGGTTTGTTTCACAATTGGGAACTTTTATAGTTTCACTATTCGCTTTTTTAAGCTGCTGGCATATTTTTTATGCTGTTTCCTATAATCCGGATGCTTTGAACCATAATGGGAATAAAATTTTGGTTTCGATCATTTTTCACATTTTAGTCGGGGTAATATTCGCGCTTAGATTTTCATCATTATTTTTCGATTCCAGAAAAAGTTTTTGGATTGCTCAAACATTTTGGGTGATGAGCTTATTAACGCTTTTAGGCTTTTTTACCGTTACCAGATTTATGTTATATGGTAGTTTTTTCAAACCTGCATCCGAAATAAATTTCGGAATGCATCATTACCCGAAAATCTTTTTGTATGCAGATTACAGTTTTGAGTTTTTCGCCAGTCTTTATTTATTGATAAGTCCGATTCGCCAAATAATCACCGCACTTTTTGCTTTTATAAAATCGAAATGAACTCAATTTTAATCGTAGATGATGAGCGCGGAATCCGTGAAACTTTGCGCGGGGTTTTGGAGGACGAAGGTTTCGAGGTCGAAACCGTCGTGAGCGGCGAGGATTGTCTAAAAGCAGTCGAGCGGGCGCATTTTGGCTGTATTTTGCTCGATATTTGGCTCGGCGACGGGATTGACGGACTTGAAACTTTGAAAAAACTGCGCGAAAACGGGAACGATTCAGCCGTTGTGATGATTTCCGGTCACGGCAATATCGAAACTGCGGTCAACGCGACCAAGCTCGGCGCGTTTGATTTTATCGAAAAGCCTCTGAGTTTGGAAAAAACCGTTTTGACCGTTCGCAATGCGATCAAACAGAGAGATTTGGAGCGCGTCAATGCGCAACTGACTGAGCAGTTAAGCCACGAATACGAGATGGTCGGCGCGTCCGTTGCGATGCGTGCGTTACGAAAACAAATTTCAATCGTCGCGCCGACCGACGGGCGCGTTCTAATTTCGGGCGAATCGGGAACCGGCAAAGAACTCGTTGCACGGGCAATTCACGCGCAGTCGAGGCGGAAAAACGCGCCGTTTGTCGAAATAAATTCCGCCGCGATCCCTGAGGATTTGGTCGAATCGGAACTTTTCGGACATACCAAAGGCGCGTTTTCCGGCGCGACTTCGGCGAAGAAAGGGAAGTTCGAGATCGCCGACGGCGCGACGCTTTTTCTCGACGAAATCGGGGATATGTCGCCCCGTGTGCAGGCAAAAATGCTCCGCGTTTTGGAAGAACAACGCTTTGAACCGATTGGCAGTAATACGCCGTTGAAAGTTGACGTGCGCGTGATTAGCGCGACCAACAAACCGCTTTCGGGTTTGATCGAAAACGGAGATTTCCGCGCCGATCTGTTTTATCGTCTGAATGTCATTCCGTTTCAGATTCCGCCGCTTCGTGAGCGTTTGGAAGACGTTCCCGCGCTGGTCGAACATTTCAACCGCAAATTTTCGCTTTCCTACGGCAAAAAACTCAAAGAATTTTCGCCCGAGTCAATCGAAGCTCTGCAAAATTACGCGTGGCTCGGCAACGTCCGCGAACTCAAAAACACGATCGAGCGCGTCGTCATTATGGTTGAAAAGCAAAAAATCGAAGCCGACGATTTGCCGAAATTCAACATCATCGCAGAATCGCCCGCGTCGAGCTTTCGTTTCCCGTCATTCAAAGACGCGACCGACGCATACCAGCGCGAATTTATCCTATACAAACTCGCCGAATTTGACGGCAATGTTTCAAAAGCCGCCGATTCGATGGGCGTTGACCGCAGTCATCTATATCGAAGGATGAAAAATTTGGGAATCAATGCGGAAAAAGGGAAATCGGACGGTTAATGTTATTTTATGTGCGAAGACTTGGACAATTTTCATCCACACAGAGGTCTATTACTAATCTGTCATTCGGATTGACAGGGCTTCGCGGGATAAAGAAAACATCTTTCAAATAGAGTCGGTTTTGCGGAATAACTTTTATTTCCAAACCTTGACCCGACGGCGATATAACTACAGTTCCTAATTTACGCGCTTGTTTGGATTCATATTTAACATTCAAGAAATTATCGGTTTGCGCTTTAACAAAAACTCTGGTTTCGCCGTTTGAAACGGAAGCCAAAGTTTCAAATCCTACCGGATTGCCTGTGTTTAAATCGGTGCGCGCCAAATCTACTACAACACGAAGCCTCTTTCCGTCTGCCGTTCCAGCCCGCACGTTTTTTGTCGAATAATCGGAAGTTGGTTGTGTGATAAGAGGCGTTTGATTTTCCGAATTCCTTATGTTAATTGTGTTTTGATTTGCCGTCGGGTTTTTTACGGTTTCGTTCGCTAATTGGTTTGAATCCGAAGTTGACGTTGAGTAATCAACTTTCGATGGCGGAACCGATGAAGCCTCATTCATTGGTTTTAGTAAAAAGACGATTCCACCTCCAACAATCAGGGCTAAAAGCGTGATAAGCGAATAAACAATCGCCGGACTAATACCCGGTTGCACAGATTGTAAAGTTTGCTGAACAAAGGGCGAAGGTCGGAGTGCTGGTTCTTCAATAGGTGAATTTGAAATAAATATTAGAGGTGTTCCGTCCAACAAGCAGAACTGCAAATCTGCATTAGTGTCAGGATATGTTGTATTACATTGCGAACATCTTTTCATCAGATTATCCCTCACGGAACAAAGGCGATCCCAAATATGGATTATGCTAATTGATTTTGCATAATAACTTTCATACGCAAATAAACTTATAAATCACTTTGCTGTTTTACGCAACAAAAAAAAGGAAGCCGAAAGACTTCCCTTAAATCATAGAGATTTCTCCAAAAACTAAATTCCGAGAACATCAATCAGTTGCTGAACCGCGCCCGCTGATTTGTGGAAAGCGGCGCGTTCTTCGTTCGCGGATGATTTGGAATGACTTAAAATACGGCGATCTGATGACAATTGCCCCATTCAACCGCGCTGCCGAAATCTTTAATGATGACCGGCACGGCTTTTTGGGCTTTCGGGTGAATATCGTGAAACAATAAAACGCCGCGCCGTTTGATAAGCATTAAAATTTCCATCCGGTTGATGATGTCTTCGGCTTCGATTCGGGAATTCCAATCCTGAGAATCTATGTTCCAGAGCGCGACCTGTAAGCCTTCTTTTTGAAAAAACGCGCCGCTGTCCGCTTTGCGCTGACCGTATGGCGGACGAAACAGCGGCAGAAAAATCGCTGTGCCGTCGAAACTCGTTTTGAGCAAAGCAATCGTGTCGGTGACGGAAGATTGCCATTTGTCGCCGACTGCGTAGCGGGAGCGTTTTTCGTGTGAAAGATGTTCCCATCCGTGCGCACCGACACATTGCCCTTTATAAGCCTGTGCGACGGCGGCAGCGCCGTTCGTTTTTTGGCGATTGGCAAATCTCTGCCCGAGAACGAAAAAAACTGCCGATTTTTTCTGCGCGGCTAACATTTCGAGAACATTGTCGGTATTTCCGCCGGAAGCGGTCGGACCATCGTCGAAGCTGAGAAAAAACTTGCGGTCGGCTGTTTTATCGCCGTCCCATTCGTTGTCGTTGAACAGCTCAATTTCACTGCTCGTGGTCGGGAAAAGGGCAGCCAGATGAATTTGTTCGGCAACGTAAATTCCCATAAATTCAGCCGTTTTTTCCTGCCACTCATCAAGGACGGCGGGAATCCGCAATTCGCTTGCTTTGGCAATGAAATCATCGGAATTGTTTGCCGGAGTAATGCAAGTCCAATCGTTTGACTGACAGGTTTTAGCGGCAAATTGATAATTTTGCCGCGCCAGATTTAATTCTTTGGCGAGCCATTTATTGACTGAAGCGCGATTAAAGGCTTTATTTTCAGCCTGCCGATCGAGTTCGAGCGCGTAAAAAAGAATCAATGCCCGCGAAGCGCGGTCGAAACCATTCGGCGTATTAACGCTTTCCGTCCAGAGCCGCCGGTTTCCGACCGCCACGCCGGAATATTTTTTGGCAGTTTTATGCGGAGTCGAAACCGGCATTGCTTCCGTCGCCGGCACATTTACCTGCTCCGTGACCGGTTCATTGGCGGCATTGGTCACAGAAGTTTCCGGCAGCGGACAGCCGGACATTCCCAAAATAAATAATCCAATTATCAACCAAATCTTTCTTCGCATATCATTTACGCCTTTTCTATCCGGCAGAAGAAATTCTCGATTTCTACCTAATGCTTTTCAAAGCAGATTAGAGAATAAACCTTGTTTTTGAGGTTTGCAATCGTAAATATTATTTCAGGATTTCGAATCTTTTGACCTGATGTAAAAAAGGCGCAACCGAAATTATAAGGAAAATCTAAAGGTTAAATAGCAAAATCTTTAACTGTCAGCCGGCTTGGAATGAACTTATTTTCGGCGATGGGTTGATAGTCGAAATCCCGCACATTCTGTAGGATTGAAGTCTCCTGGACGTGCGCCCGTCACAGCTTTCTCTAAAATCGTGACAAAAGCCGTCCCATCTTCTTTGGTCGGTCTTCCCGCCAGATTTTTTTCGATACTTTCGACATTCATAATGGAAACGGCAAGAGTTCTGTTATCTATGTCGGGCAATCCAAAACTGTGTCCAAGCTCGTGAGCAAACACTGTCGTGAGATTTATCTTATTATCCTTAATCAGCATTCGGGTATCTAATTCCGCGCGATATTGAAAATCCAATCCGTTCAATAGAATAGTTCTACCTTCTAATTGCGCTTTGGCAACATAGCCGCTGTTTTGGGGAAAAAGTCGGTGGTCTCTTTCTTTATACAGTTTAACGATTACCAGCGCATTTTCTTTACAATCTACCTGAATGACCTGGGGCGGAATTAACATTATATTGCCCGAGGCTGTGGTTCGAACGATAGAATTTAAATATTCGGCGAGCGGCGGCTTAAGCTCTGAACGCAAGGCTAACAATGTGCTGGACCAGCCTGTTAAAGCGGCACCAAAGGCGCGCATGACATCTTCGGGCTTGAATTCAGGTTCGCCGTTACCGACAATTTCAAAGTAAAAAGGAAAGGCTTTTGTAAAAATCTGGTTTTTAGAAACAGGTTCTAAATTGAAATTTACCGCCATCTTAAAAGATTCGTGACAGAATTCTTTCGGAATTCTGAAGTCTTCGGGGATAGCTTTCGGGCAAATCTGGGCGGGGACGATGGATTTTATTTTTTGAATTGAGCCTTGAATCGTGCCTAACGTGCCGGGAAGTATTATGAAAACAGTTCCATTTTTGCGGAGGCGGACATCGAGGGCAAAAATCTCATTTTCTTCGTGATTAAAAGTGATTTTGAAAATTTTTTGTTTTTCCTGTTCGCAAAGCTGAAACGGGCTCGTCGGCAAAGTAAAGCTATGTGGTTCGCAAGATGAGTCATACTGGTAAAATCTGACACGTGATTTAGGGATTTTCTTTATGTTTGACTGATTACAGCCCTTTGCGAAAAAGAAATCGGTCTCGGTAATTTGAGTGATTTTTCCGAACAGCGTGCCATCCGTTTCATCCAAAACATCCGCTCTGACGCTATTTGTCAAAAATAAAAGGCAGGCAAAAAATATAATCGAGCTAACGAATTGTTTCAATAACATTTACTTTCCCCTTAGTAATTCTTTTTATATTTGGAAGCGTTGATTGGTCACCCGGCTCAAGCGGTTTAAAGATGATATTGTAGGTTGAATCAACAATCAGCAGGCGATAACCGTTGCCGAGCGTATATTTCTGCCCGTCAGCTAACTCCATATAAACAATTTTTGGCAAAGTCGAAGTATTTTCAAATAAATCGGTTTCGGCTTGCTTTCTTCCGGCGATCTGTGCCAGCGGATAGGTACAACCAAGTAAAATGGCAATTAGAACGTATGTAAAAAAAGAACGGTATTTTATGAATATCGACCAACGATTAGGATTTACATAATTGTCCGAAACCATCCAGACAATCGAAAGTAAATAAGGAATAATTAAATATGGAGCATCAACCAGAATTATCAAACCATGATAAATAATATGAAAAGTCGGTAAATCAAGAAACTGATATTTGATTCCGAAAACGGCGTAATAGGTATGGGTTGAAACGATTCCGACAAAGAAAATCAGAGAGCTGATCAGGAGCAATTGGTCTTTGATGATTTCGGGAATCGTCGGTATTTTTGCCGCCGTTTTTTCTTTTTCGACAATTTCAACTTTCAACGGTTCATTTTGAATTTTCTCCCGGAGAGTATCTATTTGGGATTGCACTGTTTCCAGAGTCTCCTGCATATTGTCTGATTGACTCTGCAAATGCTTGTAATCCTCTGAAGATGTATTCTTTGAACCCATTTAATTATTAATCGAATCAGAAAAAGCGGTATCAGTCTGGTGAATGTATGGAATAAAAATAAATCATTTCTTCTTTTTATGCAACAAAAAAGGAAGGCTTCTAAAAGCCTTCCTTTTTTAACTTCGCGATTTTTTCAAAAACTAGATTCCCAAAACATCAATCAATTCCTGAACTGCGCCCGCTGATTTGTGCAGAGCGGCGCGTTCTTCGTTGGTTAAGCTGATTTCGATGATTTGTTCGACACCGTTTTTGCCGAGTTTGACCGGAACGCCGACAAACAGTTTATTGATTCCGTATTCGCCTTCGAGATAGACGGCGCACGGGAGGATTTTCTTTTTATCTTTCAGGATCGCTTCCGCCATTTCGACCGCGCCCAAACTCGGTGCGTAATAAGCCGAGCCGGTTTTGAGCAAGCCGACGATTTCCGCGCCGCCGTTTGCCGTGCGCGTGATGATCGCGTCGAGCCGGTCTTGCGGAATCAGTTCGGTGATCGGGATTCCCGCAACCGTCGAATAGCGCGGCAGCGGAACCATCGTGTCGCCGTGTCCGCCAAGCACGAAACAAGTGACGTTTTCGACCGAAACGTTCAATTCTTCGGCAACGAAACAGCGCATCCGCGCCGAATCCAAAACGCCTGCCATCCCCATCACGCGGTTTTTCGGGAAACCCGAACGCTTAAATGCAACCTGCGTCATCGCGTCCAAAGGATTTGAAACGACGATGATACAAGCGTTCGGCGAATATTTGGCGACCTGATCGGTGACGTTGCCGACGATGTCTGAATTGGTTTTCAGCAAATCGTCGCGGCTCATTCCGGGTTTGCGCGGCAAGCCTGCCGTAATAATTACCACATCGGAATCGGCGGTTTCTTCATACGAATTCGCGCCGACCAGTTTCACGTCGAAACCGTCAATCGGCGCGGCTTGCGCCAGATCGAGCGCTTTGCCCTGCGGCGTGCCTTCGACAATATCAACCAAAACCACGTCCGCCAATTCCTTCGCGGCAATCCAATGCGCGGCAGTCGCGCCGACATTTCCTGCGCCGACTACCGTAACTTTAAATCTTCCAGCCATTATGTAATTTTCCTCTCTAAAATAGGTGTATTTGATAAAAACTTGATTTTCTCACAGTTGACGAAAAACGGCAAAAGACGCAAAATTCTTGCAAGGGAAATTTTATGACCGCACAACCTGAAAGAAAATACACTCTGGAAGAATACTTTGAAATTGAACGCGGCTCCGAGGAAAAATTCGAGTTTTGGGACGGAAACATCTGGTGTATGGCGGGCGCAAGTCCCGAACACGAAAGAATTGTCATTAATGCCGGCGCACATCTGCGCGAATTGTTTCGTGGTCGCGGTTGTTCGGTTTTCGGCTCGAATTTAAAGGTCAAAGTTCCGGTCTATACGCCGTATCGTTATCCCGATCTGTCGGTTTACTGCGGCGAAGGAATTTACGAAACGATGGGCGGAATGGACGTTTTGACGAATCCGCAAATGCTCATCGAGGTTCTTTCAGCTTCGACCGAAGCCTTTGACCGCGGCGAAAAATTTACGTATTACAAATCTATCGAAAGTTTCACGGAATATCTTTTAATCGCCGTGACGCGCCCGCACGTGACGCAGTTCATCAAACAAAGCGAGCGCGAATGGATTCAGCGCGAAGCCATCGGAATGGACGGCAAATTGTTTTTGGAAACTTTCGGAGTCGAGATTTTATTATCGGAAATTTATCTCGATGTTGAATTTCCCGAACCTTCGCAAAATCTGTTTCTGGTTGACAGGTAATAAATTTGATTTAACTCACTATCGGTGTTAAATTTTCGATACTTGCTTTACCGATCAAAATCAGTTCGAAAATTTATGTCAAAAAACCAAGTTCGCGCCTTTTCTCTGCTTTTTCTCGTCAGCGTTGTTTTTCAATCAACCGTCTTTTCGCAGCAAATTACGAGCGGCAAGCGTTACGCCCGTCTGGTCATCCGCAATGCGATGATCGTTGACGGCAGCGGAAAACCCGCGTCGGGTCCTTTCGATATTGTCGTCGAAAACGATTTGATTACGCAGATCGCCGCGCTCGATCCGGTGGCGGTCAAAGAAGGCACGGCAAAACGTGTTGCGAAGGGCGAAATCGAGATTGATGCGGCGGGAAAATATGTTTTGCCCGGTTTGATAAATCTTCACGGGCATACACAGGACGAACGCGGCGGTGTTCCTCAGCCGGTCGAATACTGTCTGAAAATGTGGCTTGCCTGCGGAATTACGACCGTAAGAGATGTCGGTGCGTCGCCAAAAACTCTGGCGTGGCGCGAACAATCGGCGAAAAACGAAATTTTCGCGCCGCGAATTTACGCTTACGGCGCATTTTTCGGGGTCAAAAATCCGACGGAAGCACAGGCAAAAGTCCGCGAAATGAAACAGGCAGGCTACGACGGCATCAAACTTTTCGGCGTTGACCGCCCGATTATGGAAGCGATGATGGACGAAGCCAAAAAGCAGGGCTTGCGCGTCGCGCATCACGCCGGCGTTGAAGAAACGAACGCCTGGGACGACATTCGTTTAGGCACGACGAGCATCGAGCATTGGTACGGCATTCCTGACGCGGCAATCGAATCGGGCAGACAAAATTTTCCGTCCGATTATAATTACAACGACGAAGTTGACCGTTTCCGCTACGCCGGAAGACTCTGGCGCGAAGCGAATTGGGAACGCCTGATGAAGGTTTTGGACGGAATGATCGCGGCAAATGTCGCGTGGAATCCGACGCTCGATATTTACGAAGCCTCGCGCGACCTGCAAAGAGCGCAGACAAATCCCGCTTTTGCCGAATATCTGCACCCGACGCTCGAAGAATTTTTCAAACCGAATCCGGCAAATCACGGCTCGTATTTTATCGGCTGGACTTCGACGGATGAAACTTTCTGGAAGGAAAATTACCGGATTTGGATGCGGGCTTTGATGGAATTTGAACGGCGCGGCGGAATCATCGGCGCGGGCGAAGATGCCGGATTTATTTATCAAATGTACGGTTTCGGCTTGATTAGAGAATTAGAACTTCATCAGGAAGCCGGATTTCATCCGCTCAAAGTTATTCAACACGCAACCGGCAATAACGCGAAAATTCTTGGACAGGAAGACAAAATCGGTCGCATCCGCGTCGGTTTTAAAGCCGATTTAATTGTGGTTAACGGCAATCCTTTGGAAAATTTCAAAGTTCTTTACCCGACCGGAATCGAAGAAATCCGCGACGGCAAAGTTTTCAAAACAGGCGGCATCGAATGGACAATTAAAGACGGCATCCCGTTTCATGCGCCGACCTTGGCAAAAGAAATTCGCGAAATGGTGGCGAAAGCGCGGCAGACGAAAAAGTAAATTTATGGCAAAAGGAAAATCTGAACCGGATGTTGTTAAATATATTTCTCATAACGACCTTGAAATTGTAAAGGAACGAATTCCCGAAGAATTCTGCACTCGTCTAAGAGATATTTTTATTTGGAGCGAAAGTTACGGTGTTAGAGAACTCGGTTTCGTCACCCGAAAAGGGCGAAGAGATGTGAATTTGAGTGCGTTTTTACCTTATCGTGTCAGTTTGCGTCGATTTTTAATCAAAGGACAATCGTCTTTAGAATTTGGAACTTCGCCGAGAGGACAATGGACACCGTGGGCGATCAGGCGTTTTTTACTTTACGATGTTTTTCTTCATGAAATAGGACATCTTCAGGTGGTAGAGAAAACAACTTCAAATATAAATCGTAAATTTGCTTCAGAAACTTTGGCTCAGAAATTTGCTGATGATCTACGCAGAAAACTTTGGTCTTCCAATTTCGATCATCCTGATCCGGTGCATAATTCGCCTCAACCGGATGAACTTTCAATAATTCCGTTTTGGCAAGGTTTAGATAAAAAGCAAAGATTTAACTTGGTGGAAAAAGTTGTCCAAGCGCCGCACGAAGAACTACCGGATTTGAACGAGTTTGGAAAACTTGACGAAAATCAGGAAAAGTTTTTAACCCGCGCTTTGTGTTTTGGTCTAAACTAAACCGCATCCGAAGCCGATGTAAAATTAAACGCCTTGATTTTCAAAGCCGGAAGCAGCGCGGCGTTGCCGTCGCCGACGCGTTCGGGCGTGCCGATCATTTCGACATTTCCTTCGGCGAGCATCTGAATAACCGATTGATTAAAGCGGAAATTCTTTACAGGACTTGTGATTTTGCCGTTTTCGATCAGCCAAATTCCGTCGCGGGTCAAACCCGTCACGCTTGCCGTTCTTGGATCAGTTGCGCGGATATACCAGAAACGGCTAATGAGTAATCCTTTCTTGGTCGAAGAAATCATTTCTTCAACGCTCGCGGCTTTTCCGCTTGATTCCATAATCGTATTGACCGGTCCGGGAGTCGGTTCTTTACCGCTTTTGTTTGCCCAGAAACGGTTGTAGATCAGATTTTCAAGTACGCCGTTTTTTACCAGATGAATTTTCTGCGCCGGAATTCCGCCCTGCGCCGACGGCGACGCGGGAAGTTCCGCATTCCACGGATCGCTGTAAATATTGATTCGTCCGTCGAAAATCTTCTGTCCGAGTTTTGTCTTTCCGTTTGATAACGAATACGGACTGCGACCTTCTTCGGCGTTACGGGCGTTGAATTGATTGGAAATTCCGCCCAAAAGATCGGCAACCGCCTGCGGTTCTAAAATTACCGTGTAAACACCGGGTTCGACGGTTTTCGCGCTTCGTCCTTCGATTGCTTTGCGAATTGATTCTCGCGCGATTCGTGCTGTATCTAAACGGTTTATATCAAAATGACTTCGCGCAAAATAGCCGGAACTCGCACCGTCGGGCGTGCGCGCCGTCATCGAAAGACTGCCGATTGTTCTTTGCTCGAAACCGAAGTTTTTATTTTTTGTCGCAAAGGCTTCGGCAACGGCGCGTGTTTGGTGAAAACCCGCGCTGATAACTTTTTCTTTTTCACTTTGCTTTAAAATGTCGCTGATGCTTTTGGCGCGGTTTGTCAGCGAAATATTGGCGGTTGCTTCGACAAAACCGTTTGACGGTTTATACGTCTGTTGCCCGAGCGTCGGCAGATATTCGCGGTCAACGGGCGAAATGTCGGCGACTTGCTCGGCTTGCTCGACCATCGCTTTTAAACTCTCGTCGCTCAAATCGCTGGTTGAAGACGCGCCGCGTTTTCCTTTGATCCAAACCGTGATATTCGCGCCGCGTTCGACCGTGTTGCCGCTCGTCAAAAATGTGTTGCGGGCAAAGCGCAGAAACGAATTTTTCTCGCTGCTGACGGAAACCTGCGCGTCGTCGGCTTTCACAAAAGACAGGATTTTATCGGTAATTTCTCTGGCTTCTTTTTCGGTTAATAGCATTGTTAAAATTTCTCCTGACTGGAGCGCAAGCGGCTCGCTTGCAACGCGCGTTCGAGGCTTTGCGAGAACAGGCGCGACACGCCGCAATTACTCGAAATCTAATTTTAATGGAAGCGTTCGCGCCTGTCCTTGCTTCGCTCGGACGCGCGGGCAAGCGAGCCGCTTGCGCTCCAGTCCTAACTTGCTGTGTTCAAAACATTAATTTGGCGAAATCTAGCGACCGGACAGCCGTGCGAAACGGCGTTCGATTGTCCGGGTTCGCCTTTGCCGTCGTTGAATGTGCCGGGCAGAAGATATGTATTTTCGCCGCCGAGCGCGTCGCAGGCGTTCCAGAAATCGGTCGTGCGCGATTGATACGCGACATCTTTCAGCATTCCGACGACTTTGCCGTTTTTAATTTCCCAGAAAGTTTGTCCGCCGAACTGGAAATTATAACGCTGTTGGTCAATCGAATAACTGCCGCGCCCGTGAATCATAATTCCTTTTTCCACGCCGCCGATCAAATCTTCGGCGGTCGTTTTATCTTTCGACGGCGCAAGCGAAAGATTCGGCATTCGCGGAAAAGGAACGCTCGACCAACTATCGCCGTGCAGACAGCCGCGCGAAGTTTTTTCGCCGATCAGCGGCGCGAGATCGCGTGTCGTCTGCCATCCGACAAATTTTCCGTCTTTGACAATATCCCAACGTTGTCCGGCAACGCCTTCGTCATCCCAACCGACCGTGGCGAGTCCGTGTTTTTGAGTGCGGTCGGCAAAGAAATTGACGATCTTCGAGCCGAATTGCAGTTTTCCGGTTTTGTCGGGCGTTAGAAAAGAAGTTCCCGCATAATTGGCTTCCCACAAAAGAGCGCGGTCGAGTTCGGTCGAATGTCCGACCGATTCGTGAATCGTTAAGAAAAGATGCGACGGATGCAAAACCAGATCGTATTTTCCGGGTTCGATCGGTTTTGCCGTTAATTTTTCGACCGCTTCTTCGCCGGCTTGTTTCGCTTCCGCAATCCAATCGTAACTGTTCGTATATTCGTAGCCGATCAATTGAGCTTGCGCGAGTGCGCTGCGCGTCTGAAAATCGCCCGAAGCGCGGTCAATTGCCGTCACCGTAAAATTCGGAAGTCCGCGAATCAGATATTGTTCGACGCGCGTTCCGTCTGAAGTTGCGAGGAATTTCTGCTCATTGACCCAAGCCATCGAAGAATTAACGAAACTTACGCCTTTGGTTGAAAGCGCGGCTTCGTTGAGCTTCATTAAAAACTCGATTTTATCGTCAATCGGCACATCGAACGGGTCGCGCTCAAATGAGCTTTTCCAATTTCCCGAAGCTTTCGGCGCAGGCGCAAGGCGAATCGGTTTAGTTTGAAAAACTGAATTTGCTTTGGCAATGTCAACCGCTTCGCGCGTCACACGCTGAACTTCTTCCGCTGTCAGCAAAGGACTTGCGGCAAATCCCCAAGTTCCTTTAACCAGAACGCGCACACCGAAACCGAAATTCTGCCCGCGTGAAACGTTTTGCACCTGCCGTTCACGGGTCGAGATTGCTTCGAGCCGGTAGCGGTTGATGCGAATGTCGGCGTATTCCGCACCGAGCTTTTTCGCCAGCGAAAGCGAAGCCTCAGCAAATTTATTCTTATCAACTTCGGGCATCGGCGTGTTCGTCAGATCAGCCGAATAAACCCACGAAGGTAAAGCCAAAGTGCCAAGCGCAATGCTCGCCCCTCGTAAAAAATCGCGTCGGGAAATTGTCATAAATTTAAACCCCTTTTAGATTTTGGATTTTGGATTTTGGATTTGCGTTCGCGTTAACGAATCGTGCGTCTTTTTCAAAATGTTTCGAGTAATGATGCGATCCAAAATAATGATTGAGATTGTAAACGAAACCAATCCAAAATCCAAAATTCAAAATCTAAAAGCGGAGTAGATGTAGCCTATCTACCCCGCCGTTTGTGTTTGCAAATGTCAGAATCGAACTGACATCCAATTGTTTTTCAGGCAATTGCTCTACCATTGAGCTAATTTGCTCCGGTCATTTCGAAATCCAACGACGTTTAATGCCGATCTTTAGTTCTTAGTGTCGCCGCTCTACCATTGAGCTACGTCTCCATAAATGATTTTTGGCGGAGACGGCGGGACTTGAACACCGCAACAACGACAAATTTGGATCGACAATTTGAGATGGATTCAAACCGTGTTTTTTAACTTCTTGGAATAATCTGAGTTTAATAGTTTCACTTCCCGCAGGAAGCGCGTCTGCCGATTTCCGCCATCTCCGCCTAAAGATTTTTTTGTAATGCGGAGAACAGGATTCGAACCTGCAGGAAACTTGTTTTCAATTTCAGCTTAAAATTCAGCTTGTCCAAGTTGAGCCAAACGGCTCAAGTGAAAGATTACCCGAAAGTAATCTCTCCTTTCAACCGTCAGGCGAAAATATAGCTTAAAATATCCGCGCCGACTTTCTTTTCCGGCGCTTCGACCGAGTTGGCTTCTTCGCGCGCCGATTTGACCGCCGACAGAACGGCTTCGATCTTCTCTAACAATTTACCTTTGTCGCCGCGCGTGATCGCGCCGGATTGTTTGACCTGATTCCAGTAACCGACGATCACGTCCTTCGTGATGAGCTGCGTCTGCGCCGGATGTTTTTCGGTCGCGTCGTAAAGCACGATGGCTTCCTGAACCTTCGCCGTGCGGTGCGTCTTGGTCGGTTCGGTTTTGAAAAGCCCGGTCGCTTCGTCCTTGCGCCAATCGTCCGATTCGTCCAAAGTCGGCATTTTATCAACGAACGTCCGCAAATCCGTCAACTGTTTTTCCAAAAACAGCAGATACGGCACGGGAACGTCTTTGACCAGAATATTTCCGCCGACCGTCACGTCGGCTTTCGCCGTCATATTGGCGAAATCCTTGGTCGCCGTGATGTCGAGAAATTCGGTGAATAGCTTTTTGATCTCCGAGAGTACATCGTCCGAACGCATCAACACTTTTTTCTGTTCAGGCGGAAATTGTTCGCCGCCTTCTTCCTTCGGTTCGTAGGCTTTGCTGAAACCGTAATACAGATCGGCTTTCTGAGCATTTTTATGCAATTCCGTAATTGCCGAGTAAATTCTGTTTTTCGCACCTTTTTCGATGGCGATAACTTGATTGAGTTTTGTTGTCATGAGTTTTATTTCTCCTAAATTTAATTTTTCAAAACTACCTTTATAATGATTATGCCGCGTAATGTCAATAAAATTTCGAAAAACTTTGTAATGCCTCAATAAAAAGTTACAGAAGGATTTGTTTGCCCAGCCGCTCCGCGAAACACACGAAAGATACGAAATAGTTTGATGATTTAGCATATTTTCGTATTTTTCGTGTGTTGCGTGGGCAGATAAAACTTTTTATTTAGGCATTACAAAACTTTAAAAAGAAAAAGTCTGACGCGCTCTCCCCTTCACGTCAGACTTTTTCATTTGGGTAACGGAAAAATCCGCCGACCAAATCTTTTTATAAAATTTTTCAATAATCCAGAACCGGCAATATCACCTGTTTCGTTAACCGGATTTCAAACTTTTCGTCCGTTTTTATCCGCACGTTTTTGCCTTTTCTTGCCAAAGCCACGCCCGTTCCTGCGCCGACACCGATTCCCGCGCCGATCAGCGCGCCGGTTCCGCCTTTTGAAACCGAACCGAGCAATGCGCCTAGACCCGCGCCGCCGATAATCGCTAAAATATTCGTCTTTTGCGACGAAGCGGCTTTTAAGTCATTGACCAAAACGCCTTCGATTTCGCGTTTTTCGCCGTTTTCAAAGCGCAGAGTTTCAAACCTGACCGACAATTTACCGCCTTTTCCGCCGACCGCCGCGCGTTCGACATTCGTGACGCGACCTTCGATCACCGTTCCGACGGGCAAAACAATCGTTTCGCGCACTTTAACGGGTTCGGCAATCGTCGTTGTAAAAGTATCATTGACGCTCGAAACTTCGGAGTTAATTTCGTTGTCCATGGAAACGCGGATTTTTGTACCCGCATCGAGTTCGTAAATCGAATCTTGTGCGTTCGTGTGTAAAAAACTTGCAAAGAACAGAAAAATAAAAGCGAAGATTTTGGTCGTTAGACGACGAAAATTCATATATCTGACCTCCATCTTCGCGGATTTTATCAAACTATGACATCCGCGAAGTTAAAAGCAATGAACGTGCCATTGCCTGCCAATAAATTGAAAAATTAACAAACACATAGATTTTGTCGCATTTTGCGCGGTTTGGCAAAAAAAGTTCTTCGGGCGCGCCTGACAATATCGTTTACCTGCTGCACCAAATAGTTTATAAAGTTTAAAAGTGAAAAAGTGAAAAAGTGAAAAAGATTGCGTTTTAGAAAATAAACAAAACTTTTCCACCTTTTCACTTTTTCACTTTTTCACTTTCTTTATTGCAGAATCGGATGTCCGCCGCCTTTGCTGTGGTCCATTGTTTCGTTGTAGCGTCGGCGGTCGTTGTGGTAGAGAACGATATGTTCGCCTTCATAGCGCACGACATCGGCGGCGCGATTGAAATCTTGTGTGTGTTCGCCGATCAGAAACGCGCCCGGATTATAACCGAGAACCATTCCGGCAACATACATATAACCGCCTTTATCAACGTCCGTTCCCGCATACTGCGCGACGCCGATCGCGATGTCGGGCGAATAATTGCCGTCGTAATTTTTCTGACGGTCGGGACTGGCGATAAAAATCACATAATCCGAATAATTCAGCCGCTTGTTGTATCTGTTTTTTCTCGCCACGGCAAAAAGATCGGTCAAACCTTTATCAATCGCGGCGAGCATCTGCGAACTCGGTTTTTTAACGCCGTAAACCCGTGCGCCTTTCGGCGAATTGACGACAAAGTTAAATTTGTCTTTTGAATACCGTTCGGCTTCGGCTAAAACCGCGCGGTCAGCCCTGTTTTGCGCCTGAAGAAACACGTTCGCCGAAAACACAAAAGCGAAAACGACCAGTATTTGCAGTAAATTTTTTAATTTCAACATAATTTCCCCGTTAAACCCGCAAAACTAATCGCAACAACCGTGCCATTAAAGAAGTGAGAAACTGTCAGTAGCGTCGGCGTGAGCCGATGCGTTGCGAAATCGGTAAAGGGCGGACGCATTCGCTTACGCGAACGCTACTGACTCTTTTTCAACCGCCAGTTTTTCCGAGTGCTTCAAAGTTTGCCGCGATCGTTTTATCCAAATCTTCCGTTGTGTGCGCGATCGAGACAAAACATGCTTCAAATTGCGACGGCGGCAGATAGATTCCGCTTTCGAGCATCGCGCCGAAATGAGCCGCAAATTTCTGCGTGTCCGATGTTTTCGCCGTGTCGAAGTCAACAACTTCGCGGTCGGTAAAGAAAAGCGTGAGCATCGAACCGACACGGTTAATCGTGTAATTCAAGTTTAGCTTTTTTAAGCCGTCCGCAATGCCGTTTGCCAGATACGCGCTTTTTTCTTCCAGTTGCGCGTAAAAATCGGGCGTTTCTTCAATGATCTTCAGCGTTTCGATTCCGGCGGTCATTGCCAGCGGATTGCCCGAAAGCGTTCCGGCTTGATAAACCGCGCCTGACGGTGCAATCATTTTCATAATTTCCGCGCGTCCGCCGTAAGCGCCGACCGGCAAGCCGCCGCCGATGATCTTTCCGAACGTCGTTAAATCCGGCGTAACATTGTAAATTTCCTGCGCGCCGCCTTTTGCCAAGCGAAATCCGGTCATTACTTCATCGAAAACCAAAAGGATTTTTTCATTTGTGCAAAGCTCGCGCAAACTTTCCAGAAATTCTTTCGTTGCCGGAACGCAGCCCATATTGCCGCCGACCGGCTCGATAAAAATCGCGGCAATTTCGCCTTTGTTACTTTCGGTCAATTCGTAAACCGATTCGATGTCGTTATAACGCGCCGTCAGAGTATCTTTCGCGGTTGATTTCGTCACGCCGGGCGAATCGGGTAAACCCAAAGTCGCCACGCCCGAACCGGCTTTTATCAAAAACGAATCGCCGTGACCGTGATAACAGCCTTCAAACTTGATGATTTTATCGCGTTCCGTAAATCCGCGCGCCAGACGCATCGCGCTCATTGTCGCTTCCGTGCCGGAATTGACCATCCGCACGATCTCGACCGACGGCACGAATTTTTTGATGAGTTTGGCTAATTCGATTTCCTTTTCGTTGCTCGCACCGAAACTCGTGCCTGACAGAGCCGTTTCCCGAATCGCTTCGATCACCCGTTCGTGCGCGTGTCCGACGATCATCGGTCCCCACGAACCGATATAATCAATAAATTCATTTCCGTCCGCGTCCCACATTTTCGCGCCCTTTGCCAATTGAATGTAAAGCGGATCACGTCCGACGGATTTAAACGCTCTGACGGGAGAATTAACGCCGCCGGGCATATGTTTCTGAGCTTCTTTGAATAATTTACTGCTTTTTGTTGTATTCATTTTCAATCAATTTTTGCCCACGAAACACACAAAACAGACGAAAAGAAAATTAAAGAAATATAATATTTCTTCTTTTTCGTTTTTTTCGTGTGTTTGGTG
>JALHNX010000018.1:2815-46794 GCA_022843305.1 Pyrinomonadaceae bacterium | reverse complement strand
AACAATCGCATTCATTTCATTGGGCATAACAGCATATGGTCTTTGGGGGGTACTTTTCTGGAAATATAAACTTTCTGAAACGAATTCTTGGGCAACTCCATTATATAGTTTGTTAAGAAGTTCCGTTTCATTCGACTGGGTTTGCTTGGTTTTAATTTTTGGACTGTTTGTAATTCAATTATTTGAATATTTTCAAAACTCTTCGATTAAAAATAAACTTGAATTTAATCCATATCTTACTAACTTAAGATACAAGGAAAAGATAAGAAAATGACGGTTGTTATGTCCTTAGATAACAGCAATCTCACCGCCCGAAAAAGGTTTTTCGACCTACACCGTTTACGGCGCGTCGGAAGTCAACCGGACGGGCAAGAAGCTGAGAAGTTACCTCAGAGCGGCAGGCGGTAACAAATCTCGATGAAAAATCTGATTTTGGTAACGTTATTGCTAGCGAAATAAAAACGGCAACCGCGCGGGTTGCCGTAAGTTGTTGATTCGATTGGTGGAGACGAGGGGGGTCGAACCCCTGACCTCTGCAATGCCATTGCAGCGCTCTGCCAAACTGAGCTACGTCCCCTTTTTCAATGCTTTGGCTGAAAATTCAAGCGAAAGCCGAATAGAAAATATAGCAATCTGCTTTCGATAACGCAACTGCGGGCGCGAAATTTGTATTTATACAAAGCGGAACTCTTTACTTTTAAAATCGGCACACGGATAATATTGTTATTCGATTTCGGCTCATATTATTGATGCGTCAGCTTGAATTCTTAAAACGCCAAATCCTGATTGCTCACGTTTCGGAAATTCCCGTGCGGATAGATTTTCGATGGTTTTTCGTGCTTGCGCTGATGACCTGGATCACGGCGGCGAATCTGATGTCGTCGAAATTGATTGATAATTTTCTGACCGCGATGGTTTTCGGTTTTGTAACGACGCTGGTTCTTTTCGGCTCGATATTTTTCCACGAATACGCGCACGCGGTGGCGGCGCGGATGGAAGGTGTCGAGGTTTTGGAAATCGTGCTTCACCCGTTCGGCGGACTGGCGCGTTTCCGGCGCGAACCCGACACGCCGCGTGCCGAATTTCGGATTGCGATTGCGGGACCGGCAGCGAGTTTTTTACTCGCGCTTTTCTTTGCCGTTTTGATGGCGGTTGCCAATTCCCTCGAACTGAGTCTGCTTGTTACGCTGGCTTTTTTTCTCGTTCTTTGGAATTTTCTGCTCGCGGTTTTCAATATGTTTCCGGGTTATCCGCTCGACGGCGGCAGGGTTTTGCGGGCGTATCTCTGGCGGCGCGGAACGGATTTAAATGAAGCGACGATTCTGACCGGAAGATTCGGAAAAATAATCGCGATCGCGCTGATCGGGTTCGGGATTGCAATTTTAATATTTACGACGGGCGGATTTTTTACGGGATTCTGGACGATTCTGGTCGGAGTTTTTCTGTTTGACGCGGCACACGGGATCATCAAACAGGTCAATGATTTTGAAAATATGAGCGTCGAAGAAGCGATGCAGCTGCCCGTCACGATCGAGCCAGAAGCGAGCGTTTTGAAATTTGTTGACACGGTTTTGCCGCTTCACCGGCGGACGGTTTTTCTGGTCGCCGAAAACAAACAGTTTTACGGCGTTTTGATGCTCGAAGACCTGAAAAAACTGGCGCGCGAAGATTGGCAAAAAACAAAGATCCGGCAAGTGATGCGTCCCGTTACGCCCGAGTATTTTGTCGAAACAAACACGAACCTGGTCGAAGCCAAAGTCCTGATGCGTGAAAACGGCATCGGTTCGCTCGGCGTGATAAACACGCGCGGCGAACTCGTCGGTTTTCTCCAGCGCGGAAGGCTTCGCAAAAGGAATTAAAAAGTAAAAAGTAAAAGTGAAAAGTGAAAAGTAAAAAGTAAAAAATGAGAACTCTCATTTCAGCAAGCAATCCAAACCGCGTCAAATCGGCATCGTAAGTAGGATTGTTTACAAACATCTTTCCCCGCAGCAAATTTTGAAAAATTCCCGCGTCAGTTTGAGAGATTGCTCAAACAATTGATAAAGAAGAGGAAAATTAAACAAACCGGATTAAAATTGATATGATAACGGTTAAGTTTGCCAAATGCAGATAAATGATTACATTCCGACGGTCGGCACACTGCGAAATGTCGTGGACATTACGCTGGTGTTTGTCATCGTGTATGTCGTTTTGAAACTTTTTCGCGGCACACGCGCCGTGCCGACGATGGTCGGAATGGTCATTATCGGTCTGCTTTACTGGCTCGCGGTCGCGCAGGAACTGGCGACGCTCGAAACGGTTCTGCGTTCGGCGGTTCCGTATATCGGTTTCGTGGTGATTATTCTGTTCGCATCGGAAATCCGGCAAGCACTAATCTATTTCGGCAATCGTCTGCGTTTTCCGATCCTGCGCCGTCAGCGCGGAAGTTTGGGCGAAACGATCTACGACGAAATCGTGCTGGCGGTAACGACGCTCGCCTCGGAAAAAACCGGCGCACTGATCGTCATCGAGCGCGATGTCGGTTTGCGGAATTTTATTGACGCGGGCGTACAACTCGATTCGAAACTGAGCTACGATCTGCTGGTGACGATCTTCAACCCGTCAACGCCCTTGCACGACGGCGCGGTCATCATTCAACGCGAACGCATCGCGGCGGCTTCAGTTTTTCTGCCTTTGACGAAAAATCCGGGCATTTCGCGCGAACTCGGCACACGGCACCGCGCGGCAATCGGCGTGACGGAAGGCTCGGACGCGGTTTCGGTCGTCGTTTCAGAGGAAACAGGATTGATAACTTATGTCGAAAACGGCGTGATGAAGCGCAATCTCGACACGACGCAGCTTCGCACATTGCTGCTCGGCGCGATGGACATCCCGGTCGTCGAACGCAAGCGCGAACAAACAAAAACGATGAAGGAATCGGAAACGGAGATCACGGTTGGATAGATCCTTTCATTTATCATTTAACATTTATCATTTACCAAACGATAAATGTTAAATGATAAATGTTAAATAAATATGCTTTTTCCGGCTGAAAATTTATTAGAGCGCGAACAGCGGCAGGCTTTTTTATCGCGGCTGTTTCGCCGGATCTTTATCGAAGACTGGATGATGAAGCTGATCGCTTTGGTCATCACGCTCGGACTGTGGCTCGGCATTACCGGACTTCGCACGCCGACCTCGACCAATATCAGAAGCATTCCGCTGAACCTGCGCGTTGCCAACGATCTCGAAGTTACCAATTCGCCCGTCACCGAACTTGACATCAAAATTTCGGGTGATAAAAGCAAGATTAATCAGATAAGCCGGGATAATCTGCTGATCTCGCTCGATCTGAGCGAGGTTCAGGCGGGCGAACGGGTCGTTTCGATCACGCCTGAAAACGTCAATGTCGAACTGCCTGCCGGAGTCAAACTCGAAAGCATCACACCGAGCATTATTCCCATCAGGCTCGAAAGAATTATCGAGCGCGACGTTCCTGTCAAGGCGGAAACCGAAGGCACTCTGGCGGATGATTTCGAGATTTACAGCACGACAACGACGCCGCAAACCATCCGCGTCAACGGACCCGAAAGTTTTATCCGCCCGCTCGATTCGATCTCGACCGAAAAGATCAACGTCGAAGGCAAACAGGAAGATTTCACTGTTCAGCAGGTTTCGCTCAATCCGGTCAACCCGAAAATCAGACTGGTCAACACGACCGTCGTTGACGTTCTGTTCCGCATCGGCGAACGCCGTATCGAAAAAACGTTTATCGTGACCGCCAAAACCGAAACGGGTGAGAAACGCGTGCCGGTCAAACTCTACGGCGCGCTCTCGGTGATCGAAAATCTGCGGACGGAAAATATAACCGTCGGGATCACCAAAACCGAAACTGGCGAAACCGTGCAGAACGTCATTCTGCCACCCGAAATTCAGGATAAAGTCGAAATTCGGAATCCCAAATCCAACTAAACCGCTTTTGCGCAAAATTCTCTGAAGGCGTTTGAAAATTTTTAACCCAAACGCTTCATTTTGCGTTAAAATATTAAAGATTGCGCCTGTTTCGCCGGCGCAATTTATCAAAAATCTTTCTGTTCGCTTCCCGAAATCAAAAAATCTATGCAGATCAGCTATCCGAAACTTATCTTTGCCGCACTTGTTTGTCTTTATTTTCTTTCGATTGCCTATCACCCTTTGGGCGGAAGTTTTCTCGACCTCGTTGATTTGCCGATTCACGAAACGGGACATCTTTTGTTTCGCCCGTTCGGCGAATTTATGATGATCGCGGGCGGGTCGCTTTTTCAAATCATCGTGCCCGCCGTGTTTGTCGGTTATTTTATCTGGAATGAAAAATATTATTCGGCGGCAATCGTTCTGTTTTGGGTCGGGCAGAGCATTCTGAATGTCTTTGTTTACGCGAACGATGCGGTCGTGATGCAGATCGTTCTGCTCGGCGGAATGACGGGCAGCGAGGGCAGTTTTCACGATTGGAATTATATGCTGACCGAAACGGGTTTGATAAATTCGACGCGGACAGTTGCAAATGTTATCCGACTTTTGGGAACATTAACTATTATTGCGGCTGGAATTGGTGCGGTTTACTATTCGATTTATCCGCAAGATGAAACGGATTTATGAAATTTACGCTCATCACAGGCGCGTCAAGCGGAATCGGCGAAGCATTTGCCCGAAAACTTGCGGAGGAAAAACATAACCTCGTGCTGGTGGCACGTTCAGAAATAAAACTACTCGAACTTTGCGACGAACTGATGTTGCAGCACCAGATCACGGCGCATTACGTCGCACTCGATCTGACCGAATTCGAGGCGGATAAAAAACTTTTTGAAGAAACCCAAAAACACGGTTACGAGATCGAATGGCTGATAAACAACGCCGGATTCGGTTCGATGGGCGATTTCGCGCAGCTCGATCTGGAACGCGAACTTGAAATGATCAGCCTCAACGTTATGGCTCTCGTCGCCTTGACGCATCGTTATTTAGCGATAATGCGAACGCGAAAAAGCGGCGTGATTATCAATGTTTCTTCGACCGCGAGCTTTCAGGCGATTCCTTATATGGCAACTTACGCGGCGACAAAGGCGTTCGTCACGTCGTTTTCCGAAGCCGTCGCCGAAGAATGCCGCCCGTTCAATATCACGGTGACGGCGGTTTGTCCGGGACCGACCGAGACGAACTTTTTCGCCGAGGCAAACGCGGTTCCGTTTTCGGCAAAAGGAATGCAGACACCTGAACAAGTCGTCGAAAAAGCGTTGAAAGCCGTGAAAGCCGGAAAACCGCTCGTCGTTTCGGGACTTGCCAATTATATCGGCTCGGTTCTCGGCACGATCGCGCCCGATTCGTTCGTGACGCGCGCTATCGGAACTTATTTACGCCCGAAATTGAAAGAGAAAAAGAAATAACCGCGAAAAACGCGAAAAAAGCTAAAATTTGAAATTAAGATTTTTAAAGTTAAAATCTTTTCGCGTCTTTTCGCGTCTTTCGCGGTTTATAAAATATGAAAGTTACGGTTCTCGGCAGCGGTTCGACGGGCAACGCCGTTCTGATTGCGACCGAAAAAACAAGAGTTCTGGTTGACGCCGGTTTGAGCGCGAAACAATTATTGGAACGCGTCGCGGCGGTCGGCGAAGATTCCGGCAAGCTCGACGCAGTTCTCATCACGCACGAACACTCAGACCACGCGGGCGGTTTGCGCGTTCTCTTAAAAAGCGTCAATTGTCCCGTGTTTATCTCCGAAGCGACCGAAGATTCCTATTACGGCACACGCAAAGGCGTTTCGAACGGCGACAGCGAAGCCGTCAAACGCCGCGATTGTTTAAAAAACCGCACCGTCAAAATCGAATCAAGCAAAGGGTTCCGCATCGGCGACATTGATTTCGAGCCGTTCACCGTCCCGCACGATGCGGCGGACAATTTCGGCTTCATCGCCAAAAAAGACGGCGTGAAAATTGCGACCTTGATGGATTTCGGACATATCACAACGCTGATTAAAGAAAAACTTCGCAACTGCGACTGCATCGTCGTCGAATCGAACCACTCGCGCGATATGCTCAAAACCTGCCCGATCTACAGTTGGGATTTAAAGCAAAGAATCTTGTCGCGCACCGGACATCTTTCAAACGAAGATTTGTCCGACTGGCTGACCAACGATTTTGACGGTTCAGCCCGCGAAATCGTTTTAGCTCACTTATCGCAACGCGCCAACGAACCGCATCTCGCCAGATTAATGGCTGAAACCGCGCTTCAAATGCGCCCGAATTTCTTCAAAGCCGAAACGCGCATTACGATTTCATACCACAAACAGCCGACCAATTGGATTGAGTTTTAATTTTTAACTGCGAAATACGCGAAAAATTTACCAATCAAATTTTCGTGTGCTTCGCGTGTTTCGCGGTTAAATTATTTCTTGAAAATCTCTTCAATCACTTTGCAGCGGTAATCAAAAATATATTTCAGCTCTTTTTTGACGTAAAAATGCGCGATGTCGCCCAAGGGTTCGAGCGGCAGGCGGTAGCGCACGATGTCTTTCATAATCGTTTCGCCTCGTGCGCCTTCTTCAAAAGTGTGCAGGTGAATCCATTGTTTGTAAGGGCTTCTTAAAGCCGTGTCAACAAAATCAAACGGCGGATTCCACTGCGTGATTTCGGTTTTCCAGGTTAGCGGAATGCCGCGCAATTTTAGCTCGTAATCAATCAACGTGCCTTTTTTAACGTCAATCGGCTGCGGCGTTGTGATATGAAAATTAAGCTCGGGCGGCGTAATGCGCTCTAAATTTCCCGCGTCGGCGAAAAACTCGAAAACTTCCTCGCGGGAACGTTGGATGATTTGTTCGCGCTCTAAAATATATTCAGCCATTGCAGTTATCTTAAAACATTCTGCCCACGAAACACACGAAAAGCACGAAAATAAGACCGGAAAAATCTTTTAAATTATTTCGTATGTTTCGTGTGTTTCGTGGGCAAATATTTATTTTTTGCTTTTCAGATATTTTTTCGGAATCGGATTATCGGGCGTTTCGGCTTGCCAGAAAATCGTCATTACCCACCAGCGTCTGCCGTCGTTGAGCAGTTGAAAACTGTTGATGCCGCGCATAAAGGGCTTTTTGTCCGAAGGGGTTTTAAAGGCTTCGTAGGTCGAAAAAACATGCGCGATGTTGCCGTAAATTTCGGTGTGCCGCGCGACTTCGCGTTCAAAGAAACCTTCTTTGGCAAAAAATGGTTCGTTGCGTTTGATGTAATCTTCGGGCGTTAAAGCGCGTGCGCCGAAAACGCCGGTTTGGGGATTTTTGCCCGACGGAATCATCCGCGCATCTTTGTGAAAGAGCGTGCGGAATCTGTCCCAATCGCGTTTTTCGCTCGCGCCGCCCGAGATCACATCATAGACGGCTTTCATGATCGCGTCGATCGAAGCGACGTCCGCCGGGTTCACTTCTTTGGTTTCGGTCGTCTGCGCCATCGAGTTAAAAGAAAGAACTAAAACGATAAAAAAAGAAAGTAAAAGATTTTTTCTCATAAGACGGAAGTTTTACGCAGAAAAAATCTTTGGGGTTTCAATTGTTGATGTTGTCAACCTTTGTTTCCAGCGCGTCCTGCACATTTTGCGGCAGGGCTGAGAGCAGATTATAGCCCGTCGCTTTTTCAAGCTCGCGGACGCTCGTGCGGTATATCTGCCAATCGGCGTTCATAATTCCTTTGACGTTCGGCATATTGACGGCGATCACGCGGGCATTTTCGTTGATCGCGGAAACGGGCGTTCCGGCTGGAACGACGACCGCGACTTTCCAGTTATTTTCGGGAATTGTGACCTTCTTTTTGATCTTTCCTTTACTGCCGTAAACTCCGGCGTAGATGTAAACGTCGCTTCCGCGATTGACGAGCGTTCGTGTATAGGCTTCGAGTTTTTGCCACGGACCGCGATTGAGATCGCCGGTTTGCGGCACGATATTGGTCATCAGAAAAGTCGCATCGGCGGCTTCGCGGCTCGAATAACGATCGGCGTTCGGCGCGATGTGTCCGCGGTCGAAACCGCTTCCCGTGTAATCCGAAGGCGTAACGCGCGTCCAGCCTTTCGGCAGGCGGTCGTCGGGACGAAATGCGTCTTCGCGGTCGAGCTGTCCGAGATCCGCCTTCGTCAGTCGCCACGCGACCCAGTTCGGAATTCCGCGGTCGCGGCTGTAGGAAATGACCATAAAATTATTGACGAGCAGATAATTATTCGGGTCTGCCGCCGACGCGTTCGACGGATTTCCGAGCGCGAGGTAAGCGGCTTGCGCCTGTTCGGGCGAAGTCGGCAACGTCGAAGAATTCGGCGGCTGATTGGTTGGCTGATTAACGGTCGTATTATCGTTGCCGCGAATCCGGTCGTAAACTGATTTTCCGAACCGGAAGCAAAAAAAGATGATACCGATGAGAATGATAAAGGCGATGATCGCGCCGGTAAGCGTTTTGTTCTTCATATTTTTTCACACTTGGAAATTTGCCTAAAAGTTTAGCACAGCCTCAAGAGCGTTGCACATTGATCGGGAAGGCAACGTTTGAAAACAGCCGAACGACATTCGGCAATGACCAAACGCCGTTTTTCGCATCAAATCTAATGAGTTAAAATGTTTTTGATGGAAAAAATTCATCTCACAGCTTTGTCGCCGAATGAACTTGCCGAATTTGTCCAAAACATCGGTGAGCCGAAATACCGTGCGAAACAGATTTTTAAAGGGTTGCACGAACGGCGTTTGCGCCTCTTTGACGAAATGACCGATTTGCCCAAAAACTTTCGTGAGAAGTTGAACGAAACTGCGACCGCGACGACCTTAAAGGTTGAATCGCGCTATGTTTCCGTGGACGGAACGCGGCGTTTTTTGATGAAAACGCACGACGATCTGCCGGTCGAAACGGTTTTTATCCCGACTGAATCGCGCGACACGATCTGTTTTTCGTCGCAGTCGGGCTGTCCTTTGAAATGCGATTTTTGTTTGACGGCAAAGCTCGGACTTCTCAGAAACTTAACGGCGGGCGAGATCGTCGAGCAGATAATTATTGTTCTGAATGACGTTTACGGCGTTGGGAGCGAAACGCCGCACGGCACGAATCTGGTCGGAATGGGCGCGGGCGAGCCATTTTTGAATTTTGAAAATTTAATCAAGGCTTTGGAAATAATGTCCGAAGAAGAAGGATTATTTATTGTGCCGAACCGCGTAACGATTTCGACCGCCGGAATCGTGCCGAAGATTTATGAATTCGCAAAGCTCGAAAAACGCCCGCACTTAGCAATTTCGCTTTCCGCGCCGAATAACGAACTGCGCGATAAACTGATGCCGATCAATAAGCGTTGGAACATCGAAGAACTTTTCGCCGCCGCCGCGGAATTTCAAAAATCCCTGCGGCGCGGCGAACGCTTTACGTTTGAATACGTTCTTTTGGGCGGCGTGAACGATTCGGACGAAGACGCGCTGGATTTGGCGAAACTTTTAAATAAATACGATTTAACGCGTGTGAAAATAAATCTGATTGCGCATAATTCCGCCGAACCGCTCGAATATCATCCGCCCGAAGCGCGGCAGATTCAGCGATTCAAAGATATTTTGGAATCAAAAGGCGTTTCGGCATACTTGAGAACGCCGCGCGGGCGCGATATTTACGCCGCTTGCGGACAGCTCGCGGCTAAGAGCGAGCCGAATTTAGTGCAGATTACTGCAAAGTGAAAAATGGTTCTGAGTCCTGCCTTCAGGCGGCAAATTCTTCATTATTGAACATTTGCCGCCTGAAGGCGGGACTCAAAACATAAAAATATGGAAATTCTTATTATCGGCGGCATTATCGTCGCGCTGATGGTTTACACTTCGACCAGAATCAAACGCAACGCGGCGGCGGCATTTGCGGAAGAAACGATTGACACCGAGGATTTTTCGCTCGTCAAACCTGAAGGCTTTTTAAATCCGGTCGAAAATCCCGACTTTCTGGCTTTTTACGCGTATTCAAAGGAGTTCGGCGAAGAAGGAAAAGCTGAAAAATCGCGGCAGGGTTTGATCAAATTAAAAGTTCTGGCAGGCAGAAGTTTGGCGGAAATTTCAAAGGATATAAAAAAATCATTCGACACGGTTTTGTCGGAAGAAAAGCCTGACGAAAATACTTTTTTGCTGACCGGCGAAAAAACCGAAGACGAAGTGGAAACGCTTTATTTTCACAAACTCGTCGCCCAAAACGAAAGGATTTTTGATCTGGAAATGTCGGTTCTGGCAGATTACCGCGAGAAATACGAAGAAAAGGCGGAAAACCTTCTTGACAGTTTTCGCGTAAAATAAAAGCATCCCAGGTTGATAAAAATTCATCAGCAGATAACGGAAATTATGAAAAAAATATTATCTATCGCTCTTTTTTCTATAGGTTTATTCTTTTTGGCGGGAATTTCGGCGGTCAACGCGCAAACCGTTACAGGTTCAATCGGCACGGTTTCGCGCGGCGGTTCTGTGAGAGGCACGGTTACTTTGAGCATCCCGGGCGGCTTGCACGTCAATTCCAACCGTCCGAACAGCGAATACGCGATTCCGACAACCGTCCGGGTCAGCGCGGTCGGCGCAAAAACGAGTGCCGTCAGCTATCCGCGCGGGCGCAACCGCAAGTTTCAGTTTTCCGAAAACGCCATCAATGTTTATGAAGGCACGGTTTCGTTTTCGTTTAATTTAACGGTTCCGGCGAATTTTAAGGGCAATGTCGTCCGTGTGCGCGCCGTCGTTCGTTATCAGGCTTGCACCGACGAGGTTTGCTATCCGCCGCGAAACAAGGAAGTTACTTTAACGGCGCGGGTTAGATAATTTCAGATTTACAAAGCATTTTACATTCTACATTTTGCATTTTACATTTCATTGCAAGTTATAGAAACAGTATTTTCTGCAATAAAATGTAAAATTAAAAATGTAGAATGTAGAATGCTTTGCGGCGTAAGTTGAGCTATCTTCTCCCGATTACCGACATCAGGCGACCTGTTTTTCCATAAAGTTTTTTCTCGATGCGGTAAGAGAAAAATAAATCCGTGCGTTCCATCGTGCAGAGCGGCGCGATTGAAATATTTTCTTCCGGAATCTGAGCAGTCAGAAGCTGTTCCTTATTCGCCGTATGCAGATCAATCAGCGCGTGATTTTCCTTGGTCGGTGTGAAAAGATGCGCGGATTTAGGGAAGCTTTTATTGAATTCGTCAATTACGTCCTGTCCGATCTCGTAATTTCGGCACGTCGCCGCCGGACCAATCGCGGCGATCAAATTTTGTGGATTCGTGCCGTAAATCGTGCGCATTTTTTCAATTGCATTTAAGACGATTGACTGGACTGTTCCGCGCCAGCCGGCGTGAATCGCGGCAAACGCGCCGGTTTTCGTATCGCCGAGCAGAACCGGAACGCAATCGGCGGTTTTAACGCCGAGCAAAACGCCCTTGACATCCGAAACGAGCGCGTCCATTTTATGATCGCCGTCTTTTGAGTCCGCTAAATCTTTAACGTGGCGCACGTCGGCGCTGTGAATCTGCCAGCACGACGCGAGCTGAAAATCATCCTCGAAAACGCTCAAAAATCGGCGGCGGTTTTCGGCGATGTTTTCCGCCGAATCTTCGTCATAACCGGCGAGATTTAAAGAATTTTCGGGAAATGCGGAAACGCCCCCGAAGCGCGTCGAAAAACCGTTCGCAAAACCTTTTTCTTCCAAAACGCGGCTGATTAAAATTTTCACGCCGTCTTTTTCGCGCCAGTAAAATCCGTTTTCTGCTAAAATTTGGCTTTCGGTCTTTGGGCTTTGGTCTTCGGACTCTGGACTCTGGACTCTGGACTCTGGATTAATGATAGTTTCCATCGGCATAGACATTGTAGAAGTTTATCGTATCGCTGAAACGATTCAAAGAACGCCGCGTTTTGTCGAGCGCGTTTTTACCGCGAAAGAACGCGCTTACTGCGAATCGAAAGGCGCGGCGGCGGCGCAGAGCTTCGCGGCGCGTTTTGCGGCGAAGGAAGCGTTCTTAAAGGCTTTAAAAACCGGCTGGCGCGGAAAAATAACGTGGCACGATATGGAAATTTTGAACGATTCGCAAGGCGTTCCGAATCTCGAAATTACGGGCGAAGCGCAAATTTTGTTGGAAAATATGGGCGCGAACAAAATTCATCTTTCGATCTCGCACACGACCGATCACGCCGTCGCGCAGGTTATTTTGGAAGCGGTTTAATGGGACGCGGATGAACGCGGATTAAGCGGATTTATTTTATGAGATTTATCCGCGCAAATCCGCTCAATCCGAGTCCCATCTTTTTGCTTATAAATCTTCCTTGTCAATCCATTTTTCAAGCGGCAAAGGCTTAAAGGCTTCCATTTTTTCAAGTAGAAACTCGGGATTTGAATCTTCCAAAATCAACTGGCGGTGCGCCGGACGCAGGAATCCTTCGCTGACCGCGTTGTCGCAAAGCGCGAGCAGTCCGTCGTAATAACCGGCGATATTTAAAATTGCGCACGGTTTTTTGTGAAAGCCTAATTGCGCCCACGTTAAGATCTCGAAAAATTCCTCGAACGTGCCGATTCCGCCGGGCATCGCAATAAAACCGTCGGCGAGTTCCGCCATCTGCGCCTTGCGTTCGTGCATCGAATCAACGACGCGGAGTTCGGTGATGCCGCGATGCCCGACTTCTTTTCGATCCAGCGAATCGGGAATAATGCCGACGACCTCGCCGCCCGCGCGCATCACTTCATCGGCGATAATGCCCATCAAACCGACGTTTCCGCCGCCGTAGATCAGACGAATGTTGTTTTGCGCGAAAATTCGCGCCAAATTTATTGCGGCTTCCCGGTATTCGGTGCGAAAGCCGCTGTTCGAGCCGCAAAAAACGGTGATGCTTTTCATTTATTGATTATTTTCTCTTTCCGATGTCAAAACCGGTCGCGTCGCGTCCGGGTTGTCGGGCGAAGTGTGCAGGTGGACGACTTTCCATTCTTTGCCGATGAGTTTGAAAACCAAAGTCATTCTGCCCGAAGCGGTTTCGAGTTTGCCGTTATATTCCTGTTGTTGTTTCCATTTGCAGGTCAGATATGCCGCGCCCGTGCCGAGCATTTCGATGCGCACGCCAGTCGGGTCAAGCGTAACGTTGGTAACGTTTTTATATGACGCCTCGCGGTTTGTTTTCATCTGTTCCCAGCCGCGCGTAACCGAGCCGTTGTTGTTGAAAAAGAGAATGTCTTCGCTTTTGTTGTAAACGCTCATTACTTTCGCCGCGTCGGCGGTTTTGATGCCGTCAATTAATTTATCGAAAGCGGCGCGAACGTCTTTTGACGCGTCAACTTTTACGACGATCGTTTTTTTCTGACCGAAGGCGGAAAACGCGCAGGTTAAGATCAAAAGGCTCAATATTGCAAATTTTTTCATTTTTTCTGTCCTCATCAATTGGAGTTTTTACCGGAAATTTAGTTTATAATCGAAAAATCTTAGTTGCAAAACCCCGGTAGCGAGTTTTCCTTTAATTATGGCAGAAATTTTCAGATGTCCGTCTTGTTCCGCGCCGCTGGAGTTTGAGGGCAAGCCGCTGCAGAAATGCCGGTTTTGCGGCAGCAATGTGATCGTTCCGTCGAATGTAATTGAAAGTTCGAACGTGTTCGGCGGCGCCGGAAATATGGATTTCGGCGATCTGTCTTCATTAACCGGAAAGGCTTTGAAAATCGCCGAAATTCAGCGGCTGATCCAAAGCAAACAAAAAATTTACGCGATCAAGCTTTTTCGGGAAACTTTCGGCGTCGGCTTAAAAGAAGCGAAAGACGCGGTTGACGCGATGGAAGAAGGCAAAAGCATCGACATTTCGGGAATGCAGGTGAAAGCCTCGAACGCGCAGGAGGTGAATCTTCGTTCAAACGCGCAAAATCTCGAAACGGTCAAAAAATTCGGTTTAGCAATCGGCGGTTCGTTTTTACTGACGTTCGTCATCACGGCGGTTTTGATCGTCGGCGCGATCATCGCCGTTTTCTTTCTCGTTTCAAGAACAGTTGACAAAGCGGTTGAAAAATCTTCGCCTGCGCCGACACCGGCGATTCCCCAGCCTTTGAAAACCGACGCGACCGAAAATTCGATCGCGCAGGAACTTTTAAGATTCGGCGGCGAAGGCACGGGCGCGGGAAAATTTCAGGACAACCGCACAATCGCCGTTGATGCGGACGGAAAAATTTACTCGGCGGATTATTCGGGCGGGCGAATTCAGGTTTTTGACCGGGAAGGCAATTTTCAGACGCAGATTTTAAATGACACGACGCGCACGGTTGACGCGCTCGCCGTTGACCGCAAAGGGAATTTGTTTGTTTTGCAGGGTTACGATCTTTATCGTTTGAACAAAGAAACCGGCGAAGAATTGGGCAAATACCGCGTTGATAACGCATCGGATATGGCAATCGGTCTCGACGGCAAAATTTACGTTTCCGCGCGGCGCGGCGGAATCACGGTTTTAAGCGCGGACGGCGCGAAACTCAAAGATATTCAAATCAGTATAGATTTAGGTTTGGATGTCGTCGAACAAATCGCCGTTGACGGCGCGGGCAATTTTTTTCTGCTCGACGGCAGAAATTATGCAATTTTTAAGCTCTCGCCCGACGGTAAACTCCTGACGCGCTTCGGCGGACGAGGCAGCGGTTCGCTCGACAAGATACCGAAGACGCAGTTTTACGGAAGTCCCGACGATCTCGCGATTGATTCGCAAGGGCGGCTTTACGTCAGCCAGAGTTTGCGAATCAGCATTTTCGATGGAAGCGGCAATTTCGTGAACGATTTCAAAACCAAGCAATCCTTCGGAATTACGCTCAACGACAGGGACGAGCTTTTCGTCGCGTCGCGCCCGTTTGTCGTCAAATATAAATTGAATTTTTAAATTTTTCAGCCGCGCATTGACACATCAGTATAGTGAGCGGTAGCGAACAACTTTATCAAGCGAAAATCTTGAAAGTGAAACGCGCCTCGCTACCGCTCGCTATACCGATATTTTAAGCAGTTCTATACGATTTCGTATCTTGGAAATTTTCGCACTGCACGATTTGGTTAAACGCCGAAAATCCTAAATTCCCAAACTTCGATAAACACTGCATAAAATTCATCGTATTTAATTTTTTTTATTAAGGTATAAAAATTGCTGTAAGTGCAATTAAAAGTTGAGTTAATCGCCCAACTGCTCTTCCCGAAGAAGCAAATTATTTTAAGAAGAGAAGTTCAGAGTCCCACCTTGAGGCGGCTAAGAACTGCATAAACTGAAGTTTGCCGCGTCAACGCGGGACTCAAAACTAAGGAGAAAAAAATTTATGCGTTTAGCAAAGAAGTTTCTTTGGGCATCGTTTTTCTTTTTGCCCCTTTTATTTATGTGCGCCGGAAACGTTTCGGGCGCAGTTTTGGTTGACGATTACACGCCCGAAGTAACGGCACGCGTCGTCAGAATCAGTTTTATCCGCGGCGATGTGCAGATTCGTCGCAGCGGCGACGAACCTTCCGATAAGCAGGAATGGGAACGTGCCGCGCTCAATCTGCCGATTGTCGAGGGCGACGAGATAGCAACCGGCGCGAATACGGTCGTCGAGATTCAGCTCGACAGCTCGAAACATATTCGTTTGTGGGAAAATGCTTACTTAAAATTCACGACTCTGCGCGACGAAGGCATTGCAATCAGCCTGCCGCAAGGCACGATGAATTTCCGCGCTTTGGATTTTGATAAAACCAAAAGCTATTTCGAGATTGACGCGCCTTCGACGACGCTTTCGATTGAAAAAGCGGGAATGTATCGCGTTGACGCGGGCGACACGCGCAATTCGGAAATCCGCGTGTCGGCGACCGAAGACGGCGAGGTAAAAGTTTACACGCAAAGTTCGGGTTTCACGCTTCGCAGCGGGCGGACGGCGCGGATTTTTATCGAAGGAAATTACGCGGGCGATTATGAAACGAACGGTGTTGCGCGAATCACCGACGAATTCGACGAATGGGTTTTGCAGCGCGACGCGGTGATCGCCAAACGTTTGAAGGAAGCCTTTTACGACAAATATTACGACCGCGACATTTACGGCGCGGAAGACCTGAACGAATACGGCGAATGGATTTACACGAAAAAATACGGCTATGTCTGGAAACCTTATCCGAATTCGGTTTCGAGCTATGCAAACTGGTCGCCGTATCGTTACGGTCACTGGCGTTGGGTGCCGTTTTACGGCTGGACGTGGGTCAACGACGAGCCGTGGGGCTGGGCGACGTATCATCACGGACGCTGGGTTTGGGACGGCGGTTATTGGGTTTGGACGCCTTACGCTTATGCCCGCTGGCGGCGCAGCTGGTGGCAGCCGGCGATGATCTCGATCGTCACGTGGAACGGTTCGGTAATTTGGTTTCCGCTCGGCTACAGCGATAATTACTGCGATTTCAATCGCGGTTACGGCGGTTATCGCCGCAGCCGGCGCAACAATGTGACGATCATTAATAACAACACGACAGTGATCGTTAATCCGACGCCGAATCCGGCAAATCCGAATCCTTCGCCGACACCGCCTGTTCTGACGCCGGGACAGATCAACGAGATACGGCGCACGAACTCAAAAACGCCGACCCTGCAGCGCGTTCCGTTCGAAGGTGTAATCGCGGTCAACGCCGAAGAATTCGGAAAGCAGACGCGCGGCTATCGAACCGCACCGCTGGCGGCGGCGAAAGAAGCGCTTTCCAAACCGATTGACGAAACTCAAACACCGCCGATCCTGCCCGAATACAAGGAAATAAAGGGCAAGATCAGCCGGGAAATTCTGATCGAAAATCCGCGCATTGACGTGAAGAAGGAAGAACAGATAAAAACCACCGGCGCGACCCAAAGAGAAACCGGCAAATCGCTCAACCAAAAACTGGAAAACGAGCGGATTTTCGGAAATCGCACCCCGCGAATTAATCAAGAAGTGAAACCCGGCAGCGACGAAACGAAGGTTGACACGAACGAGCCGCGAAAAACCGGCGCGGTCAATCGCCGTCCCGCCGTCAGACCGGACAGCAACACGAATCAAACGCCCGATTTCAATCCGCAAACCGATTTGCCGGTGCGTCCGACGGGCGGCGGAAAATCAGACAACGACCAGCGGGAGAAAAACGACCAGAAAACAATCCGGCAAAAACAGCGCGACGAAAATCAGACTCCGCCGATTTTCCAGCCGCAGCCGGAACCGCAGCCTCAACCAAAGCCGCAGGAAGAACGCCGCCGTTCACAGCCGACCTTCCCGCAACCGCGTCAGGAAGAGCGAAGGCGTGAAGAGCCGCGCCCCCAGCCGCAGCCGAAACGCGAAGAAACTCGACCACAGCCGAAACCCGAGCCGAAACCTGAGCCGAAGCAGGAAGAGAAACCTTCAAAACCGGATGTCATACAGCGTAAAACTGAAAAAGACGGTTAATCGAAGGCAAAAGTAAAAAGGCAAAAGAATTGATTTTTCGATTCTTTTGCCTTTCTTATTCGGTTAAAATTTGCGTTTAATCCGCGACGAAAATTTCCTTGTTAATCGCCGATGGATTGCCGATGACGACAAAGCGGATATTTCTCATATATTTGTTGGCGACGCGTTTGACGTCTTCGGGTTTGACGGCGAGCATTTTGTCAATAAAATCGAGCGAATTGCGCCAGCCGCCGCCGATCAGTTCATAGCGGGCAAGCTCGGCAACCTGCGAAGCGTTGGTTTCCTGTTTGATAAAATAAGTCGTTAAAAAATAACCCGGCAAGCCCGTAAAATCTTCTGCCGAAACACCGTCTTCGCGCATACTTTCGATTATCTTGAGCATCAGAAAAACCGATTGGTTCGCGTCGTTGGCGGTTACGTAGATATACGCGCTGTTTGCCGCGTCGTCTTCCATTTCGGCGTTCGGCGCGTAGGAAAGCTGGTTTTGGTTACGAACGACGCTGATCACGCGGCTCTGCAAAAGCGTCATCGCAACGCGCATCGCGTAATAATCGGGATTATCGAGCGACGGCGCGGCAAAAACGCCTTTCACATAATTGGTTTCAAGCGCGCGGTTCGTAATGTCGAGCGACGATTTTTCAAATGTCAGCTGCGGTAAAGGCGTTTCTTTATAATTGCCCTTCGGAAGTTTGCCGAGCGAATCGGCGACGCGTTTTTGCAGAACCGCCGGATCAACGTCGCCGACCACGACGAGCAGTAATTGTGAAGTCTGCATCACTTTCTGATGATAGGCGCGAATGTCCGCGAGCTTCAGTGCCGCGATGGTTTCGGGCGAACCGTTCGGATCGTTCGAGTATGGATGATTCGCGTAAACAACTCTGTTCTGCAAACTGTCGAGTGCGCTGTCGGGACTTAAGGATTGGTTGCGCAGAGCGGTCAAAATCCGTGTCCGCGTGAGGTCGAAATCCGCCTGCGTGAACGACGGATTCATCACCGCGTCGGTAAAAATATCCCACGTTTTATCAAAATTCGGGCGCGTCGAGGCAAGCGAGATGGCGCTGAAATCTTCGTTCGAACCCGCACCGATGTTGCTTGCCATTTTTGTCAGTTCACGGCGCATTGTTTCGCGCGGATATTTTTTGCTGGCTTCGGTCGCGGTCGAAAGCATCAGGCTTTCGAGTCCGGCGGTCGTCGGCGTGAGATTGCGAACGCCGCCGCGAATGAACAATCCGGCGGCAACCGTCGGCGCGTTCGGACGGCGTTTGACGATGACCTTTAAGCCGTTGACCTCGAAATCGCTGATCAGTTCGGCTTGCGATTTGGTGGCGGGCTGTCCGCCCAACTGCGCGTTTGCCGCGAAGATAAACGATAAAATTACAAATGTGAGAAGAAATATTTTACTGCCTGCCGATTGCGTATTTATAAATGCTTTCATAAAAATTTTGCCTTTACGTTTTGAGTTCCGCCTTGAGGCGGCGATGCGTTGAACATTAATCAATTTTGCACAGCCGCGAAAGCCGCGTAAACGCGGGACTCGAAACTATTTTCCGATCAAATCCTGTTCGGTTAAGTTTGCCTTCTGCTGGTCGGCGGACGAGATCAGCGCAACGCCGATGTGCGGTTTGCCGATGATGTAAGTCGAAATATAGCGCTTGATGTCTTCGCGCGTGATCGCCCGCAGGTTTTTGTGATAACCGCGATAATAATCAATGCCGGTCGAAGACCACCAGAAACCGAGTTCGTGCGTGTAATCGCTCAATTTTTCGCGGCGGTAAAGATTTTCGGCTTCGAGCAGGGTTTTCGCGTTTTCCAATTCTTCATTCGTAAAATAATTCGGATTGTTAAACTGCGCGACTTCCTTGTAAAGCGCGTCGAGCGCGGGCTTTGCCTTTTCGGGCGATGTCACGAGCGTGATGCGGATCGGTCCGACATTGCGCTGCGTGTAATAGTGAACCGAAACGTCAACCGCCAAACCCGAATCAATCAAAGCGCGTTTCAGGCGCGAACCGGGCTGTTGGACGATATACGAAAAAACGTCCGCCGCGTAGGTCGAGGTGTCATCCTTGCCAATCGAAGGACCGTGCCAGCCGATCTGCACAAAAACGTTTTCGATGTCTTTATTGACGATCACGCCTTCGCTTTTCTGAAGCGGCGGATGGTCAACGATCGGGAATTTTTTGAACGGGTCTTCACCGCGCTGCCAACCGCCGAAAAGGTTTTCGGCGAGCTTGAAAACGCGTTCGGGTTCGGCATCGCCCGTGACGATCAAAGCCGTGTTGTTCGGAATATAATAACGCGACTGAATCAGGCGCATCTGTTCGACGGTTGCCGCCGCGACGGTCGCGCGTGTTCCGCCCGGACTTTTGCGCGACGGATATTTGTAGAAAAGTTTATCCATCAAAGTGCGGTCGAGATAATAGACGGGTTCGGACAATTGTCGGTCGAGTTCGCCGAGAACAACCTGAATTTCCCGCTTAAATTCTTCTTCATCGAACGACGGGTAAAGCATCGCGTCGCGCATCAGACGCATAATCGTCGGCATATTTCCGCTCGTCGTGCTGAAATAATAATTAACGTATTCTTCGTGCGTCGTGCCGTTGCGGATGTAGCCGAGTCCGTCAACTTCGGTCAGATAGCTAACGTCGCCGATCTGCGATTTAAGTCTTAAAGGTTCGGCGCAGATTCGTTTGCCGATCTCGCTGAGACCTCTGCCACCCGCCGTCGCGCGTTCGCATTGAAAGAGAAATATCGCCTGATTCGTCCTGAAATACATATGTTCGTAAAGATGCGACAAACCATTGAGTTCGGGCGGTTCGGTGAAAGAACCGTTGCGGACAGCCATTTCGACCGTCACAATCGGCACACTGCTGTCCTGCAAAACAATGATTTCCAGACCGTTCGGCAAAGTTTTTGTAACGAACGGGATTTCAAGACCTTGTTGAGCAGCGGTCGTTTTTGCAGCAACGGGAGTTTGTTTTTGCGGCGCGGGTTTCGCTTGTGCAAAACCGTAGGAAGCAAAACTCGATAAAATTAAAAGCGACGATAAAAAGAATTTTTTCACTTATAACTCCTGAAAATTTTTGGATGCCGGAGTTTAGAATATCGGAATCAGGGTGATTTTTGTTACTATTCTAGAAAAGGCATCAGACTTTTACGCAAATTTTGCGAATAAAGTTTTAGATGCAGAAATTTTAACACAAGGACTGAAAAATTATGGAACGCGACAATTTAATGCACGGCGCACGCACGGCGATGAATCACAATATGGAAATCCGCGAATGGACGGAATTGTATCTAAAAAACAAAACCCGCGAAGAAAAAACAGAGATGTCTGACGAGGAATTCGAGAAATTCTGGAAATATCACAAACCCGAGATCATGCACGCCGGCGCGGCAGAAGCCATGCAGGCTTATAAGCAAAGAGAAAAATAGGACACTGACAAACACGGAAAAAGCGGATTTTCACGGATAAAACCTTAAAATATAATCCGTGAAAATCCGCGTCCTATTGTTTGTTCTGTGTTAGATCGTCAAGCGTGAAAAAGGCGACCGCCGCGTCGTGGTCGGAAAATCTTTCGACGCGGTTCGCGTCTTTGCGGTAGATTTCGGGAAAATCGGAATTGATCCGCGCGTAGCCGAAGCCGCGAATGTGATTTTTGAAGGCGGCGTTGATGATGATATGGTCGAGAACCTGCGCGTTGCCGTCGAAGCTGTAGGAGTAACGTTGGTCGGCTTTGATCAGATCAACCAGATTCGTCAGATCGCTTTCGACCAAATCTTCCGACGGGTTCATTACCGTTTCCTTCGGCGCGGGCGTACCTTTGATCGTGCCGATCAGATCAACAATTCCGTCATTAAATTGATACGCGTTGAAATCGCCGATCAGCGCGATGCGTTCTTTCGGATTGGCTTTCTGGCGTTCCTGCACGAGTTTGGCGAGAAATTCGCCTTGCAGACGTTTTTTCATCCGCACGAACGGCGCGTCTTTTGGATCGTTATAACCGTTAAAAGATTTCAGGTGGTTGTTGATAACCGTGAACTCGAACGGCTGATTGGTTTTTTCGTCCGTGATTGCCACGCGAATCAAAAGCGGCGGGCGGTCGTTGAGGAAAACGTCCTTTTTGGAAACCGGATTTGTAAATTGATCTTCCTTGCCGAATTGTTTGGTTTCGAGAACTTTGACGCGTGAAGTTTTGACCAGAAATCCGTTGTCAATTCCGCGCGGATCGTTGCCGTCAATCAAAAACGCTTCATATTTCGGATTCGGTTTTCCGCTCGTTTCGGCATCGGCATTGATGCGGTCAGCGAGCTTTTTCAGAACCGGCAAACTTTCAACCTCGACAATTCCGATAACGTCGGGCGTTTGCATATACGCGCGAATCGCCCACGACGCTTTTTTCAGTTTCAACTGAAAATCTTCGGTTTTAACGATGTCTTCCTTAATATTCGGGTCATCTTCGTCGTCGAACATATTTTCGACATTTAACGCCGCAACGGAAAATTCGCGTTCCTTCGGTGCCGGGAGCGGCTCGGCTTTAACGTAACCCGAAATCGCCGGTTTGCTGCCCGCGTCAACCAGAATCGAATACGTGCGGAAGGAATAATACAAAACGCCCGTCAGATTTTGTATTTCGGCAAACGCCGTTACGTCAATCGGCTGTGCGCCGAGCTGGGTCGCGCTTTCGACGCGCAGGCGTTCGGGATTATTGTCGAAAATCGGAAGTTTCGGAAAATCCTTCTTCATTTTCGCGCGGTCTTTTTCGGGCAGCAGAAAAAAATCGTAAACATCGAGTCCGGGTTCGCGGAAAGGTCGTGCGATTCCTTTTAAAACGCCGTAAAAAACTCCATCCGATTCGCCGCCGCGTCCTCTGGTTGAAGCCGTCGCGGTCATTTCCGCCACCATCACGCGCATTCCTTCGTATTTTTCGAGCTGGTCAATCGTGTTCAACTTGAAATCGTCGAGGCTCAAAACAACCGGTTTCGGCAGCGCGACCGCTTTTGATTCGACCGTGATAAAATCTCTGTTTTTTTGCATCGAAATTTGCGTGATCGGCAAACTGAGCGGCTGCGCTCGCGGTATAAATTCCGCAATCGTTCCCGTGACCGAAACGAGATTGCCGACCGTCGCTTCGCCGCCGGGTTCGGTTTGCGTGAAAATAAAAAGACCTTCCGAGGTGTTCGGATTGTCATCAACTTTGTCGTCGGGCGTTTGAATAAAAAAGCCGTTTTTGACGCGCGCTGTGACGATGCCGGAAACCCGCGCTATTTCGCCGACATACGGCGAAGCGTTTTTATCGCCCTGAACGTCGCTGATCAAACGGTTTTTTTGCGCCGAAACGCCCGATGCAAAAACAAAAAGGCTCAGAATAAATACGAAATAGATTTTTTTCATAACGAATATTTTGACGTGGATGAGAATCCGCCGTCTGCTTTAGATGCCGAAAAACCACGCTTGTTACACGAAAAACTACGGAAAACAAGAAAATTGTTCGCGCCGTTTTATGTAGTGAGCATGGTTTTTCGGATTCTCTTTAGCGGACGAATTCTGTTTTCCGCCCGCCGAAATTCAAGCCGAAATTATTGCAAATCGCGGCGGCGTTCGATAAGTTCCTGCGTATTTTTCGGAACGTTTGAAAAGAAATTATGTCCCGTCAGGTTTTCGACCGCATCAACTGTAACGCGGAACTCGCGCCACGGCGCGTTTTGATTGAGCGGAAGAAAATTCGGCACGACCAGCCCGAAGGCGCGCGTTTGTTTGCTGACTCTCGCCAGATCATTAGTGCCGTTCGGCAGTATCAGCACGACTTTCCACGTAACTTGCGGAACGACGATTCTGCCCTGCGAGATTGTCCCGATGTTGCCGTGTCCGCCCGAAAAGATATAAAGCTCGTTGCCCTGCTGGGCAAGCGTGCGGCAATAGCTTTCGAATTCTTCCCACGGTCCCGAATTGTTCTGCGCGATCTGCGGAACGAAATTGGTCATCAAAAACGTCGCCGAATTATCGGCTATCGAACGAGTCCGGTCGCCCGACGGTGCCATATGTCCGCGGGTGTAGCCCGAGCCGGAATAATCGTTGTCGGCGACGCGATACCAGCCCGCCGGTAAATCGGGGTCGGGGCGATAATCGTCCTGCCGCGGCGCAGTTCCGAGCCAGTTCGTATCGAGCCGCCACGCCACCCAGTTCGGGGTCGCCGTGCTGCGGTTGTAGGAAAGCGAATATTGCGGCTTGATCATCAGGTAATTGTTTTCATTCGCAATACTTCCGGTCGCGCCCGACGGATTTCCCAAAAGAAGCGGGTCTTCTTCGGGCAAAGGCGCGTTGACGTTGATGTTGGTATTGGTGTTGGCGGTTCGCGCCTGCGCGTCCGCCGCCGCCGCCGTGATGCTTTGAATTCCGCCCGGCTGTCCGGCAGGAATCGTCGCCAGATAAGTGAAAATATTATCGTTCGGAGTCGCGTCGCCGTTCGTGCCGTCGTCAAAGAACGTCTGCGCCGCCGAACCGCCGATGTTCGACAGGTTTCCGATGACCGTGATGCCGGTGCTTGGCGGCGTGGTGGCGGGAATTACCGTGACAGTCAAAAGCGTTGTGCCGCCGGGCGTAACGGTGGTCGGGTTCGCCGCCATAGACGCGAAAAGCGTCGAGCCGCTGCCGCTGCAGGCGAAAGGTGTCGTTGCCGCGTTACGTGCGGCGGCGGGCATTAAGCCCGAAAAATCGTTGGCGTTGTTGTCCGTGTCCTGACAGCCGCCCGCGAGGCGCGCTTTGCTGTCGTTATTCGCCGGGGCGGTCGTAACTGCCGTTTCGACAAAAATGTTGGTTGCCGTCCCCCAACCGACCGAATCAATGATCGTGCCTGTATTGACCGCACCCTGACGAATCGCCAAACCGCCGCCGCCCGCACCCATCGAACAAGTGCAGGTCGCCGGATCGTAGGTGATGTCCGGCGTAACACCGCCGTCATAGGCAGTCGAGGCGATCAAATAATAACCGCCCGGCGGAATTATCGTGCCGGTCGTCCAATTTACAAAAGCAATGTCATTTGACCCTGATGCCGCACGGTAAACTAAACGATAACCGTTCAAATCGAAATTTGTTGAGCTGTTATTATGCAGTTCGATGAACTCGTCGTTCGCCGTCCCGCCGCCCGCCTGAAACTGGCTGATAACGATATTCGGTGAAGGTAAATTGGCTTCGATGGCTTGGTTTTGCGCACTTGTGTTGAAATTGAACGCGCACCAGACGGTAAGCAGAATTATACTGACTAAACAAACGTAAAACTTTTTCATTTATTAAAACCCTATTAATTAAATATTCCCAAATTGTGGCAGGCAAATTTTAGACGAACTACTTTTTTACCATATTTCGGCGGATTATCATATCTTATATTGCCGAAATTGCTGATTTTCACAAAAAGTTAAGGCACGAAAATCGTCGGTAAAGCCGTGTCGCTGTTCGTTCCGAACTGCCGCGCCGCAAAATTTCCGTCCGAAGATTTGAGGTAATACCAAACGCCGTTTGACGAACGATAAACCGCAATATCGCGTCTGCCGTCGCCGTCAAAATCAGCCTGCATCGGCAGATCTGCGCTCAAACCGAAATTGACGATGCCGAAACCCTGAGTCGAATTAAACAGATACCAGTTTCTGTCCGAAGGACGGAAAACGACATAATCGGCGCGTCCGTCGCCGTCAAAATCGCCCGCGACGGGTTTGTCGCCGCTCAAGCCGAACCGCACGACGCTCGCCTGTCCCGTCGAACTTCGGAAAACATACCAATTTCCATCGGACGGACGAAAAACCGCGATGTCAATTTTACCGTCGCCGTCGTAATCGGCTTGGACGGGCAAATCTTCAGCCAGACCGAATTGCTGAATCCGAATTTGCGCGTCGGAACTTTGCAGAATATACCAAACGCCGGTTGATTGGCGATAAACCGCAATCTCCGATTTGCCGTCGCCGTCATAATCGGCGGGCGTTAATTTATCGTCCGAAAGACCGAAATTAACGATTGCTGCCGAATTGTTCGAGCTTTGCAAAATATACCAGGTCGCGTTTGACGGGCGAAAAATGGCGAAATCCGTTTTGCCGTCGCCGTCAAAATCCGAATTTACCGCCAAATCGCCGACGCTTCCCCAAACGGCATTATTCGGTGCGTTGTTTGAGCTGTTTTCGACGATAAAATCCGCCTCATTCGGCGCATCCGTCGGTCGAAAAACGCTCAAATCCGTTTTGCCGTCGCCGTCAAAATCAAACGGCGCACGGTTTGTCGGCGAGTTTTGACAGCTGCAAACGTAGCCGTCCGAAACGACGAGATTATCAATAAACTGTCCGGTCCGAAATGTGCCGATGTCCGTGCCGACGCGCCAGCGCAGACGCACGTTTTGTCCCGCCGTCGACGCGGGAAGTTTGGCTTTTGAAGTAATAAATTCCGAAGTTTGATTGATTCCGCTTCTGCCCGACCATCCGCGCCTGCCGGCAAGCGGATTTTGACAGCACGAATCAATCGTGCCGTCGTAACCGCCCGCAAGAAACGCGCCGCCCGCCACTTCGATGTCCTGCCAATCATTGTTTCCAATCCTGATTTCCAAAACCGAGCCGTCGTAAAGCCTATTTCGCAAAAACGTCGTTTCAAGCTCATACCAGTTGCGAAATTCGAGTTCGGCGCTCGGCGAAAGTATCGAAAACGCCGGTGAAATTAGTTCGTTCAAACCGACTTGATTCGGGTCGGGCGAAAACACGGAATTCGGCGCGGTTTGAATTTGCGTGATTGAAGTCGTCCAGTTTTGCTGTGCGCCCGTCGCGCTCGTCGTCCAGCCGTTTGGAAGTGTCGGCGCGGCGACGGAATCGAAATTTTCCTGAAAAGCGACACGTTTCACGCCCGTGTTCAGATTTATCCGCACAGTGCCGAGATTTTCCGCGCCGTCCTGAAGTTGTAAAGTCAAAGTTAACAAGTTGCCGCAATTGACGTTCGGCGAAGCCGTAAACGTGAACGGACGCACAACGCTCGCGCCGTTCACTGCCAACGCGCCGTAATTTTGCGGTTCGGAAGGATTCAACACGCCGCCGGTCGCCAGCAGAGTTGCGGTCAGATTCGCTGTATTTATCAAGCCCGTATTGCGAAGCGCGATGTTCATCGTGACGGTTTCGCCCGGCTCGACCGCGTTGTTGACCGCACAGCTTTCCGCCGTCAGATTCGTTCCCGAATTTTCCAAAATCGCGACCGGCTGCAGCGCGAAATTCTGCGTTAAAATCTGCCCGTCAGCGACCGTCACGGTCAATGTCTGCGAACGAAAACCCTTTGCCGAAGCCGTCAGCGTGTAGGTGTCCGGCAGCACCAATAGATTGCCGTAACTTCCCGACGGGTTCGTGCTTCGCGAATAGACCGCGTTTGCCGTAACCATCGCGTTATTTAACGGCTGAGAGTTTGAAGCGTTTGAAACCGTTCCGGTAATCGTGCTTCGCGGCGCGTTGATGCATTCGGCGAATTTGAATCTTCCGATGCGCGTCAGCCAGCTGAAAGGGCTTTCCGCCTGACTTTCTTCGGTAAAATACTGGTTCGTCATCCAAAATGTGCAGTCGTCCACGACATCAACCGTCATTCCCGTCGAATTTCCCCAGCGAAAACCGAACGCCGTCTGTACGCCCGTGCCTTTCGCCAGGGTTTCTTCGATGCGGAATGTTCCGACGGGTTCGCTCGCGAGTCTTCCCGAATACAAGATCGAAGGCTGATCCGTTTCGTTGCCCGCGCTGTATTCAAAAGCGATGTTGCCCTGATGATCCTGCGCGGCTGCTGCCATCCAGCGCGACATCAGGTTGTCGCCGAACGTCGTCTGATCGTAAACGCTGAATGCTGAATTAGCGCGGCGCAGTTCATAAACGCGCACACCGGCGCGGTAGGTCGCGCCGACCGGCGAAGTGCGGACGGTTTGATTAAAAACCAGCGATTCGTGCGTTCCGAAATTTCGATACGCGACGCGATACATCAAACGGTCGCTCTGCGAATCGAGAAACTCACCCGGCGCGGGTTGCGCGATGTCGGCGCGTCCGACGGGCGATGTCGGATCGAAAGCGGCAACCGCGAGCGGACTTTCGGGGCGTTCGGTCAATGTCGAGTTCTGCGGATTTGCAAAATCGGCGTGAAAATCGAAAAGCCTGATCGCGTCCTGCGCGTCGCCGTATTCGGTCGCCGTGTAGCCCGCGAAAATATTCGGTGTGCCTGCGGGCGGCGCTCGCAGACCGTCCAGATCGGCAGGCAATAATCCGCCGAGGCGCACGGGCGAAGTCGAAGGAATATTAAAATAAATATAGCTTGCGGTCGGGTCGCCGCGTAAAATCTTCTCGCGGTCGAAGGCGAAAAGTCCCGCGCCGGCGTAGTCTGAGCCGACAAATTCGTCGGTTGACATATAATAACCGTCCGTCCAAACGCCGAATTTAGCGTAATCGTTGAGCCGCACATTCGGCATCACGAATTCGTAAATGTAATACGCGCCGAGTGGATCGCCCGTCTGCGAAACGGCGAGCATCTGACGGAAAGGCGGAAAGGCGTTGCAGTATTGGCTTATCAGCCAACGGTCGGCGAGCGTGTCGTATAAAACGACCGCCAAGCCGTCGTTGCGCTGGGCGCAGACCGTGCCGAGCGGTGCGAAAATGTCGCTCAGCTTGAACGGCGGCGTGAGCGGATTGCCGTTTTTGTCATAAACGCGTGTCAGGGCATTGACGGTTTGCACGTAATGATTTAAGCCGACATCGCCGTTCGCGTCCGGCGGCAGAAAATAAAGCTGGTAAATTTCGCCGTTCATCCGGTTGGTAATTCCTTCAAAAGAAAGCGACGGAACGGGCATCGGCACTAATGAAATTTTGGCGGGATTTTGGTCTGTATCGTGAATCGCGTTTTCCGAAGTTTTACGCGAAATCTGATTTTCGGACACGAAACGAACTTCGCGTTCTTTCGGGTCTTTAACGGTTTGGCGCGAATCGGCAAAGTTGCTGACTTTGGGCGAAACGCCGGACGCGACCGCGCGGACATTTTGAGGTTTTAGTTCTGATAAAAACTTAGACTGATTTTTCGCCGCGTCGAATTTTTCGCTTTTGGCGGGTTGCCGAAAGACGAAAAACGAAGCCGCCGCAATGATGGCTAAAAGAAACGCAAGCCGTGTTTTCATTTTGTAATACCTTTCCTGAAGATGTGTCTGAAAAAATAATAACAAAAAACGGCTTGAGATTGAACGGAAATTCGAGATTCGAGGTAATGCGTCAATAAAAAGTTTTAGCTGCCCAGGAAAAACACGAAAAACACGAAAATATGCTAAATCATCAAACTATTTCGTATCTTTCGTGTGTTTCGCGGAGCGGCTGGGCAAAAAAATCCTTCTGTAACTTTTTATTGACGCATTACGATTCGAGATTCAAAATTCAAAGTTAATCTTAAATTTGGAATCTTAAATTTGGAATCTTTAATCTTTAATCTTTACACGCCTAAAATCTTTTCGAGCGGTTTGGTCATGGAAAATTTGTCGTAAAAAGGTCGGCGTTGATGAATAAGCGCGAGAATTTTCTGTATCGAATAGCGGTGAACTTCGGCGAATTTCGAGTTGGCGGCGAGTTTGTCGAGAATTCTTCGCAAGGCTTCCAAAATGCCCGCGACAAAAAATTTCGGATTCGTGTTCGCGTCGGCGTAATAAATTTTCCCTTTGCCGTAATCGAGCGTTTTCAGAAAAGGATAATCGGCGGAAATTTCGGCGCAAGCCTTTTGAAAAGCCGTCGGAAATTCGAGTTTTGCCATTCCCAGCGAACGGTCAACGCTGCCGAGCAGCTCGCCCATTAAATTAAAAAGCATTTCGCGGTCTTCCGTTGAAAGACTCGGCTGTTTGGCTTTCGCCTCGACCTTATTAGTAAATTCAAACGGCACATTCGGGAAAATCGTTTTCGGCACGGACGATGTTTCTTCGCGTTTCGCCGGTTCGCTTTCGATGTTTGAAACAATGGCGTTCGCGGGAAATTCGATTTTCGGTTTGCCGCTGCCGTTCGCGCCGTTGGTTTGGGCGGCGAGCGGTTTGCTTTCAATAATCGGCGGCGCGGGAATCGGGTCTGTCTTAATCATTTCCGGTTTTTCGACGACAATTTCGGTTTTTTCAATGACTTCGCTTTCGGCGACGGTTTGATAAACATTGATAATTCCGCCGGGTTCGCGCGAACGGATCAGAATTCTTTGCAAAGCTTGTTCGCCTTCGGCGACGCGTCCGGCGATGTGGTCGTATTCGCGCACTTTCAGCTGATTTTCAGCCGTCAGATGAATATCGGCTTCGTAGCCGCTCAGTTCGATTCGCACGTAACCGGCAAACTGACGGCGGCGCAGATATTTGATCAATGCCGACAGATTGACAAACGAAGTATCGAGATTTTCGTGGATCGGGCGATTTTTCATCTTAAACAGACCAGCGGGAATTTTACGGGAACGCGATTTTAATAAAACTCATTTCGGAGCGCAAATCAAGCCGAATTTACACTTACCCATCTAAAAATTACGAATATCGCGCAATTTCCATTGCATCTTTTTAAAATTTCGTTCAAAATTCGCAAACAAAGCAGTCTTCGGTCTTTGGTTTTTGGTCTTTAGCTTTAGAATGTAAAGCTAAAATTGAAAACTAAAAGTCGAAGACTAAAGCCCAAAAACCAAAGACCAAATTAAAATTTATGATCAAATCATTATTTCGCAAAAAATCTATCGCGCAGATTCAGTCCGATGCCGCCGCCGGATTGTCGGAACACGCGCAGGAGGATGTCGGCGGTGATGGCGGCGGACTGCGCCGAACCTTGAGCGTGACCGATCTGACGCTGATGGGAATTGCCGCGATCATCGGCGCGGGAATTTTCGCGATGGTCGGAAAAGCATCATACAGCGGCGGTCCGGCGGTCGCGTTTCTTTTTGTTTTTACGGCATTCGCGTGCGGATTTTCCGCGCTTTGTTACGCAGAATTCGCGTCGCGCATTCCGGTCGCGGGTTCGGCTTATACTTATGCGTATGCTTCGATGGGCGAGTTTATCGCGTGGATCATCGGCTGGGATTTGATCGTCGAATACGCGATCGGAAACATCGCCGTCGCGATTTCGTGGAGCGATTATTTTACCAATATGCTCAAGGGAATCAATATCGGCAGCCTCAAAGGAATCCACGTTCCCGAATATCTGACGATGGATTATCTGAGCGCGTCGCGCGGTTTTGCCAACGGGCAGGAAGCCGTCGAGCAGGTCTTGAGTCAGGGTTATACGATGGACGTTCTTTCGCGAATGAACTCCGACCAGCTTTCAAACATCTCAAATTCGCTTTCGCCTCCGCTGATCGAAGCCTACCAAGCGTGGATGAACGCGCCGACGCTCGGCGGTTTCCGAATTATCGCCGATTTTCCGGCTTTGATTATCACGCTTTTGATCACGACGCTCGTTTATATCGGCATTCGTGAATCGAAATGGGCGGGAAATGTGATGACGGTTTTAAAGGTCGGCGTGATTTTACTCGTTATTTTCTTAGGTTTAAGCTACGTTCAGCCGGAAAACTGGTCGCCGTTCGCGCCGAATGGCGTTTCGGGCGTGATGAAAGGCGTCGCCGCCGTGTTTTTCGCATACATCGGTTTTGACGCGCTTTCGACGACCGCCGAAGAATGTAAAAATCCGCGCCGCGATCTGCCGATCGCGATGATCTTATCTTTGGTCATCTGCACGGTTTTATATATTGCGCTGGCGCTCGTTCTAACCGGCATGGTTTCTTACACGAAGCTCGATGTCGGCGATCCGCTGGCGTTCGTTTTCGGACCCGAAGGCGCGAATCTGCCGGTCGTTGCGGGAATTATCGCGGTCAGTGCGGTGATCGCGCTGGCGACGGTCTTTCTCGTCTTTCAGATCGGTCAGCCGCGTTTATGGATGGCGATGAGCCGCGACGGGCTTCTGCCGAAGATCTTTTCGTCGATCCATCCGAAATTCAGAACGCCGTGGTTCGCCACCATTATCACGGGTTTGGTTGTCGCGATCCCGGCGCTGTTTATGAATTTGTCGGAAGTGACGGATCTGGCAAGCATCGGGACTTTGTTCGCCTTCGTCGTCGTCTGCGCGGGCGTTTTGTTCAAGGACAAGGAATTTAAGGAAAGCGGGACGCGGTTTGTGCCTTACATAAATTCGCAGTTTATTCTGCCCGTTCTGTTTATTGTCGGGTTATTGCTGCTGGTTTATTTTAACGGCATTTCCGCGCTCAACGACAAGGCGAAAAATCCCGATCTGCGGATTTCCGCCGCGAATCTTTCGGAAGTCGAAGAGGACAATAAATACGCGGTCTTCGATTGGGCGAATATGACGAATCCGGCGGTTTATTCCGAAGGCTTGAGTATTTTCGGCGATCTGTTCACGGTCGGCACCGATTCGGAAAGCAAAACCATCAACTTCGTTCTGCCGAAACAAAGAAAAACGATCACGACCTCGAAAGAAAAAATAATCCTTGTCGAACCGGGCGGCACAGAGCGGGAGATTTTATTTTCGCCCGACACCGCCAAAGCCAAAACCGACAAGAGCTATTTTTTAAGCATTACGCCTTTTGTGAACGAGGAAAAAACGACCGTCCCGAATCTGCAGCCGCCGGTCGTCATTCCGACCGAAAAAGGAAATGCAGAAATAACCGTCACGCTGACGCAAACGAGAGAACCGTGGCTGAGCGCGTTTTCGCATAAAATCCCGATCCTGTTTTTTATCGGAATTTCGCTGATGATGCTTGTTCTCAGCATCACGAAAAAACTTTCGCTGATCCCGATTCTGGGTTTGTTGTCGTGCCTTTATTTAATGACCGAACTCGGCGTAACTAACTGGATGCGGTTCAGCGTGTGGCTGTTTTTCGGTTTGCTGATCTATCTTTTCTATGGCTATCGCCACAGCAATCTGAATAAAACGGAAACTGCTCCGGCGGAAAGTTAATTTTGTCGGCGAGTTTATTTGTTTGGAAGTTCAGAGTCCGCATTTTATCATACTAAAACGCGGACTCTGAACGCATTGACAAATCTTTACACTCGCGCTAAAACCAAAACTCAATCCCGAACGTCTTATCAGCAGAATATTTCAAATTTTCAAAGTTCAAAGGAGCAATTAGCAAAATGAAAAAGGCATTATTTTTAACGGCATTTGTTTGCCTGTTGGCGGTTTCTGCTTTCGCGCAGGATAACAAAAAGACGGATTTTTCGGGCAGTTGGACGCTTGACGCGAGCAAATCGAAATTGGGCGAACGGGCGCGAATCGAATCAATGACGATGACGGTTACGCAAACTGACAAAGACATCAAAGTCGAAACCGCGACCAAACGACTTCCGCCGCCCGCAGGCGCGATGCAGGACGGCGGCGGACAAGGTGGCGGAATGCGGCGCGGCGGCGACGGCACGAGCGTCTATTCGCTCGACGGCAAGGAAACGACGACCGAAACCGAAGGTCAGATGGGCAAATCGCTCGTTAAACAAAAAGCCGAACTCGACGGCGGCAAATTAAAACTGTCTTCGACGCGCATTTTCAATACGCAGATGGGCGAAGTTTCGATAAACACCAAAGAAATCTGGACGCTTTCTGACGACGGCAAAACGCTGACGGTCAAACGCGATATGGAAACGCCGCGCGGCACGAATTCGTCGGAGATGGTTTTCACGAAGAAATAACTTTTTAGCGGAAAAGACCAAAGCAAAAAAGCAAGAGCCGAAACTCTTGCTTTTTTGCTTTTCAATTTATTCCGATCAAAATTTACGGATAAGTTCCGCCATTTCCAACCCCGCGTCCCTGACCTCTTGTTTCATAAGTTGTTGCGACCGGCGGCGGTAATGGAATGTCTTTGAGTCCCAAAGTTTTTCGCAATTTTTCGGCACGTTTCGGGTTTATTTCCACCAGCTTTTGATATTCGCGTATCACGTCGTCCTGTGAGCCGACCTTGTTTAGACAAAACGCGTATTCGTAACGCGCGTCCGCGTCGTTCGGACTGATTTCGGTCGCGGTGCGGAACGAAGAAATTGCCGAATAATGCTGATTCAAACCTTTATAGGCTTGCCCGAGATTAAAATGCGATTCGAACGATCTTGGATTCTGCCGGGTCAAATCGCTGAAAATCTTTTGCGCGTTTTCGTAATACTTCATTTTCAGATAATTTGCTCCGATCAGAAATTTCGTGTCCGTATTGTTCGCATAAAGCAACAGCGAGCGGTTCAGGTATTCGAGCGAATCCTTATATTTTTTCTGCTCGTAAAGCACGTCGCCCAGCTTATTGAGAATTTTTGTATCGTTCGGAGCAAGTTTCAGCGCGAGCTGTAATTTTTGTTCGGCTTTCCGGTAATTTTGCAAATCCGCTTCTTTCGTCGCGCCTTCAAGAAGAAATTGAGCACCCGATTGTTTTTGCCAATCCGTCAATCCCTCGATCTCTTTTTCCGTCAAATTTTCGGGAGGCGTATAAGCCGGAGAATAGCTGACGGGCGGAGGGGTTTTAACGATTGGAGCTTCTTTTGCCGAAAACTTAGGTGCTTTTGAATAAGGATCGCTGTAAGCTGTATTTGACCGCACCGATTTTGAACTCGAAAAAGCGTTGCCGAACATCGGGATGAGCGTCGTAATCAGAATCAACACGACGACCGCCGGCGTGATGTTGCCCGCCGCCGCGAGATCGCTTTCGTTTTGCAGAAGTCGGCGCGTAACCGCTTCGGCGCGGGTCGTTAAGTGCTGCTGACGCTGGCGGACGAGCGTTGAACCCGAACGCAGGCTGACGAGCAGATTTTCGACTTCGCGCTCGATTTTTCTGCGTTTTTCGGCAAAATCGCCCGCCAGTTTTTTTTGATCGGCTTCGGGAATTTTCGTGTCCGGATCATAAACAAAATCGCGTTCGAGATTTTTGCGCCATTCGATAATTTTTTCTTTGGTTTCAGGCGTTACATACGGCGGAACGGACAACAATCGTTTGGCATCCACATCAGCCGCCGTGCGGACACCGCAGCTTTTCACTAAATCGAGATTTTTGCGATGCAGCCCCGCAATTTTCGCATCGCCGATTTTGAAAGATGCGAGATAAATGTCTAATTTATATTGAAAAACATCGCCGTGAAGCTGTTTAACGCGTTCGCGGCTTTGCTGTTGAAGCCGGTGATGCTCGTCAATTTTTTGACGAATCCGCGCCGCGTCAGTATTCAACTGCGGCGCAACATCCGCCGCCGCCCATTCGGTTTCAAGCTGATTCCATTCGCGCCGTGCGCTTTCCAGACGGACTTCCAGATCAATCTTGCTGTTTTTGCCCGAATTGTTGAGCGTCACGATAAAGCCCGCCATCAGGAGCGCACCGATGAAAAAGCCGACTCCCGGACCGGCAATCGCCGTCAGAAAAATGACGATGCAGAACTGCAAAACCGCGAGCGTGATAAACCTCGAAAGATTTTCGCGCCGCGCATTTTCGGCTTCCTTTGACGGCGGCGGCAAAAAAGTTGTTTTCGGCGGTTTGGCAGGCAGATTGTTCGGAACAGCAAGACTCGCCACCAAATTTTCAATCGTGAAAATATTAAAGGTTTCTTCGCCCGCCGCGCGGTTTCCGCTAACGAACGGAAAGAGCATCAAGCCCGTCTGCGATTCGAGTGTGCACCACGGGCAATCGTGCAAATCTTCGTAATAAAAATGCCCGATGTGCAGACCGCATTGTTTGAGCGAATCCGACAAATCTTCCAAAGCCTCGATCCATTCACGCGGTTCGGGACGGTCGTCGGTCAAAAAAGCGCGTTCAAACATCGCCGAAAGACGCGGCGAAACTGCCGAAAGCGAAAGCGTTCCGGGCGGTTGTTTGACGTTCCAGAGATGCGCGTCTTCACCGTATGCAAAACGTAGTTCGTGGATACAATCTTCGAGCGATTTGTCTTCGTTGCCGAGATAATTTCCCGCGAACGGATGTCGCCCAAGGAAAAGCAGTTGAAAAATAATCACCGCCAGACCGAAATTGTCGTGTTTAGCTTCGCGCTCGACTTCGCCCAGATCTTTTCCCTGCAATTCGGGCGCGAGATGCGTCGCCACGCCGACTTCGCAGCGGTAGCGAAAATCGCCGCGGCTGATGCTGTAGCTGTCGCAGTCAATTAATTTCACCGTGCCGTCCTTTAAGACGACGCAGTTGCCGTGATTGACATCGCCCATAATATGCGCGTTTTTATGCAGGCTGTAAAAAGCGCGGGCAACGTTCGTCGCGGCGTGAACGAGAAATTTCCACGTCGCTTCGGGAAAATGGACGCGGCGGCTTTTCAGGGAATAAAGCTCGTGAATTTCTTTTGCCTTGACGTTCGGCATCAGGAAACCGACGACTTTGCCGTCCGGCGTATCGTGCAAAGTGTCAACGATCCACGCCGCGACCTTCAAAAGCTGATCGTTTTTGTTGTCCGCCATCCAGCGGAGCTTTTCCGCCTTTTCCGCGTCAATCGGTTCGTGATAAATTTTGGCGACCAGATCGTAATCGTCCGGACAAGCGAAAACCGCGCCTTCGCCGCCGCGCCCGATCTGATTCGTTAAATCGTAAGATTCGCCTCGACTGTCATAAAATGTCGGCATAGCTTTTTACCTCTTTAATAGGAGCGCGGGCGGCTCGCCCGCAAGCGTTTGAAAAACGCTCAAAACAGTTTCTTTAGCTTCAAACAATTAAGAAAATTGAAGCATTTTTACGCCGCTTTTCAAGCAGCGTATGCAGACGAGCCGTCTGCGCTCCCAACAATCGCCCGCGAAGCCAGAATGATGGTTTTGTCGTCGTCGGTTTTCTCGTTGATCTTCTCCGACGCGAGAAAATTTTCGAGCTTTTCGTTCAAACCGTCCGTCGCCGCGCCGTTTCTCAAGGGCGCGATCATCGGCATCAGAAAAGGTTCGTGCGGTTGGTTATTCTGATAATCAACCGCGACGGCGTAAATTCCGTCCGAAAAGAGAATCAAATCTTCAATTGTTTCTTCGATCAATTCGAACCGCAGGCTTTCGGCGGCGGTTTCGTCCGTCACGAATTCCGTCACGTTGATGTATTCCGCTTCGACCGGCGCGATCGCGAAACGATAGCTTTTTGCCGCGCCCGACGCGCTGAAAACGATTCCGCCGTCGCCGATCTGATAAAACGCCGCTGATTTTTCGCCGATCACCGCGCCGACGAACGTCGAGGCGTAATCGCGCAATTCTTTTTTATCCTTCTGCGATATTTCGGCAATTTTCTGCTGAAAATACGAAATCCAAAACCGCCCGAAATCCGCTGTCAAAGATTTTACGGAAGCATCTTTCGCGCTCAGAAAATCGCCGACTTCTTTGGTGAAAATTTCACACGCGATCTGCGCGCCCGTCTGCCCGTCGGTCGTGCTGCCCGCGCCGTCGGCGACAACCGCGATCAAAATGTCGCCTTCCGCCGTTTTGACGGTGCGGCAGGCGAATCTGTCCTGACATTCCGTGTTTTGATTTAGATGCGCGAGCCCGATTGCCGAAGCATGGGCGATGCGCCAATTACCTTTAATCATCTAAAATTAAGCGAAGAATTATTGCCCACTAAATACACTAAATACACTAAATTTTTTTCAAGCCTTTGTATTTTTTTTCGTTTCTTTCGTATGTTTTGTGGGCAAAATCTTCATTACACCTCTGACCAGCCATAGGGCTTGTAATCGGGAATCGGAACGGAATCGCCCGGGTTCGAGCGCGAAACGTTTTTGAGCGATGCCGAAAGCCACAGGAAAAACTCTTTGAAGCGCACGCCCGAAAGTTTTAAAGGTTCGCGCACCGCGATCTGGTTCAAAACCTTAAAATCGGCATTTTTTACGCCGAGCGCGAAAAACGAGAACGATTTTGTTTCTTCGCCCGCGCGAATCAATTGCGGCAGATGCGACCAGTTATCGGTCGGCTCGCCGTCTGTTATCAGAAAGATCCACGGGCGAAAAAGTTTGATGCCGTTGGCGCGCAGAACTTCCTTACGCTGTTTGAGCAAACCTAATCCGCGCGAAACCGCCGCGCCGAGCGGCGTATCGCCGTTGGCTTCGAGTCGCGGCAGACGAAACTGGTCGGCGGTCGTAAAATTTTGAACGACGTTGACCGGACCGAACGTAACGACCGCGATCTCGACGCGTTTCATACTCAAGCTGTCGCCGAAAAGCTCTTCGCGAAAGCCCTGAATTCCGCTGTTGAGTTCCTCGATCGGGTCGCCCTGCATCGAGCCTGACGTGTCGAGAAGCAAAACGCACGGACAGCGCGGTTCGGGATTTTCAGCAAACTCGGCGGCGGCAAACGGCTGCTGTTCGTCGTAATTGTAAGAATTGTTTTCCATAAATCTATTTTTAAATGTGTAATTATGATATATCCATTATTCGACAAATGGCAATATTTTTTCGCAAATTGTAAGGTTCTGAAAAGCAAGCGGGTTCGGCTTGCCCCCGCTGAACGAGAATCTTTATTAAAATCGGCTTTGCAATAGCAATAACTTGCAGTTTTTCCGCGTTTAGTTGATTATTAACCAAACAATTCTTATCCCTGAGCGAATGACAAAAAATCAGATAAAATGCGTCGGCGTAGTCGTTAAGCCGAATCACAAGGAAGCGTGGGAAACGGCGTGTGAGCTTTCGGACTGGCTCAAAAAGCGCGGCATCGTGCTGATCGGCAGTCCACACGAAGAAGATGAAATTTGCCCGATTGAAAAGGTCGGCACCGAAGAATTTCAGGACAAAGCGGATTTGATCGTCGTTCTCGGTGGCGACGGCACAATGATCTCGACGGCGCGGCTCGTCGGCAGCAGCGAATCGCTGGTTCTCGGGATAAATTACGGGAGTTTGGGTTATCTGACCGAGTTTCGCATCGAGGAAATGTTTCCCGCGCTCGAAGAAATATTAAAGGGAAATTACGATATTGACCGCCGCGAAATGCTCGAAGTCGAACACCGGCGCGGCAGTAAAATTCTCGGCAAAGGTCGCGTTTTAAATGATGTCGTCATCAACAAAGCGGTTCTGGCGCGGATCATCGAGATCGAAGTCAGTCTGAACGACCTTTTCGTCAACAATTTCCGCGCCGACGGTTTGATCGTTGCCACGCCGACCGGCTCGACCGCCTACAATTTGAGCGCGGGCGGACCGATCGTTTATCCTTCGATGAACGCGGTCGTCATCACGCCGATTTGTCCTTTTACGCTCACGAATCGCCCGATTGTCGTTCCCGGCACGGCGGAAATAAATCTGCGTTTGACTAATCAGAGCGACGGCGTAGTTTTGACTTTGGACGGGCAGATCGGTTATCAAATGCAGACGGGCGACTGCGTTCTGATTCGCAAAAGCCCTCTGACCTTTAACCTCGTCCAACCGCCGAACCGGAATTATTTCGACGTTCTGCGCAATAAATTAAAATGGGGCAGATAAAACGATTTTGGATTTTAGATTTTGGATTTTGGAATTATTCTTAAAGAAAAAATATGGCTGAAAACAATCAAGAAAACAACGAACAAGAAAATACTCCGGCAACCGATGATTACAGTTACGAAAAAGAACTGCGAACCGATCTCGACGACGACACGCCCGATAAGCCGAAGGGCATGGCTTTGCACACCAAGATTCTGCTTGGTTTGCTGGTCGGCGTTTTGGGCGGTCTGGCGGTCAACTGGACGCTCGGCGGGAGCAATCCGAATGTCGTCTGGTTTGTCGAAAATTTCACGCGTCCGATCGGACAGTTGTTTCTTAACCTGCTTTTGATGATCGTCGTGCCGCTCGTTTTCGCTTCGCTCGTGGTCGGTGTCGCGGGCATCGGCGACATTCGCAAGCTCGGGCGCATCGGCTTAAAATCGTTTGCTTACACGCTGGTTATCTCGGCAATTTCGGTCATCATCGGGTTGGGTTTGGCAAATATAATTCAACCGGGCAAAAGAATTCCCGAAGCGACGGCGACCCAGCTCAAAGAAAAATTCAGCGGCGGCGCGCGTTCGAGCGTCGAAAGCGCAATCGCCATCGGTGCGGCATCGAAAAGTTTTGCGGCGACGACCGATAAATATCTTGTCAAAATTGACGCGCTAACCGCTCAAACAGCACCGAATGACGAAGAAGCGCGAAAATTTACAACGGATGCGAAAGATTTTTCGCAAAAAGCCAAGATGTTTTCCAATGAAGCGCAGGCATCGCTGAAAACTTCGGGCGCATTTTTGTCGGAAGCCGATAAATTTACGAAAGAAGCCGATAAAATTGCGGGAAGACCCGATCTGCTGGCGGAAGCCGCCAAAGATTTTTCGGCGGATACGAAAAGATTCGCGGGCGATCTGCGCCGCGCCGTTGCGTCGGAAGATACGGCTTTGATGTCGGTCGTCAAAACCATCGTGCCGAGCAATGTTTTTAATTCGATCTCAGGCGCGAGTCCGAATATGCTGCACATAATGTTCTTCGCGCTGATTGCCGGCATTGCGATAACCTTACTTCCCGCGCCGGTTTCCGCGCCGTTTGTCGGGTTTATGGAGTCGCTCTTTGCGATCACTTCAAAGATTATTGACATCATTATGAAGTTTGCGCCGTATGCGGTGGCGTGTCTGATCTTCAACAACATTGCGCAGTTCGGACTCGATCTTCTGCAATCGCTGGCGTGGTTCGTCTTTACGGTTTTGTTTGGATTAAGCCTGCATTTTTTCGGAATTTATTCGCTTTCGCTCTATTTTCTGTCAAAAATCAATCCGCTCGAATTTTTCAAGCGCGTTCGCACCGTGATTGTCACGGCATTTTCGACGAGTTCGTCAAACGCGACTTTGCCGACTGCCTTAAGAGTTTCGCACGAAAATCTCGGCGTTCCGAAGGAAATCAACAGTTTCGTTCTGACTGTCGGCGCAACTGCCAACCAGAACGGAACGGCACTTTACGAAGGCGTGACGGTTTTGTTTCTGGCGCAGCTTGCCGGAGTTGATTTAACCGTCGGACTCCAGTTGATGGTCGTTTATATGGCGATTTTAGGCGGCATCGGCACAGCCGGAGTGCCGTCGGGTTCGATTCCTTTTATCATCGGAATTTTGGCGATGATCGGCATTGATCCGGCACTGATCGCGATTATTCTCGGCGTTGACCGCATTCTCGATATGTGCCGCACGACGCTTAATGTCGTCGGTGATTTGACGGCAGCAACATATGTTGCGCGTTCGGAAGGCTTTGAACTTTTGAAAACCAAAGAAGATGCCGGAATCGGCTAAAAAATCAAAAAGCTGTGAAAAGGAGAAACATATGATGAAATCTTTAGTAAAAGCGAATGTTTTTTTATTTTTTGTATTCGCTCTCGGCGTGACGGCGAATGCCCAAACGACGACAAACTGGACACCGGAAATGCAGGTTAAAACAAAAGCCGTCGGCGCGGTGCAGGTTTCGCCGGACGGCAAGCGCGTCGTTTACACGGTCAACGATGCCGTGATGACCGCCGATAAATCGGAATTTGTGACGCAAATCCGGCTTGCGACAACCGACGGGAAAAACGATTTTCAAATTACTTTCGGCGATAAATCTTCGACCAATCCGAAATGGTCGCCCGACGGAAATTGGATCGCTTTTACCTCGAACCGCAAAGACAACCGCAACAATCTCTATGTTTTGCGCGTGTCGGGCGGCGAAGCCGAACCGCTTACGGATTTGAAGGGCAGCGTGGCGAATTTTGAATGGTCGCCCGACGGCAATTGGATTGCCTACACGATGAGCGACGCGAAAACCGAGGACGAGGAAAAAAACGATAAAGGTCGCAACGATTTCCGGTGGGTTGACGAAAATATAAAAATGTCGCGCCTCTATGTTTTGCCCGTCGCCAAGGACGCGAACGGCAAGCGCGAACCGCGAAAATTAACGGCGGAAAATTACAACGTCAGCGGTTTCGATTGGTCGCCCGACGGCAAAACAATTGTTTTCAATCATACAAAATCACCGCTCGCCAACGATTGGACGACTTCCGACATTTCGCTGATTGATGTTGCAAGCGCTCGCACAACTGTTCTGGCAAACACGCCGGCGGCAGAAAATTCGCCGCGATTTTCACCCGACGGCACAAAAATCGCGTTTGTCGCCAGCGATGTTCCGGTTCGTTGGGCACAGAGCAATACGATTCAGATTGTCGCGGTGGCGGGCGGAATGCCGAAACCTGCGCCGATTTCGTTTGACGGACAGCCGAATATTGCGGACTGGTCGCAAAGTGGCGACGCGATTTTTTTCACCGAAGCCAAAGGCACCGGAACGGGCGTTTATGCTCTGAACGTTGCCAATAACAAAATTACCGAAATTAGTTCGGAAGATGCGGTTATCAGCGGTTTCAGTCTTAATCACAGCGGCACGATGTTCGGGTTCGTGCGCCAGAATTCCGTTACGCCGCCCGAAGTTTTCGTTGCGCCGAACAATAATTTATCAGCCGCCGTACAAATTTCGCGCGTCAACTCAGACGCGGCGAAAATGCCTCTGCCGCGCACGGAGGTAATCCGTTGGAAAAGCCTCGACGGACGCGAGATCGAAGGGCTTTTGACATATCCGGTCGGTTATCAGACAGGACAGCGTGTGCCTTTGATCCTGAATATTCACGGCGGACCGGCGGGCGTTTTTCAACACACATTTACGGGCGGACGCGGCGTTTATCCGCTCGCTACTTTTGCCGCAAAAGGTTATGCGATCCTGCGCCCGAATCCGCGCGGTTCTTCGGGTTACGGCACGGAATTTCGGCGCGCCAATATCAAGGATTGGGGTTTTGGCGATTATCAGGATTTGATGACGGGCGTTGATGCGGTCGTCAAAATGGAGGTCGCGGACGAAAACCGTCTCGGCGTGATGGGCTGGAGCTACGGCGGTTTTATGACTTCGTGGATCGTTACGCAAACCAAGCGTTTTAAAGCGGCTTCGGCGGGCGCGCCCGTCACCAACTTGATGAGCTTTAACGGCACGGCGGATATTCCGTCGTTCATTCCCGATTATTTCGGCGGCGAATTTTGGAGCGACCCGCAAATTTATGCGAAACATTCGGCGATGTTCAACGTCAAAGGCGTAACGACACCGACACTGATCCAGCACGGCGAAGCCGACATCCGTGTGCCGATCTCGCAGGGTTACGAATTTTACAACGCGCTCAAACGGCAAAACGTGCCGACGCGGATGATCGTTCTGCCGCGTCAGCCGCACGGACCGAACGAGCCGAAAATGCAGGTTGCCGCTATGCAGTCGAATCTCGATTGGTTTGAAAAATATCTCGGCGCGAAATAAATTTTCGTAAAATGGAAATTTGGCGTAAAGTGTATTTATAAGGTAAAAGTTATGATGAATTATCAACCGCAGCCGAGACAACTCCGATTCAGCGTTGACGAGTATTACAAGATGATCGAAATCGGGATACTCAAAGACTACGAAAAGGCTGAAATCATCGAAGGAGAACTAATACAAAAAATGCCGATAGGAGATAAACACGCTTCCGTCGTTAATAACTTGAATCGAATTTTAGTCAAAAATGTTTCGGATGAAGTTTTGGTGAGCGTTCAAAATCCGCTTCGCCTTTCGGATTACAACGAGCCTGAGCCTGATTTCGTTTTAGCCGATTTGACAAAATATGACGGCAGACGGCATCCCCGACCGACAGAAGTTCTCTTACTGGTGGAAGTTTCCGATTCGACTTTGAAATATGACCGCGACAAAAAACTTCCGCTTTACGCCGAAGCCGAAATTCCTGAAGTCTGGATTGTTAATTTGCCGAGCGAAATCGTTGAAGTTCATACAAAACCGACGTTCGGGCTTTACCAATTAGTTCAAATTTACAATCGCGGCGAAATCGTCAAATCCGAAATAATATCGAACTTGAAAATCGAAGTGGACAAAATTTTAGGTTAAAAAATTTATTATCAAGGAGGGTTTTAGAAATGTTTCCGTTAGGCGATGAAAATCATGACCGGGTAATTACGCCGTTTGTTAATTACGCGTTTATCGCAATTAATATACTGGTTTTTGTGCTTTTGCAGGGTTTGGGCGGCAACGAGGCGTTTTCCTACGCTTTTTCGCTCGTGCCGAAGGAGATCACGACCGGCGTTGATATTGTTACGCCGCAGTTGATAAACATCGGCGGACAAACGGCGCAGATTCCGCATTACGCGACGCCTTTGCCCGTCTATTTCAATTTTCTGAGTTCGATGTTTATGCACGGCGATTTTATGCACCTTTTCGGCAATATGCTGTTTTTGTGGATTTTCGGCGACAACATCGAAAATATGATCGGGCATATTCGGTTTGCCGCTTTTTATATCGTCTGCGGAATTGCCGCCGCGCTCGCGCAGATCGTAATGGATACCGATTCGATCATTCCGATGCTCGGCGCGTCGGGCGCGATTTCGGGCGTGATGGGCGGTTATGTTCTTCTTTTCCCGACGAACCGCGTCCGCGCTTTAATTTTTAACATCTTCACGACCGTTCCGGCTTACGTCGCGCTCGGACTCTGGATCGGAATCCAACTTATTCAAGGCTGGTTCGCCCCGCCCGGACAAGGCGGCGTCGCCTACGCCGCGCACATCGGCGGATTTCTCGCCGGTCTCGCGCTCATCAAAGTTTTCGCGATCGGGAAAAAACCGCACCGGAT
>JALHNX010000018.1:0-2715 GCA_022843305.1 Pyrinomonadaceae bacterium | reverse complement strand
CAAGGCTGGTTCGCCCCGCCCGGACAAGGCGGCGTCGCCTACGCCGCGCACATCGGCGGATTTCTCGCCGGTCTCGCGCTCATCAAAGTTTTCGCGATCGGGAAAAAACCGCACCGGATCGGCGAGTAGTCAGAATGCGATTATATACAGAAAAGCCTCGATTTTTGCGTCGAGGCTTTTTTATCATAAATCTTTGCCGTTTATTATTCGGCATCCGTCACAATTAGGAAATTCCGCATCTTTCGGAACGATCCAGGCGATTGTCTGGCTAATATAAGACGTTTTTTTTACCGCAAAGATCAAACGCTCTTTCGGAAATTTGCGTATATTGGCAACTCTCAGTAATTTTCGAATACGAGTTTTGGTTTTTTCGAGAGATTCATTTTTTGCAACATTCATCACAAGAAAACCTTTAGAATTCGGATTATCCCGCAGACTGAAAATAAAGCTGTCAAATCTCCCATATTCGTCGGCAATAGAAATTTTAGGGTATATATCGTATGGCTCTCCGATTAACTTTGGTAAGATTGAAGCAGTATTTTCGACAATATTTTGGCAATTTTCCGGTAAACCCGTAAATTTCAACTGCACGGTGATGTTGCTTCCGCCGGGAAGTCCAATAGTGTCTATCGTGACGGCTGGTGTGCCTTGTCCTTTAATTATTGCTCCCTGTGAAGCTTTCCATTCATAGCGAACATCAAAGTTTTCTATTTTATTATCGGCAACTAAAGTAAAAGTCAATGGCGAGTGTTCTTTAAAAACTCCGCCGCCGGATAAATAAAGTGTGGGACAAAGCGAATTTTGATTTTGAGCAAAAACCGAAAACGCAAAACCGAAAACCAGAACTAATCCGAAAATTATTTGTTTCATGAGCACGAACCTCGAAGATTTTTCTCAAATATACGTCTGATTTCAAAAAATTCAAAGATTTTTCATAAAATTTCTTGTTTCACTCTTGAAACAAAGTGCAACTTGTGTTAGATTTGTTTCATCATTGAAACAAAATGCCTTTGACGGTAGGCATTTAAGCGAAAGGAAATAAACAAGAACATTAAGATTTAAGCGAGAAGGAGAAAGTTTTTATGAAATCTGTAAATAAACCGAAAATCAATCCATTGAGCCGCGTTCCGCGCCAGCAGCGTCTGGTGATGGCGATTCGCGGCGGCGCAGGTGTCGGCAAAAGTCATTTTATCAGCTCGATGGCGGAAGCCGGACTTGGCAAGCTCTGCATTTTCGACACGGAACGCAAAGCGCGTCTTTTGCGCGGTGTCGGTCAGACGTTCGACGCATTGGAAATCGAGCAGACCGACGAACTGCCCGAATTTATCGAATGGGCAATCAACGGCGAAGGCACGGAACAAAATTACGGCTGTTTCGCGCTCGACAGTTGGGCGGCGTATTTCGGCGCGAAGCATTCGGAAATGATCGAAGCCGTGCGCGAAAAGACGGGCGACCCGCTGGCACAGCCTTCGGCGGAAGAATTGGCGGCTGACCAGATGATCCTGCAGTCGGTTTTGCGGAAACTCTGTATCGAAAGCGGCAAATGCGTCGTCATCGCCGACCAGATTGCGGCGAAAGGTAAAGAAGCGAAAGAAGATAACGAGGTCGGACGCGTTTTGCCGATGACCGCTTCGGGACTCGAATATTTCGTTGACGTGATGATCGAAGTTTCTCTGCAAGAGCGCGATGGCGAAATCACGCGTGTTTTTCAGGTCGTCAAATCAAACAGTCCGGCGTTTGAAGTCGGGTTTGAAATGACGGGAAATATCGGGTTCAAAGATTTTCTCGAATATATGAAAGGCGAACAGGCGTTAGAACTCGCGTTTGATAAACCCGCAAAATCGGACGTTCCCGAATTTATCGAAGACAAAACGCCGATTTCGATTGCGCCGCAGGAGATGACAATCGAAGATTTGATCAGAAAAGCCGAAAGCAGCGGTTTCAAACAAGCCGACATTGTAACCGGCGCGAGAATATATCATAATCAGCCGAACATTTATCATCTGACGGCGGAACAGATTCTCGATCTCGACCGCCGGATGACGGCGCGGATCGAAAAAACAAAAGTGGCGGCAGAAGAAAAAGTGCCGAAGAAAAAAGCCGCTTAAACAATTTTTGCGACAGGCAAAAGCACAAAAATAAAGGACAAGGGAAGTTTCGGGAAAATTTCTTTGTCCTTTTTGTGTTTAAATTTTAAGGAGAAAATTTATGGTGCGAATAATTTTGGGCGCGATTGTCGGGTTTATCGTCTGGTCAATTCTTTGGGTCGGAAGCGACGCGGTTTTGTCCGCGCTTTCGCCCGATTGGTACGGCAAACATCACAAGGAACTCGAAACGGCGGTTAATAATCAAACGGCGTTTATGTCGGATTCAACGATACTGATTATCGGTTTAATCCGAAGCGTTATTTTTTCAATCATCGCCGGATTTACAGCGGCTGCGATTGCGAAAGAAAATAGCAAATCAACGCTCGCGACGGGAATTTTACTTTTGCTTTTCGGCATTTTTATTCAGTCTATTTTCTGGAACTACGCGCCGCTCTGGTATCACGTTTCGTTTCTGGTGTTGCTGATTCCGATGACGATCTTGGGTGGAAAGCTGAAGAAAATTTAGGAGAAAATTTATGGTGCGGATAATCTTAGGTGCGATCGTCGGGTTTATCGTCTGGACGATTTTTCTGCTCGGCAGCGACCAAATTTGGATCGCGTTGTCGCC
>JALHNX010000017.1 GCA_022843305.1 Pyrinomonadaceae bacterium | reverse complement strand
TCGCGTCCGGTCGCGCGGAAATAATCCAGAGTTTTTTCGTCCGTGCCGAAAAAGCCCATCGTCGCGCCGTATTCAGGTGCCATATTCGCAATCGTCGCGCGGTCGGTCGCGGTCAGAGCGGTCGCGCCCGTGCCGAAAAATTCGACGAATTTACCGACGACGCCCGCTTTGCGAAGCATTTCCGTGATTCGCAAAACCAAATCCGTGGCGGTCGCGCCCTGCGGCAAACTGCCCGAGAGATTAACGCCGACAACATCGGGCGTTAAAAAATAAACCGGCTGCCCGAGCATTCCGGCTTCGGCTTCGATACCGCCGACACCCCAACCGACAATGCCCAAACCGTTGATCATCGTCGTGTGCGAATCCGTGCCGACGAGTGAATCGGGATAATAAACACCGTCTTTTTCAAACACGCCTTTTGCCAGATATTCGAGATTGACCTGATGCACGATACCGATTCCCGGCGGCACGACGCGGAAACCGTTAAACGCTTTGGTTCCCCATTTTAAGAAACGATAACGCTGTTCGTTGCGCCGGAATTCGATTTCCATATTGCGCTGATACGAGGCTTCCGAACCCGCGTAATCAACCTGCACCGAATGGTCAATCACCAGATCAACCGGCACGAGCGGCTCGATAACGCCGACATCCTTGCCCAATTTCTGCACTGCCGAACGCATCGCCGCCAGATCAACGAGCAGCGGAACGCCCGTAAAATCCTGCAGGATAACGCGCGCGACCGTGAACGGAATTTCTTCCGTCCGCTCTTCAATCGCGTTCCAGCGTGCCAACGCGCGGATATTCGCTTCCGAAACTTTTTTGCCGTCGTCGAAATTTCTCAGAACCGATTCCAAAACCACGCGAATCGAAACCGGCAGACGCGAAATCGCGCCGATTCCTTCTTTTTCCAATTGCGGCAAAGAATAAAAAACACCTTCCCCGCCGTCGCCCGTTTTGAATGTTTGCCGTGTGTTAAAAAGATTATGTGTCATATTAGTTTAATAAATCTGAAAAGTTCAAAAAACACCAAGTAAATCAAAGTTTAAGTTTAAAATCGGTATCCTGAATTTTCAAGCCGTTATTAGCGATAGTAATTTTTTTCATCTAGCGGGGCGGACTGATTTCCGTAACTTATAATTTTGATTTTTATGAAATTTGCATCCAAGACTCAAAGCCGCAAAGATTTAATTTTCATTTATCCAAAACCCTTTGAGTTATATCTGTAAATTCCGATTTTTTATAAGTTTAACAGAAAACACCTCGGGTTTCGGCGGCGCAGCGGTGAAAATTTCTTTCTCCAAAAATATTTTATAAAAAAATACTTGAACAACTTTCGCCCTAATGTAAAATACTTCTGCCATAATTTATAAAAGTTTACCTCAAAAGAAATTGATTATATGAATTTAACGGGTAAGAAAATTACAGTTTTCTTTCTTGCATTGCTGTGCGGTTTTGTTTTTGCCAAACCGCTCTTCGCCGAACGCCTGCCCGTCAGGGTTTACACTTCCGCCGACGGTTTGGGCAGCAGTTTCGTTGATTTCCTGATGCGCGATTCGCGCGGGTTTATGTGGTTTTGCACACGCGACGGGCTTTCGCGCTTTGACGGTTCGCGGTTTATCACTTATCAGATCGGAAACGAAACCTCGCCGCCCGGAATCGAAAGCATCTATCAGACACGCGACGGCGCATACTGGATTTCGACAACCGGCGGCAGTTATCGTTTTGATCCGAGCGAAATCGCAAAACCGGATTCGGAGAAACCGCACATCAACGCCGAGTTTGTGACCGGCGGGCGCGGACAGTTTTTTGAAGACAGCGCGGGAAATCTTTATCTGACAACCGGCGTTCTGGCGCGCATCGAAAAAAAGGACGGCAAATTTGTCCTCGAACGCATTAATCTTAATTTGCCGAAAAAAAACGATACAACGCTGGTTGTTAATGATATAGACGAAACGAGCGACGGCTCGATCTGGATGAATTCGAGCTGGGGTTTAATCCGCCGTCTGCCCGATTCGCGGCTTGTTTACTATCCGAACGAAACCTATCTGACCGGCGGAAATGCTTCGATGATCGCCGATAAAAGCGGGCGCATCTGGATATCGATGGCGAACCGTCTGCTGGTTATCAAGCCCGAACCGATCAGCGCATTCACGGATTCCGGCGAAGTTATTGTTAAATCCATCGAACCGGCTTCGATAATCAATCTCAAACCGAAGGAAAATTTCTCTCTGCCCAAAATGAGCGGCGAGATTTTTCAATTTACCAGCGACACGGTTGATAATTTTGTCGAAAATTCCTACGCCAAACGAATCTTTCAAACTTCGGACGGCGATGTTTGGATTACGTCGGAAGATAAATTAATGCGGTTTTCAAACGGCGCTTTTCAGGTTCACAGCCGTTCGGAAGGTTTGCCGAATGTGATGACGCGAATGGCGGAAGATTCTGCCGGGAATTTATGGATCGGCGGACACGCCGGATTGGCGCGGCTCGACCGCCGGGGTCTTGTAACTTACGGAATTGACGACGGAGCGAATTCGGCACGTTTTTTCGCCATCAACGAAGACGCGGAAGGCACGATTTATGCGGTCGGGCGCGATTTTTTTGTCAATCGTTTTAACGGCGAAAAACTTGAACCCGTTCAGCCTTTGATCGAACCCGATTCGCAATTTTTATGGACTTCGCGCTTCGGGTTTCGCGCCTCGAACGGCGATTGGTGGATTTTGACTCACAAAAAACTTTACCGCTTTTCGGGGATGAGCGATTTTTCGCAGCTCGATAAAAGGAAAGCGACGCAGACTTTTACAACCGCCGACGGTTTGCCGGCAAACGGAATGTTTCAGATTTTTGAAGACGCGGAAGGAAGTATCTGGGTTTCGACACGCGGGCGCGGACAGCCCGGACACGGCGTAGCGCGGCTCAAAAAAGGCGAGAATAAATTTTACAGTTTCACCCCGGCTGACGGATTGCCCGAAGGCAAATCCGCTTCGACATATGTGGCGGACACTTTCGGCAATCTCTGGCTCGGTTTTTATGAAGGCGGAATCGCGCGGTTTGACGGCGAGAGATTTGAATTTTTCAGCAAAGAACACGGCTTGCCGATCGGCGTTATCACCGATTTGCATGTTGACGGCAGAGGACGCTTATGGATTGGTTCGGCTCTCAGCGGATTGCTTCGGCTTGACGATCCGGGCGCGAAAACTCCGGCTTTTACTTACCTGACGACCGCCGACGGTTTGACGAGCAACAATGTCCGCACGATTACCGAAGACCGTTTCGGCAGAATTTATCTCGGCACGGCAAGCGGCATTGACCGGCTTTCGCCCGACACGGGACGCGTTAAACATTATTCGGTTACGGACGGTCTGGCGGCTGATTTTGTGGTTGATTCGCGCTCTGATCGTCAAGGCAATCTGTGGTTTGCAACCAACGACGGATTATCGAAACTCGTTCCTTACCCGGATGAAAAAGCCTCCGCGCCGCAAATTTTTATCGGCGGTTTGCGTATTGCCGGACTCGAACAGCCGATTTCGCAACTCGGAAACACGGAAATCGAAAAAGGCGAGTTAGAACACACCGAGAATAATTTTCAGATAGATTTTTTCGGGCTTGATTTTCGCGCCGGCGAAATTTTGCGTTATCAATACAAGCTCGAAGGCGCGGACGCGGATTGGAGTCCGGCAACCGAACTTCGCACCGTCAGTTTTGCTAATTTACAACCGGCAAGTTATCGCTTTCTGGTGCGCGCCGTCAATTCCGACGGAATGACGAGCGAAAATCCGGCGGTCATTTCGTTTAAAATTCTGCCGCCTTTCTGGGCGCGGTGGTGGTTCATTCTGCTTTCCGCCCTGCTGGTCGCGGGCATCATCGTTTCGCTTTACCGTTACCGGATCGCAAATTTGCGCAAAATCAACGCGGCTTTGACCGATGCGAAAAACGCCGAAGAAAATTTGCGCAAATCAAAAGAAGAACGGCTGGCGGAACTCGAAAAAGTAAGAAGCCGAATTGCGACGGATCTGCACGACGACATCGGCGCGAGTTTGACGCAGATCGCCGTGCTGTCGGAAGTCGCGCAGGCGCAAAGTAAGGGCAACGGAGCGACCGAACCGCTTTCGCGCATTTCCAATGTTTCAAACGAGTTGGTCGAAGCAATGAGCGATATTGTCTGGTCAATCAACCCGACAAAAGATCATCTTTCGGATTTAACCCAAAGAATGCGGCGTTTTGCGTCTGACGTTTTATCGGCAAAAGGAATCGTGTTTCATTTCACATCGCCCGATGCTGACCGCGAAACTGTCGTCAATACCAACTTGCGGCGCGAAGTATTTTTGCTTTTTAAGGAATCGGTCAATAACATCGTCAAACATTCCGGCGCAAAACACGTCGAGATCGAACTAAAAATCGCGGACGGATTTTTGAATTTAAAGATCGCCGATGATGGCAAAGGCTTTTTGAGGGATGAGGTCAGAGGGCAGAAGGATGAATTTAAAGATGAAAACAATTTCATCCCTCATCCCTCATCCCTCATCCCTCAAATCGACGATTACGGCGGAAACGGCATTTTGAGCATGAAGAAACGCGCTTTGGAAATGAACGGCAAGGTCGAAATTAAGTCTGAACCGGGCAAAGGAACGACCGTTAATTTAAGTCTGCCGCTCGAACAGTTTTCGACCGTCTGAAATGCGTGCCTACCCAAGCGGGTGGCGACATCGGCGCGGGCAGTTTTATAAAATAAAAATGGAAGTCGAAAAACCAGGAAACGCGGCGGTTTTGTAATGAAATCTTTTGCCGAAGTCTTTTCATTTAGACTGCCGCGTTTTTTTTAGAAGCTGTTTGAAAACTCAGAAAGATTGAGAACGGAAACCTGATTTATCAATTATCAATTATCAATTAACTTTGAAGAGTTAGATCGTTGATTAAGGCTTTGCACAAAAAACAAATAAAAGCATTGGTGTGATAAATCATTATCAATTTTACATTCTGCATTTTACATTTTTAAGCAGGTATTGACTGCATTTAATGAAGAATGAAGAATGTAGAATGTAAAATTCGTCGCCGGCTTTCGACTTTTTCGCCTATTTTTGTGCAAAGCCGTTGATTAACCTAAAAAATAATTGATAATTGATAATTGATAATGGTTGTTTTTTTATCGTCTTTCGAGTTTTCAAACAGCTTCTTGATTTTTTCCTATGTAAAATATTAAATGGAAACCGCAGCTCAAAGCATTATTAAAACCGCGCTCGTCGAAGATATGCGCGACATTCGCGAAGGTCTGGCGACGCTTATCAATTTCACCGACGGATTTTCCTGCACAGGCAGTTATCGTTCGATGGAAGAAGCGATTCCGCGCATTCGTCATCAAACGCCCGACGTGCTTTTGTCGGACATCGGACTTCCGGGAATGAACGGCATTGACGGAATCCGAATCTTAAAGGATTTATATCCGCAGATGACCGTGCTGATGCTGACGGTTTACGACGACGACGACCGCATCTTTGACGCGATCTGCGCGGGCGCGAGCGGCTATCTGCTGAAACGAACGCCGCCTGCGAAACTGCTTGAAAACATCCGCGAAGCCGTTTCGGGCGGTGCGCCGATGTCGCCCGAAGTAGCGATGCGCGTCATCAAACTTTTCCGCGAAGTGCGTCCGCCCGAACGCGTTGATTATGATTTAACGCCGCACGAAACGCGGCTTTTGAAACTGCTCGTCGAAGGTCATAATTACACGACCGCCGCCGAAGAATTAAAGGTCAGCTACAACACGATAAAATTCCATATGCGGCATATTTACGAGAAATTGCAGGTTCATTCAAAATCGGAAGCCGTCGCCAAAGCACTGCAAAACCGGATTGTTTAATCTTTGTAAGACAAACTTCAGTTTGTCTTTTTCCTCAACAACAGCAATAAATTGAAAAATAGAAACAAACTAAAGTTTGTTTTACTTTTTCTACCTGAACGGATGGTGATTTTGCTCTTATGAATCCGTTATTTTAATATTACCGTCCGAATTGACGGGCGATTTTATTAAAATTTATAAGATTTTGGGAGCTTTTATAAAATGATTTATAAAGAGGACGAAGAAGTTAATTTACTGGCAAAAGCGTTTGAGGAACGCACCTTGCCGAAAGCGGAATGGACGCACGCGGCGCATTTGACGGTCGGGCTTTATTATTGTTATCACAACCCTCTGGGCGTCGCGAAAAATCTGATGAGCGACGGCATTTACTGGCTTAACGACGCACACGGCACGCCGAACACGGAAACGAGCGGTTATCACGAAACTTTGACGGTTTTCTGGCTCAGAACAATTGCCGAATTTCTGAGAAATAATCCCGACGAAAAGAGTTTAGCAAATCTGGCAAACGCGCTTTTAGCCGAATGTGATGATCCGAAATTGCCGCTGAATTTTTACAGCCGCGAACGGCTCTTTTCCCTCGAAGCGCGAATGAATTATGTCGAACCGAATTTGAAACCATTCACGATACCGCTTGACGGATTAGTTTTCGCCTGAAATTTTACCCGATAAACCCATTTGAGATTTACCGAAAATGCCGCCCGTGTGGGTGGCGGATATTTTTTTGAAAGCGATTATTTTGAAATTCACGATGGAGGTAATCGCAATGCAATTTCATAATTTTCCAAAAATTCGCAGAATGTTCGCCATTTTTGCTCTGAGCGGAATGGCTTTTTTTATTTTTCCGGCGAATTTGTTCGGTCAAATTCAAACTGTCAAAGTTGTTCTCCCGAACGAAACTCGATCAAATCCGGAAAAACCGAAAGTTTCTTTTGAAGAAAATCGCGGGCAATTCGATGAACGGGTTCGTTATACGGCGCGAACTTCCGGCGCGACGCTTTTTTTGGCGGCGGACGAAGCCGTTTATTTAATGCGGATTGCGGATTGCGGGTTGCGGATTGAAAAAGATAATGAATCAAATAATTCGCAATGTCAAAATCCGGCAAATGAAGAAACCGAAAATCTGCAATCCGCAATCCGCAATCCGCAATCGGGGAAGGCTTTGGCTTTGCGGATGAAGATTGTCGGTGCAAACGAAAATTCGGTATTTGCGGGCGAAGATTTGCGCGAACAGCGGACGAATTATTTCAAGGGCGCAGAAGCGAACTGGCGGACAAACATTCCGAATTTCGGCACGGTGCGCTACGAAAATGTCTATGAAGGCGTTTCGATGGTTTGGTATGGCTTGGAAAACAATGCAACGCGCTACGATTTTATCGTGTCGCCAAATGCAGACACGGAACAAATCGCGCTGAGCTTTGAAGGCGCGGATAATCTGGAAATTGACGCGGACGGAAACCTTTTGATTCACACGTCGGCGGGCATTATCAAACAAAATAAACCTTTTTCGTATCAGGAAACCGACGGCATCAAACAGGAAATCGAAAGCGGTTTTCGGATTGAAAACAACCGCGTGAAATTCCATCTGGGCGAATACGACCGTTCAAAGTCCTTGACGATTGACCCGACCGTTACGCTGAATAATCTTGCTTTTTCAACATTCGTCGGCTCGTTTGCCGATGATATTTCAAACGATATTGCGGTTGACGCAAACGGAAATTCATACATCACCGGCAGAACGCTTTCAACTTCTTTTCCGACTACTGCCGGAACTTTCGACCCAACGCATAACGGCAGCGAAGATGTTTTTGTAACCAAACTCAATTCAAGCGGAACAGGAATTGTTTTTTCGACGTTTTTAGGCGGCGGTAATTTTGATGAAGGCAGGGGCATCGCCGTTGACACGAGCGGAAATATTTATGTCGCCGGTGCGGCGGGTTCGGCTTTTCCGACCACCGCGGGAGCATTTGATACGACATTTAACGGCGGTTCGGATGTTTTTGTGACGAAACTGAATCCAACCGGCGCGGCTCTGATTTACTCGACCTACATCGGCGCGTCGCAGATAGATTCTGCCAATGATTTAGCAGTTGATTCCGGCGGAAACGCTTACATTGTCGTCCGCACTCCCGACGCGTCGCCCGCGCTGAATTATCCGACGACGGCAGGCGCGTTCGATACGACGCACAACGGATTTGACGACGTTGCGGTGACGAAGCTGAACGACACCGGCACGGCTCTCGTCTATTCGACTTTTTTGGGCGGCAGCGCGATTGATGTCGGCACTTCGATTGCCGTCAACTCTGCCGGAGAAGTCTTTGTCGGCGGCTCGACAACCGACGACGTAACCGATTTTCCGACGACCGCCGGAGCATTCGATACGACGCACAACGGCATCACGGATTTTTTTGTGACGAAAATAAATGCCGCAGGCACGGCACTTATTTATTCGACCTTTATCGGCGGCGCGGGTATTGACAACGGAAACGGTTTGGCAATTGACAACGCCGGAAGCGCGTATATCGTCGGCTCTGTCGCCCCGGGATTTCCCACGACTCCGGGCGTTTTTGATACGACCGCTGCGGGAAGCACTGAAATCGGTGTCAGCAAATTGAGCGCGAACGGCGCAACGCTCGTCTATTCGACGTTTTTGGGCGGAACGCAGGGCGAGAATGGAAATTCGATAGCGGTTGACGCTTTCGGAAACGCATACGTTGCAGGAACAAATTTCGGCGGCGATTACCCGACCACCGCCGGAGCATACGATACAACTTTTAACGGAAGCAACGACGGGATTTTGACCATTTTGAATCAATCTGCGACGGCTCTCGTTTATTCAACCTATCTCGGCGGCGGCGGTTCGGATTCTGCAAACGATGTCGCGCTCGATACGGTCGGAAACGTTTATATCACCGGACAGACAGCACTCAACGCCAATCCTTTTCCGACAACGGCAAATGCTTTTCAAACTTTTAACGGCGGCGGCGCGGATGCTTTTGTCAGCAAATTCGGCGATTTTGTGATTGGCGGAAAGGTGATTGACGCAACTACGGGCAATCCGCTTTCAAACGTAATGATCGCCATGAGCGGGCAGGTTTCGGGAAATATTCTGACGGGCGCGGACGGACGTTTCGCTTTTTTGGACACCGTTCCGGGCGAACCGCACGCAATTTCGGCAACCCGTGCTGGTTATGCGATCAATCCGGCGATTTTCAATATCGCAAGTTTGAACAATAACCGCGAACTCGTTTTTGTCGGCACGGTCGGCTCGCCGACGGGCGGCAGCGGCGGAACTCTGCGGTTTGAAAACCTTTCTTACCAAAAGACCGAAAACGGCGCGGCGATAACCGTTACCGTCAAACGCACCGGAACAATTACTGCGACAAATCCCGTGACGGTTGATTTTCACACGGAAAACGGCACGGCAATCAGCGGACAGGATTTCCAGACAACCAGCGGCGTTTTGACATTTAACATTCTCGAAACGACAAAAACCGTGACGATTCCGATCGTCAACGACAATCTTCTCGAACCGCGTGAGCATTTTTCCGTCGTTTTGAGCAACCCGACAAATAATGCCGATATTGAAGTAAACTTCGACACGGCAACCGTGCAGATTCTCGATGAAGACCTTGCAAACGGTGATTTGCTGATCAGCGAATTTCGTCAACGCGGACGGCTCGGCGCAAATGATGAATACATTAAATTCTTTAATCCCAACGATTTCGACGTTACGATTCAAACATCGGACGGTTCAAACGGTTTGACTTTGGCAAGAGCCAACGGCGCAAATCTAACGCCCGTCGTAACGATTCCGAATCTGGTGACAATCCGTTCACGCGGTCATTATCTTTTGACCAATAACAATCCGAACGGCGGGTTTTCAATCATTGATTATCCGACCGGCATCGGCACGACCACCGCGGTCGGCGACCAAACTTTTTCGGCAGATATTCCCGATAATTCAAATCTCGTTTTGCTCAGAACATCGGACACCGCGCAGTTTGACCAATCAAACACGCTCGATGCCGTCGGGTTTGAAAATTCCGTCTGGAGCGAAGGCAAAAATCTGCCGCCCATCAGTGTGGCTAATTCTGAAACGTCGTTTGTCCGTAAATTATCGATCAACGGTTTGCAGGACTCGAACAGCAATGCCGCAGATTTTCTGCTGATTGACAATCACGCAACAATTTTTGCTTCAAATGAACAAACGAAAATTTACTCGGTTCTCGGTGCGCCCGCGCCGGAAACTTCGGAAAGTTTGCGTTTGATGACCGAAAATCAAGTTTCAATCGAAGAATTCGGTTCGGAAGTTTATGATTCCGCGCCCGTTCCAAACGGCTCGCAAGGAACGCTGACGCTTTATCGCCGAATTACGAACAATACGAATCAGCCGATTTTTGCGCTTCGTTTGCGGGCGATTGATTTCCCGACCGTCGGAACTCTGACGCAAAAACGCTTTTCGTCGCGTCCCGATTTTCGTCTTTTGAGTTCGCTCGATGAAAACAAAATAATAAAAGGCGTGACGCTGGCGGCGGAAAGATTACAGCCAAACGGCGGCGGCATCAACAGCACTTTGACGGTTGATGCAATCACGCAAAACAATCCGCTTTTGCCGAATCAGAGCGTAGTTGTCGCCGTTCGTTTCGGCGTGATGCGCTACGGTCGTCATCCGCTTTCGCTGGCGGTCGAGGCTTTGCAATAACATCAAACCATCCCGCCGATGCCGTATTCCGATAAGAAATCTATGAAAAGAACAGAAGTTAATTTTTCGATACAGGAAGCAGGTTGTTTGTTTTATATTGCCGATGCCAATCTCGGCGGCAAATCTTTTGCCGATCTGCATCATTTTGGCTGGCAGAATTTGACGTTGAAAGGTGCATTGATGGGAACTTCGCTTTATCAGGATGACGGTTATTTTGTTCGCGTCCTGTTCGGCGATTTAAACGATCAAGAAAAGTCGGATTGGACGGCAAAAGTGGTGTGGAAATTGAATCTCGAATCCGGCAAAATGGTCGTTTCCGGGGTCTGCGACGAAGATCTGGAAGAATATATGGAAGATTTTCCGACCGCCGAACCGGGCGGCGATTATCATCTCGGCTGTTTTATCGAAGTTCCGTCGGACGAATATGCCGCGACGATTTATTCCTACCCGCCGAACGATCTGGCGGGCGGCTGGATGGCGATCGAAGACCGCAGTTCTTTTAAGATGTGTTTCGGCAAAGAATCTGAAATGAAGCACGAAAAACCGCTCGATTATTTTGCTCGAACCAGACCGCACGAAACGCCGCCCGATTGGATAAAAAACGGCTGGGAAGATGATAATTTTCTGAATTTCGTGATTCATCTCGCGCCTCTTCAGGGTGAATTGCCGCCACCCGAATTCGAGGACGACGGATGTCTTTTATGGCAATTCCGCAAACCGGAAATTTGCCCCGTCGGCATCAGACTTTAATCTTCCTTTCACAGTTGTTAGTCCAGCCGCACTTTTTTTATTCCCGCCTTTGCTAATTTCAAAAAACAGGCTTATATTCAATTTTCGGCTAGATTTATTGATTAATTACAAAAATGACAGACGGCGACAGTAGCAGTAAAAATGGCGTTTCCGCGAATTTTATCAACCAAATTTGTGCAGAAATTCGTGCGCTTTCCATCGCGTTTCCGTCGCAATCTGCCTAATTACCGCTTTATTGCCTACCTTGCCGTTCTCGGTCCCGGAATTATCGCCGCCAATGCGGGTAACGATGCCAGCGGAATCGCCACTTACTCGACCGTCGGCGCAAGTTACGGTTACGGACTATTATGGGTTTTTCTGCCGATGATGATCTCGCTCATCGCCGTCCAGGAAATGTGCGTGCGGATGGGCGTTGTCACCGGACAAGGTTTGGCGGATCTGATCCGCGAACGTTTCGGCGTGCGCTGGACGACGCTCGTTATGCTCTCGCTGCTGATCGCCAATTCGGGCGTGATTATCTCGGAATTCGTCGGCATTGCGCAAGCGTCGGAGCTTTTTGGGATTCCGCGTTATTTAACCGTTCCGATAACCGCGTTTTTGATCTGGTGGCTCGTCGTTAAAGGAACGCAGAAACGCGTCGAACGGGTTTTTCTGGCAATGTCGCTCGTGTTTTTCGGTTATGTGATTTCGGCTTTTCTGGCAAAACCCGACTGGTCGGAGGTCGGCGCACAGATCATCGCGCCGAAATTTGAATTTTCTTCGGTTTATCTTTTCACGGTGATGGCTTTGATCGGCACGACGATCACGCCGTTTATGCAGGTTTACGTGCAGTCTTCGGTCGTCGAAAAACAGATGGACAAAGAAGATTTGCCGCTGGCGCGCGCCGATGTCATCACCGGGACGATTTTTGCCTGTCTGATCGCGGCGTTTATCGTTATTTCGACCGCCGCGACGCTTCATGTGCGGGGAATTACGGAAATCGATTCCGCCGCAACCGCCGCCAATTCGCTGACCCCGATCGCCGGAGTTTACGCGAAATATCTTTTCGGCATCGGACTTTTCGGCGCGGCGATGCTGGCGATGGGCGTTTTGCCGCTTGCGACGGCTTACAGTTTAAGCGAAGCGTTAGGATTTGAAAAAGGTTTGTCGCGCAGCTTCCGCGAAGCACCGATTTTTCTCGGAATTTTTACGACGCTGATCGTTTTGGGCGTAATCGTCGCGCTGATTCCGAATATTCCGCAAATCAAGCTCCTTATTTTTACGCAAACTATCAACGGCGTTCTGCTGCCGGTTATTCTCGTGACTATCGTTTTGCTTTCGTCGAACAAAGAAATTATGGGCGAATACGCGAACAGCTTTCTTTTCAAAATCTTTGCGTGGTTTATAACAATTGTTGTTTCATTCCTTTCGCTGATGTTGATTGGAAAATCAATTATTGATATGTTTTAAGCCGAAATACGAATTCAAAATTCAAGATTTAAGATTCAAGATTAAAAAAATTAAATACTCTTAAATCTTGAATTTTGAATCTCCAATCTAGAAAAATATGCCAGATTCCGAATTGCGAAAGAAAACCGTTTTTTTGCTTCTCTCGACGACGATAATCACGCTCGTTTTAATTATTGTCCCGCCCGACAGCGATATAGAAACTTACCTCAATAAAATACGGATGCTGAGCGGCGAAAGCGCGATGCCGACGCAGTTCGGCGATACCATTAGAATTCTGGTATTTAATATTGCGCACATCATAAAAATTATTTTATGGATGGCGATCGTCATAATTTTTGTTCGTTTCCTTAATTATTTGATCTTTCATATCGCGCTCCGTAATTCTTCGCAAAACGAAATTTCTTCGCTGCTCAAAACCGTTCTCTCAATCGTCGTCTGCATCGTCGCGTTTTTCATCATTTTTCAGTCGCAATATCCGACCGTTCAGCTCGCGCCGCTGTTTACGGGTTCGACGATTTTGGGAATCGTCGTCGGTCTTGCGCTTCAAGATACTTTGGGAAATCTTTTCGCGGGCATCGCTCTGCAAGCCGATCAACCGTTTCAGATCGGCGATGTCATCAATATCCAAAATAACCGTTGGACGGGCGTTGTCGAACAGGTTTCGTGGCGCGGCGTAAAGATTCGCACGTTTCAAAATAAAATAATCGTTATCAGCAACGCGGTTCTCGGCAAGGAATTTATCGAAGTTTCGCCGAAGGATAATCTCAATGCGCGGCTCGTTTTCTTTAACACGATCTATTCGGCTTCGCCCGCACGAACGATTCAGCTGATCCGCGAAGTCGTCCGGCAGGTCGAAAACGTTTCGCCGAAAATTCGTCCGGTTGTCCGGGTGCGAAATCTGGGCGACAACGGCATTGATTTCGAGGTCAAATACTGGGTCGAAGATTACACGAAATTTAACGACACGGACGCGATGATCCGCCAGCGAATTTGGTATGCCTTTCAGCGCGAAAATATTCACTTCGCTTTCCCGACGCGGACGCTTTATGTCGAAAAACAAGAAATCGAGCCGAACTTTACCGAATCTGCGACCGAGATTTTCGACCGTTTAGGCGAAGTTCCGTTGTTTGCGCCGCTGACGGATGAAGAAACGCAGCAGATTGCCGAAACGGTCGAGGCGAAAATCTTTGCGACGGGCGAAAAGATCGTCCGGCGCGGACAGGAAGGCAATTCGATGTTCGTCATTCATCGCGGTTCGGTCAAAGTCCAAATCAACGAGGATGGCAAAATCAAGGTTTTACGCAATTTGAACGAAGGCGAGTTTTTCGGCGAAATGGGACTTTTCACGGGCGAACCGCGCACCGCGACCGTCATCGCGCTCGAAGAAACCGAGGTTCTGGAAATAAAACACACCTGTCTGAAACCGGTTCTCGAAGCCAATCCCGAACTGGTTGAAAGATTCGTTGACATCATCGAAGAACGCCGCGCCGGTCTGACGGAAGTTAATTCCCAAAAGCCGACCGATGCGCAGGCGGCGAAAACGGGAATGTTCAATTCAATCCGAAAGTTTTTCGGACTTCGCAATTAAAAAATAAGCATCATTAAATTATTGCTCAATAATTTGGCTTTGCACAAAAAACAATTAAAAGCATTGGTGTGATAAATCATTATCAATTTTACATTCTGCATTTTACATTTTTAAGCAGGTATTTACTGCATTTAATGAAGAATGTAGAATGTAAAATTATTCGCCGACTTTCGACTTTTTCGCCTATTTTTGTGCAAAGCTCAATAATTTAATGATGCTTATTTTTTTCATATTTCGCTTAAAGGTTCAGTTTTAATCCCGCCTGCAAAAGACGCGGACTCGATGGCAGAATGCCGCGCGAACGGTCAACAATAAACGTCCGGTCAAAGATGTTTTTTGCCGTCACGAAGAACGTCGTTTTCCATTTTTCGACCTTGTAATTGGCGGTCGCGTTGAAATAGGTCTGACTCGGAATCAAACCGCCCTGACCGTTCGCCGGCGGATTAATACGGTTCAGATCGTCGGAATATTGTCTGCCGAGATAATTGTTTTCGAGAAAGCCGTCGAAATTTTTGTAAGCGACTCCGACGACCATATTTAAAAGACTTTTCGGTGCGTAAGGCAGACGATTTCCGGACACGGAAACATTTGTAAACCCGCCGATCGAACTATTACGAATTCCGCGAAATTCAGCCGTTCCGAGAAATGTATAAGAATTGCGGAAATAAATGTTATAGGAGGTCTTGAAAACATTAGCCGAATCAATCTGTCCCGCAAACTCGATTCCCTGATGAAGCGTTCTGCCGCCGTTCGTGAAAACCGCTCCGGTGCCGCCCGCAACTGATGCCGGAACGATCTGATTTTCATAATCATTTCGGAAAAACGTCGCTTCCAGATTGATGCCGTTGATAATCCGGCTGCGAAAACCGACCTCGTAATTCCAGCTCAATTCGGCATCGAGTTCAACAACGCCGCCCGAATTGCTGATTATATCTTCGGTGCGCGGCGGCGCAAAACCGCGGTGAACGCCCGCAAATACTGTCGTTTTCTCTTTGATATTATAGGCAACCCCGATTCCCGGAATAACCTGCGTCAAATCGGTTTCGCCGCTTGCTCCGTTCAGACGGTTGATGCGTTTGAAATTGATCTTTTCGACGCGCACACCCGGCGTAATTGCCAGATTGCCGAAGATAAAACGATTCTGAAGAAAACCCGAAACCGCCGTGTTGCGGCGAATATTGCTTTCAGCCAACACGCCGTCGCGTGAGTTCGGAAGGTCTCCGTTTAATTGGCGGCGATCCTGATTTTCGTAATGATAACGAAATCCGACGCTAAAATCGTTGCGGACGCGCCCCGTGTTAAACTGCCAGTCAAATCGCGGCTCGATGCCGTAAACACGATAATCCCGCAAACGACCTTCAATGCCGCAGGTCGTATATAAATCCGCCATCGAACGGCAATCCGGATCAACGTTCAGCCGGTTCGGACGCTGTGCCGAATTTGATGACTGCCGCCACCAATCGCGCGAAAAATACGATGTGTAGGCTTTGGTCGTCAAACTGGATTTTGTGCTTAAAACGGCGGTGTGCATAGCTGAAAAACCTTCGCGGAAAAAATTTGTCGAATCGTTGCGGAAAGGATTTCTACGCGGATTGGCGGAGAATTCGGCTTCGGTCAAGCCCGAATAAGTGAGGCGCGAATCTTCGTTGAAATGGCTGTATTTGAATGTCAGAATATTTCGGTCATCGAGCTTTTGCACCACTTTCGCGCTCAGATCGTTCAGTCCCGAACGGACGTTTTCGCGCGCGCCTTCACCCTGTTTCCGGTTGAAATTGACGAAAAATCCGGTTTTTCCAAAAGTTGTGCCGAAGTTCGCGTTGCCGTTAAAAAAGTCGCGGTTGCCGCCGATTAATTTTAATGAGAAGGTCGGTTTTTCCGGCGGATTCGGTGTCAGGTAATTAATCACGCCGGCGACCGTGACCGGACCGTAGCCGATCTGCCCCGAACCTTTCAAGACCTCAATCGAATCGAAACGCTCGACCGGCGGATGATAATACGAAGCGTTATCGCCGTATGGCGCATACGATAACGGAATGCCGTCTTCGAGGAGTAAAACCTTAGTTGTCCGCGTCGGGTTCGTCCCGCGAATTCCGATGTTCGGACGCAAACCGAAACCTTCTTCGTCGCGCACATTAACTCCCGAAACTTTGCGCAGGGCTTCCGAAAAATCAAAAACGCGCGCATTTTCAAGCGTTGCGCGGTCAATGATCTGTAATGAACCGGGCGTTTGTTCAAGCGCTTCTGAAGTTCCGGCAAGATAATTCGATGTTATCGAAACAACCTCCGCAACATTTTCTGGCATTAATATGATTTCAACCATTGTTCCGCTCGGCGCGGTTTTCGTTTCCCTGCCGAAACCTTTTGCCGAAACCGTGATTTGATAATTTCCGGCTGGCAAATTAAGAAAAGCAAACTGTCCATTCCCGTCCGTCTGCAGATTTCTTTGATAATTTATTTCCTCAAGTTTCGCCGTGACTTCGGCTCCGACGACGACTGCGCCGGTTTGATCCAGAACCTTCCCGCTCAAACCCCGACTTTCGTTTGTTTGTGCATCAATATTTACAATAAAAATTCCGGTAATAATAATCGCCCATAAAAATGTTCGGCTTTTCATCTGTTTTTTTTAACTTCCTTTATAAAATTTCAAACTGAATGTTATTTTTTAATGTCTAAATTAGCCTGCTTAGGCATTAAAGAGGGGAAAACAATTAATAAGTTCCGCCAATGATTATTCAGCTTTTATCCCTTCGCTAAACAAAATTAAAATCAGTTTTAATCGGCTTTTGAGGGGCAAACTTACCGTTTCAAGATTGTTTCCTGATTGAAACAACTTTGAAAATGAAAATCGTTTTCAATAAGAAGATAAATCATAAGCGGTTTCGTGTCAAACAAAGGTTTAAGAAAACCGCCTTATTCAATTGTTAAGAATGAAGAATTTGCGCGGCGAGCAGAGGAATCATAATTTCGTGATGTCCGGTAATTGAAAATCCGCGTCCCGCGCCGTTTGCGGTCGGGCGGCGGACGACGTTTGTTTGCGGGCGGTAATGCTGGATAAAATCGAAATTCGCGGTCGTAAAATCCTGTAATTCAAACCCGAGATTTCGCACGACCGTGACGGCTTTCAGAAAAATCTCGGGCATCGTCACCGCCGAACCGACATTTAAATAAACTCCGCCGCCGTTTAATTCCTTGATGATCGAACAAAATAACTTGAAATCGGTGTGCGAAGTTGCACCCAAAGAAGCACCGTCGCAACTGCTGTGAAAATGCCCGATGTCCGCTCCGATTGTGAGATGCGCGGTGAACGGAATTTTGTTTTCGTAGGTTTGGCAAAGCAAAGATTTATCGGCATTCGGCGGATTCATTTCGGTAACTTCCCTGCCCATCGCTTCGCCTAAGCCAATCAGGTCATTCGCGCCGCTTTTTGCCGCCGCGTTTAAGATTTCGCCGGTTTCCCGCGCCGCGCCGAAATCGCCTTTGCCGAGGCTCGCGTCAACGTCTTCGGAAGTAAAACCGACAAGCGCGATCTCGGTATCGTGAACGAGAACCGCACCGTTCGCGGCGATTGCCGAAACAAACCCGCGCCGCATCAAATCAATTAAAATCGGCGAAAGCCCCGTTTTCACGACGTGTCCGCCGATTCCCCAGATAACCGGTTTATTCAAATCCTTTGCGCGGCGAATGTTTGCAGCGATTTCGCGTAAATGTTTGACGGCTAAAATATCGGGCAAACCGTCGAGAAAATCTTTAAGCGAAGCATCGGCATCAACCGAACGCGCAAAATCCTTGACCGTCACCTTGCTCGGACGCGAGGCAAGCTCGTAAGTAATTATATTTTCTAAATCTATCGGCTGAAATTGTTCGTAAATGCTCATGTAAGAAAAAAATTATACCATCGAAAAAAAAAGAGAAAAGGTTTTCGTGCGAAAACCTTTTCTCTTTTGATCAGACAAATGTCTTGAAAGACATTTTTACTGCGGCAGATACGCCGATGGCACCGGAATATCGCCGTTTTGTCCCCAAACCACTGAGAAGTAAGAGCCGTTCGAGCTTCTCAACATAAACCATTCGCCGGTTGACGGACGGAAAATTGCGAAATCCGTCGTGCCGTCGCGGTCGTAATCCGCCGGAACGGGAACATCGCCGGTTTGTCCCCAAGGAACGAAACTCGCGGTTCCGGTTAGTGAATTAAGAACCCACCAGCCGCCGTTGCGGAAGATGGCGAGATCGTATTTACCGTCACCGTCAAAATCGCCCGAAACGGGTTTATCCGAAGCCAAACCGAAGTTTTGAACAACGACCGAGCCGTTAGAACTCAGATTGATATACCACGTTCCGTCACGGTAAACAGCAACGTCGGTCTTGAAGTCGCCGTCGTAATCGCCTTGAACCGGTCGGTCAGTGCTGATTCCGAATGTCACCGTATAATTGGTGTTGTCGGAACTTCTGGTTATCCACCACGTGCCGGTTGACGGACGATAAATCGCAATATCCGTTTTACCGTCGCCGTCGTAATCGCCCTGAACCGGTTTGTCGCCGCTCGCGCCCCAATTCGTTACCTGAACCGAAGCATTAAGACTTGAAACGACATACCATTTCCCTTCGGACTCTCGGAATACAGCAATATCCGCTTTACCGTCGCCGTCGTAATCCCCGGGAACGGGTCGGTCACCGGTAGTGCCGAAAGAAACGATGTTCGACGTGTTGCTGGCTGATTGAAAGATATACCAACCTCCAACTTCACCCGGACGGTAGATGCTCAGGTCGGAATATAAATCACGGTCGAAGTCCGAGGGATATGCGCGGTCTTCGTCAATGATGATGCCGACACCCTGACCATCGGTAATCGTTGCATTTACGGGATTACTCAGATTAAGGAAGAATGTTTCATTAGCTTCCTTCAGAGTTTTACCGATAATCGGAACCGTCACCGTCTGGGTTGCGGACGAGGCAAAACTCAAAGTTCCGCTCACTGCCAGATAATCCAAGCCAGCCACCGCCGTTCCGTCTGCCGTCGCATATTGAACGGAAGCGGTTGCCGGAGACGATCCGGCATAAGTTACGGTGAACACCGCATTAGTGCCGCCCGTGTTGCCTTCAAGAACGCGAACGTCATTTACGCTGATCGTTCCTACCGGCGCGGGATCATCGTCAGTGATGGTCACGGTCGCCGGATTCGGTGTTCCGATTGTCGCGCCGCCCGTCGTGCCGGTAATGAGAGCAGTAAAGTCCTCATTGCCTTCAAACGCCGCGTCGTTACAAATCGTCACATCGAAGGTTTTCGGCGCGCTGTCGCCGTTCGCCCAATTGACCGAGCCGCCCGTGATGCTCACGTAATCAACTCCCGCAGTGCAGGACGCGCCGCCGGTTGCTGTTCCGTTAGCCGTGCTGAAAGTCGCGGAAATTGCACCGCTGCTTCCGCCCGTTCGGGTAATCGTCAAAGTAACTGTCCCACCCGCTTCGCCGACCGAATAGGTTGGCGAACTGAACTGAACGCTGCCCGGTGTTGCCGATGCCGGAATTTCGTCCGCACCGATGTCCGGCGGAATATCACGCGTCTGACCGTCAATGTCAGTCGTGACACCCGTTCCGCTGACACCCATTGCGAGCATCGGGCTTCCCGGCTGCAAGTGCAGGTCGGTTGCGGAGACAAACAACGGATCAACCGCTTTTGAATTCGCGTCCTGTCCGGTCGCCGTCTGCCAGTCGGCAAGCGTTGGACGGACAACTCCACCAAGCGAACCAACCGAACCGGTGGAGAAGTAGTCATTGTAATCAATCAAATTAAACACACTTGCCGCTGCCGCGCTGAAAACGGAGAACCGTGTCGCACCGGCAGTTTGGGTGTTGGCAAGGATGTTGTTTCTCAAATCGATCGCCCCGGCGGCAACCACCGCGGTCGTGATATTCAACGCCGCAGTCGTTCCGCTGGTCTGGTTGCTATTCAGGTTGATCGAGTTGTGGTAGATCTTATAACCGCCGGCGGTGGCAGCACCATTGATGGTAATGCCGTGTCCGTTACTGGCGACCGTCGCCGAACCGACCGCTTGAATATCCCAAATAAAGTTGTTGGCAATCAGAATATTCGTCGTCGGCGTTGCGCCAAGCTGCATCCCGAAAGCGCCGGTACCGCTTGCGCTCAGGTTGTGAACATTCGAAATCCGGTTGCCGGTTACAGTCCCGTTAGTTACGGCAAAGGCAATCTGAATTCCGGTATTCGCGCCGGTCGTTCCGGTGAAATTAGTAACGCCGAGAACCGTGTTGCCGCTGATGACGAAGTTATTTGCATTACCCATCAACATACCGCGGAAGCGGTTCTTGTCGGCTTCGATCGTTGAACCGAACTCGTTATTGGTAATAGTCCAATTTTGGTCTAAACCGGTGTTGCCCTGATTATAGAGCGAGTTCTGAACACGGTAGATGTGGTTATTCGTGACCGTGTTGTTATTGTTCGGCGCCTCAGCCGGACCACCGATCGTAACGCCGCTTCCAGCCAGAATACCGGCGGTCGTCTGTGCGGTCGCCGTTCCCGCGCCGTTGATAATACTGTTCTTAATCGTATTATTGGTGGCGCCGTTGCCCGCGTTAGCACTCTTAATCCAGAAAACGGTCGAAGTGCCGGTTTGATTATTGGTAATCGTCAAGTTGCGGTCTGTACCGCCCGAGAGTGAACCGTCAAAAACGATGCGGTCTGCGCCGTTTAGATTAATTAAACCGTTGCTTAACGCTCCGGTGCCGGAAATCGTGCGCGGCGCACCGGACGGCTTGATTGTCACCGTATAGCCGCCCGCACCGGCTTCAGCCAACTGATTGAGCGCAACCGCGCCGGTTTCCGCCGTCAGGTCGCTTGTAATATTGACCGTCAGATTACCGGAAATTCCCGCCAGATTGAGCGCTTCGAACAAGCCGCCCGGATTGGTCAGCGATGTGTATGTTCCGCCCGTTCCGACCGTCACCGTGCCGCCGACCGGAGTGACGGCATTGAATGTGCCGCTGATCAGATCGTTGCCCGGATTCCCGTCGCCCGCGAGTTCAGCCGAAGCCTCCATCATGTAAGTACCCGGATTTACAATCGAAGTTGACGGGAACGAAACATCAACGTTCTGCAAAGGCGCGATGCTCGCGATTGTTGCCGTCTGGTTATAAATAACCGTCATTGACGAGTCAATAATGCGGAATCGAACAGTTACATTGGTCTGCGTCGCCGTGCCGTTATTGTTAAACCGTGCCTGCGGATTAAACGTCGCGCCGGTCGGGATCGTCGAGCCGTTCGGCGGATAGACGAATCCTACCGCAGCGATGTCATTGGCAGGTGCCGGATTTCCGGCGAACTCGTCCGCACCGATGTCCGGTGTAGTCGCGTTGCGCGCCTCGTTATCAATATCCGTTGTGACACCGACCGCTGCGCCGCCCGATTCGAGCCGCGTCGCCGTGCCTGCGGGAATATGCAAATCAACGTTTGAAACAAACGGCGGCGGCGAAGTGGTTGCAAATGAAGCGTTATCATTTGTTCCGGCGGCACTCAGGGTGCTTGTATAAGCTCTGAAGTTTGTCGCCGGGGTTGTTGAAGTCGGGTCAAAATTGCCGACCAGATATTCGCCCGTGCCGAACACCGTGCCGACTTGCGCCAGACGACTAAGCGCATCCGCCGCGACAAAATACGCGTTGTTATTGAGCGTCAGGTTCATCGTCGCCGTTGCGCCCGAAGGAAGGTAAACCGACACATTGCGTGTGCCCGGCGAGGCGGGATTGCCGCCCGTGATCCGGTTGGAAAAGATGTTGTTTCTGACATCCATGCCGGTTTGTCCCGTGCCGACTACGAGAAACGCCGCCGTCAGATTCGTGCTCGTAACTCCCGGTATCGCGCCGTAGAGATGAACAGAGTTATGGTAAACCTTGTGTCCCGTACCGCTTGCGACGCGAATACCATAAGCGCCGAAAGTTGTTCCGAACCCGCCCGTGCCGGCGGTTTGATTATTAATCACGCCCGAAACGAAGTTGTTCTGCACTGTGTGCGCGCTTGCGGCAATACCTGCGATATTGATACCGTAAGCCGCCCAGGTTGCAGGATTATTGTTTCTGACGCGGTTGACTTTATTTCGCTCAATTATCGCGCCGGTCGTATTCGTACTGTTGACACCGACATTGATGCCATGTCCGGCAGCACTCGAAGCAACAAAGCCTTCGACATAGACCGTGTTATCGGCGATCGATGGATTGGTTGCGCCATTAACGGTAATGCCGATAGCCGTTACCTGATCGGTTTCTCCTGCAGTCGGATTGCCAATCAGATTGTTGTTGACCTGCAGTCCGGTATGAACGCTTGTCGCAGATCCATTGATCGAAATCGCGCGCGCCGCCGTGACAATGCTGTTGTTGCTGACAATCAGGTTAGTCACCGTCGCGCCGGTAGCCACGCCCGTCAATACCGAAGTAATCGCAGTCGGAGCGGTGGTCACGCCGGACGCATTCGGACCCGAGAAAATACCGAAGGTAGTGTTTTCCGAGCCGGTTGTGGTCGTCGCCGTACCGATGTTTCTGCCCGTCGCACTGCCGACAATATTCAGATTTCTGAAGATATTGTTGTCCGCGCTATTGACGGTCGTGATATTCGTTGCAATACGAATTACCGACGTAAACGTCGTCGTGCTGACTGCCGTATTCTGAATCGTCAGATTACGATTCGTGCCGCCCGTATTCGGGTTATCGCCGTCAATGGTCACGTTGTCCGCGCCATTGAGTTCGATCAGTCCGCGTCCCTGCGCCGATGCTCCCGAAACGGTCAGCCCGTCCGCCGTCGGACGAATCAAAACTGATGTATAAACTGCCGCGCCCGCACCGCTGCCGTTAAGAATAACGGTTCCGGGTTCGGTCGTGTTTTGATTGATGCTGATCACGATGCCGCCCTGATGGGTTCCGTCATTAACCGCCGCAATCGCTGTTGTCAGATCAGTATATGTTCCCGAAACCGTTCCGGCAGTAGCCGTGACGGTCACCGGACCGGCTGTCGTGTCATCATTTAGAATCGTCACGGTCGCGGTAGTCGGTGTTCCGAGCGTCGCGCCGCCCGTCGGGTTTGAAAGTGTCACGTCGAAAGTTTCATCCGGTTCGACATCCGTATCGCCGCAAAGCGTAACGTTGAAGTTCTTGCTCGCTTCGCCGTTGGCAAACGAAACTGTGCCGCCGGTATTGACGTAGTCAATGCCTGCGCCGCAAGCCGCTCCGCCGGTTGCCGTGCCGCCGCCGAGCGCGTAATCAACCGTTACTGCGCCGTCGGTTCCGCTCACGCGGTTCACCGTCACGGTCACGCTTCCGGCGTTCTCATTTGCCGAATAGGTCGGGCTGCTCAATTGCAAAGTTCCCGGAGCGGTCAGTGCCGAAGGTTCGGCAAGCGTCCAATCCGAGAAGGATGTCACGCCGGTAATCGTCGCCGTATTCGCGGTCGTATCAACCGTTCCGCCCGGCTGAGTGAAAGCACCGTCGTATTTCACGATCACGAAATTGGCTTCGGTCGCCGTTCCCGGAATATCCGCCGGGTCTATGTAACTGAAAGTTAAATCGGACGTGATGCCCGTGCCGCCCAGTTTCCAGTAACGCGACAGTGCTTTGGACGGATTCGGAATATTCGGCTGCGTCGTCCCAACCGCTTGCGCGACCAGGCTTCCGGTGCCAGCCGTCACGTTTGCCGTCAGCGGCGAATAGCCGCCGTCGCCAATGTGATAGGTATAAGTTCCGGTCGCCGTGTAGTCGCGGGTGAGCGGTCCGTTGACATAACCGTTTGTACGTGTCGCCGTACCGTTGTGCCTCAAAATATTCGAGCTGTTCGTTATGATAACGCCGTTTGTCAGTGTCAAGTTGCCAGTGACCGTCAGATTGCCACCCGCCAAAGTCAGTGTGCGTCCTGCGGCGTTATCGTCGTAGGTCAAATTTGTAATCGAACGGCTTGACGGAATTTCCGGTCCCATTACTCTCGAAGATTCGGTTCTCAAATAAGAGAACACGATTCCGCCCGTGCCGGGATTGAAAGTCGGTGTCGAATCGAATGTTCCGGCGGCAGTCGGGGTCGTCGTATTGCCGATTTGAATCGTCGCCGTTGTCGTTCCGCCGTTGCCGATTGTCAGTTTATTAGCGTTGATAACACTGCCGAAGAATAATCTGACCGCATTCACCGTTATGCCCGAGGTTGCCGAATCAATCGTAAATCCTTGAGCTGACTGAACGGCGAGTGCTGATAAAGGCGCGGTTACAGTTCCGCTTCCCGTATATGTTACGGGAGCGTAATCGGTAAATATCACAGTGTTTGAACTCGCTCCGTTATGAGTCAAAGTTCCGTCGTTGGTAAGCGTTGTGCCGTAAAAAAGGAAAACAACGTTGCCCAGATTCAGCGTATTTCCCGCATTAATGGTTATGTTGCGCGAGATATTGTTGTAATTCGTCAACGTTGTATCCCACTGCGCCGTATGATTTGCCGAAGTGTTGGTAATGACCAAATTCGGAACGACGCCGCGCATCGTAAAGTTTTTCGCCGCGCCGGAGCTGGCGTTGCCGAGCTGTAAAGTTCCGCCCGTTACGCCTGCAATGCCGGTGCCGGCTTGATTTCGGTAATCTCTCGGACCCGAAGCCGCGGTATTGGCAAGCTGAACGACGATTGTGCCGCCCGTCAGCGAAATGGTCGAACTCAAAGACGTTCCCAAATCGAAACCGGCAAGCGTCGTCGAAGTATTTCCGGCGGTCTGAACCGTTACCGTGCCGTTCGACATCGAAAAATTGATAATGCTGGTTGCCGCGCTGACACCGAATCTGCCTGCCGCATTAACCGCGCCGCCTTCGACGATGATCGTGCTTCCTGTCGCAAAGCCCATCGAATTGCCGGTTGACGTTCCGATATTCAAGGTTCCTTGCGTCATTCGGAGCAATCCGGTCACGGTCGGCGAGGCGTTAAGCGGCGCAACCGTAAAATTCGGATTATTGAACCAAACGCCGCCTGTTCCGGGAATCGAATAACCGGCGGTTTGAAAGACCTGATCGCTGAATGTGTTAGAGCCTGAGAATTTAACGATACCGTTAAAGACGGCAGTATTCAGGAAACCTGATATTCCGCCCGTCGTTAGCCCGCGAACACTCATATTTGAAAGATTAATATCGAGTGTCGGACTGGTTGCGTTAACCGTTCCCGCTCCTTTCTGAATCGTCAGCAGCCGTAAATCGGTCGTCCCGCCCGTGCCGGAGAACGAGTTGTTCGCTGCGCCTGTAAACCGAAGTTCCGCGCCTGCCGTGTCGCTGTTTGTGCTGAAATCGAGCGTTCCGTTATTGGTTAAATCCGCTCCGACAAAAAGTTGGTGGGTTGTTACCGTGCCGGATGTGTTTGAACGAACCGTTCCGCCGTTGTCAATGGTAACGCCGAGAACCACCGTCAAAAGGCGGGCGGTTGCCGATTCAAATTCCAAAACCCCGCCGCTTTGAACCGTCATACTCAAGGCGGTTGCCGCCGTGTCAACGGTCACCGTACAGCCCGAGCCGATGGTAACGTTATCGCCGCCGGTCGGAACCGCGCCGCCGCCCCAGGTCGAGGTCGCGCTCCACAAGCCGCCGGCTCCGTTACAAGCAACATTTCCGGGTGCGCCGGTCGTCTGACTTCCCGAAAGAACTGCGCTTAAAGCACCTTCCGAAACCGCGTAAACGCGATAAAAATAATTCGTGCCGGGAAGCAGTCCCGTATCGTTAAACGAAACCGCGTCAACAGCGGTTTGCGTTAAAAAAGTAAAGTTCGTACCGTCCGTCGAGCGATAAACGGCATAACCGACTTCGTTTGCCGCATTGTCCGTCCAATTAAGCTGAATGCTTGTCTGCGTCACGGGAGCAAAAGTTAATCCCGTCGGTGCATTTGGAACGTTCGGAGTAAACGTGTAGCTTTTACCTGCCGTGATGCCGCCGGCATTAATATTGTTTGCGGCAGCATAAGAAACCGTATCGTCGGCAGAAGTAACCGATGCGAGGTTTGTTGCCGCGCCCGACTGCAAGCCGATCGAAGCGCCTGCGTCAGCCGCTGCCGAAGCGACAATGCCGTTTCCGTAAACAAATTGAATCGCCCCCGGACTCGTCGCCGCACTCGATTCATTAAGCCACAATTGAAGCGTTCCGGCACCTGCGCCCGCGCATCCCGCGCCGCGTGTAACCTGCATATTCTGCCACTCGACAACGAGCTTACGGTTCGGCGCACTGCCGACCACTTTGTAATGAATCTTGCCGTTCGTGCCTGTGCAGAGGTCTTCAAAATAAGGCGCGATTTTCGGCGAGTTAGTCGTTGTCGCAAAGCCAGTCGTCGCGCTTCCATTATCGAAAGCCCCCGTCACGACCGTCCCGCCTAAACGGCACAGACCGTTCGCGTTACACGAGAATTGCGTAAACCGAACTCCGTCATACCAGAAATCGAAACCGAGGTTCGTCACCGGAGAAGCCGTATCGTCAAGACCGGGACCGATCAGCTGCGTCGTGCCGCTTGACATATCCTCAAGAGCGACTCCGCTCAGCGATAAAAACGAATAGGTTGCCGCACTTATTAATTGCGCATTCGTTCCATCACCTAAAAAGTTATCCAATGGCGTATAATCGTCCAGCAAATTGCTGTCATACAAAACTTTTTTATCATTGGTAACTTTGTCGCTTTTGATTGCTTCCTGATTTTGCGCGAAGCCACTAATAGCGCAAACCAGCATTAGAATTACCGGTAATCCGAAATTTCTGAATAAATTCATAGAACCCCTCTTTTTTAATTTTTCTTAATTGACGAAATGTGTGTAAACGATTTTGCCTCACGTCGGGTCGGCAAAATTTAATCGGTTAAATTCAACTGTTTGGCAAAAACCCGAAATGCACTAAATTCGGTTATACAGACATACTCGCCTGTTTATCTGTTCGTGAAAGCCGTTTAGTTCAGGTTATAAAGGTAAAATCGCATTTCTTCGGCGCAAAATTCGATTGATGAATTTTTTGCAATCCGTTTCGATGGAATTCTTTAATTTTTTCTATATTGCACAAGTAAGTTAGTGCAAGATGATTCCTTTTGTCAAGACATTTGCCATTCTTTTCAATTTTTTTGAGTTAAATTTTTGAGAATTCGGGCAAAACGAGTTGGCGTTGCCGGGTAATTTTCCACAAAGATTCCGCTTCAAATAAATTCTCAATCACTTCTAAAACTCCTCTCGCCAAACAAACAACGTACGGAAAAAACGTCTCAAACCCGCCTTACGGCAGAGACATCTTTTGGAATGAATATTGCAATTTCCAGCGGCATCGGATAATTCCGCACAAATTGTGTTTGGAATAAATACATTCAGGGTGAATTATGTATTAATTCAATGAAAAAGGAGAAAACAAAATGTTGGCAAAGCAAGTTTCAAGAGATAAGGAAATCTACTGCACGGCGGAAATTCCTCTGACCGAAGTTTTTAATAAAATGACGGAAATCGGCTGCGTCTGTATGCCGGTTGTCGAAAGCACAACACATAAAAATATTATCGGCACGATTACCGAACACGACATCTGCGAGAAAATCATCAACGGCGGGCTGAATCCGAAACGCGTTAGTGCCGGACGCGTGATGAACGGCAATTTCACGACCGTCAACAGCGAAACGACAGTTGAAGAATGTGCCGCGCTTTTAAAAATAATCGACGCGGAAAGGCTTTTTGTGGTGGACGAAAACAACGCTTTTATGGGCATTTTAACCGAAAAGGATTTAACGCCCGAGAAAAATATCGTCAATCTCGAAACCGTTATCACGGATTATACGATTGCGCCGGCTTTGCCCCAGCAAATTCAGTTAGCACATTAAATTTACAAGGAGAAAATAATTATGAAGGTTAGAGAAATTATGACGGAAAATCCGGCTCACGCGATGCCGGATACGAGTTTACAAGAGATTGCGAAAATGATGGTCGAGAACGATTGCGGATGCATTCCGATTATCGAAGGCGGCGATGCAAAAACTCCGGTCGGAATGATTACCGACCGCGATATTGTCGTGCGTTCGGTTGCCGAAAATAAAAATCCGCTCGATTTGCAAGCCGGCGATATTATGACCGGCGGCATCGTCACGGTAACGCCCGAAACGAGCGTCGAAGAATGCTGCAACCTGATGGAAACCAAACAGATCCGCCGCGTCGCCGTCGTTGATAAAAACGGCGCGTTGTGCGGAATGGTCGCGCAAGCAGACATCGCCATTAATGCTTCGAACGATAAAACCGCCGAAGTCGTGCAGGAAGTTTCGAAAGCAACTGCAAATTAAACCGGAAATAATCAAAATAAAAAAGCCAAACCTTTTAATTAAAAGGTTTGGCTTGAAAATTGTGAAACGTCCGCTTTCTATCTTCCGGCGGCTAACGATAGACGAGCCTGCGCTCTTTCGAGACGTTCGTTTTCGGCTTCGAACTCTTCCTCGCTGCCGCTGAATGCGCTGCCCAGAACCTTTTGCGCTTCATCGCGCTCGAGACGGGCGGCTTCGACGTCAATTTCGCCGGCGCGTTCAGCAATGTCGGTCAGAACCGAAACCTTATTCGCGCTGACTTCGACAAATCCGCCCGAAACGACCATTTTTTCGCTCGCGCCTTTATTCGAATACGCCAAAATGCCGGATTTGAGCGACGAAATAAGCGGCGCGTGATTCGGCAGAATCCCGACTTCGCCCGTCGCCGTCGGCACGGTCACGCTGTCAACCGTTTCATCAAAAACCTTTTTTTCGGGTGTTACTATTTCTAACTTAATCATTATTCTTAGTGGAGAGTCGAGAGTCGAGAGTCGAGAGTCAAAAGATATTCTCTCGACTCTCGACTCTCGACTCTCGACTAAATTACGCTCCCGCCGCCATTTTCTTGGCTTTTTCGCGGGCTTGCTCGATTGTGCCGACCATATAGAAAGCCTGTTCGGGCATATCGTCGCAGTTGCCTTCGAGAATTTCCCGGAAACCTTTGATGGTGTCTTCGATCTTCACGTATTCGCCCGGAATGTTCGTGAACTTTTCGCCGACGAAAAACGGCTGCGAGAAGAAACGCTGAATTTTTCGCGCGCGCGCGACGGTCAGTTTGTCGTCTTCGCTCAATTCGTCGAGTCCGAGAATCGCGATGATATCCTGCAGATCTTTGTAGCGCTGCAAAATTCGCTTAACCGACTGCGCCGTGTCGTAATGGTCATCGCCGACAATCTGCGGGTCGAGGATTCGCGAGTTCGACGCGAGCGGGTCAACCGCCGGATAAATTCCGAGTTCGACGATTTGCCGTGAAAGCGCCGTCACCGCGTCAAGGTGGGCAAACGTCGTCGCCGGAGCCGGATCGGTGTAATCGTCCGCCGGAACGTAAACGGCTTGAATCGAAGTGATCGCGCCCGTTTTGGTCGAAGTAATGCGTTCCTGCATTTCGCCCATTTCCGAAGCGAGCGTCGGCTGATAACCAACCGCCGACGGCATCCGTCCGAGTAGCGCAGACACTTCCGAACCGGCTTGCGTAAAGCGGAAAATGTTGTCAACGAAGAAAAGCACATCGTTTCCCTGATCGCGGAAATATTCGGCGACCGTCAAACCCGTCAAAGCAACTCTTAACCTTGCTCCCGGAGGTTCGGTCATCTGTCCGAAAATCAAAGCCACTTTCGATTCTTTAATTTTATCTTTTTCAACTTTCGCCAGATCGAATTCGCCGGTTTCTTCGAGATGGTGGTTAAACCCTTTACCGTAACTGATAACTTCCGATTCGACGAATTCGCGCAAAAGGTCGTTTCCTTCACGCGTTCGTTCGCCGACACCCGCGAAAACCGAATAACCGCTGTGCGCTTTCGCCACGTTGTTGATCAATTCCTGAATCAAAACCGTTTTGCCGACACCCGCGCCGCCGAACAGACCGATCTTTCCGCCGCGCAAGAACGGCTGAATAAGGTCAATAACCTTGATGCCCGTTTCAAACATTTCGAGCCGCGTTGATTGCTCGTCAAATGACGGCGCGTGACGGTGAATCGAAGCGGTATTCGTTTTGTCCACATCGCCGAGTTCGTCCACCGGATCGCCGATCACGTTCATCACACGCCCCAAAGTCGGAATGCCGACCGGAACCGTGATCGGACCGCCGAGGTCAATAACCTTCATTCCGCGAACCATGCCGTCGGTCGGCAGCATTGAAACGGCGCGAACGCGACCTTCGCCCAAATGCTGCTGCACTTCGGCAACCACATCAACCGTTGTTTCAACGTCGAAACCTTCGCTCGTAATTCTTAAAGCCTGATAAATAGGTGGTAAATAATTGTCTGAAAATTCTACGTCAACAACCGGACCGATAATCTGCACGACTTGTCCGACTTGTCCACTTCCTTCATTAGCCATTTTTTAATAAATACTCCTCGTATAGAAAAGAAAAAGGGTTAGATAACAAAGGAGAAAGGTTAGCATATTCGGTCACGAAAAGGCAAAGCCATTTGTGAAAAATTGCATTTGCACGGCGATGTCGAAAATTGGCGGCAAAATTATCTTCGCCGCCTTTCATAAAAACGGAGCCGAATTTTTGGTTGTGAAATTCAGTTCCGGCAATTTTTATTAATTTGTTTTAAATGCCTACGGTTTTAGCACACGAATTGTTTTCAGTGCATCATCGCAGACGTGAAGCTCGGTCGGCGCATTATTGAAAGCATCCTTAGAAATTTCTCCGGCGAAAGTTTTCAACAATTCCATCGTCGCTTCGTCCGTTTGTTTTTCTTTTACGACGACCATTCTGAATTGATAGGTCGAGCCGGCTTTATCCAATTGGACGGTTAATTTTTTGCCGTCGAAAAATCCCGATTTGACCAGATAATCGCCAAGTTTTCTGGCATCGGCTTCCGTCACATTATCGGTGTAATACAATTCGCCATTGTTAAAATCAAGTTTTGTCCCGTAACTGCTGCAAGCCAGACCAACAGCCAACAGCACCGTCAAAACTAAAATTGTCGTCAAAAAATTTTTCTTTTTCATTTGTTTCCTTCTTTTTTTCTGCAAAATTCGAATGAGACGTTTCTCCCCCGTATATTAACGCGTAATTTTTGTTTTGAAAAGGTTCAATGCAAACTAAAAAAAGGATAACTTCAATGCAAAGACGCAAAAGCGCAAAGAAATATAAAAAATCTTTGCGCCTTTGCGCCTTTGCGTTAAAAACTTCTTAAGCCGCGCGGGTTTCGCCGCCGAGAAGCGTCAGAATCTCGCCCGAAATGTAGCTCGAATCGGCATCCGACGCGAAAAAGACGAACGCCGGCGCGACTTCTTCGGGTTGTCCGGGACGCTTCATCGGCGTATCCGCGCCGTGTTTCGCGACTTCTTTCGCCTGTTTGTCCGCAACATTCAAAGGTGTCCAGATCGGTCCCGGTGAAACGCAGTTGACGCGGATATTGCGCTCGACAAGCTGCTGCGCGAGCGATTTTGTAAAAGCGTGGATCGCGCCTTTTGTCGCCGAGTAATCGAGCAATTCTTTGTTTCCTTCAAGTCCGGTGATCGAACCGCAATTGACAATCGCGCTGCCTTCTTTGAGATGTTTCAGCGCGGCGCGAACCATATAAAAATAGCCGAAAATATTTGTCCGAAAAGTTTTTTCAAACTGCTCGTCCGTGATGTCTTCGGGCGATTTCTGATGCTGCTGATAAGCCGCGTTATTGACCAGAATATCGAGTCTGCCGAATTCGTCAACCGTTTTTTTAATCGCCTTTTCGCAGAACTTCGAATCCTTGACATCGCCCGGAATGAGCAGACATTTCTGCCCTTCTTTTTTAACGTGCTTGGCGGTTTCCTTCGCATCAATTTCTTCTTCGGGCAAATAAACGATGGCGATGTCCGCGCCTTCCCGCGCATATAAAACTGCGACACTGCGCCCGATTCCCGAATCGCCGCCGGTGATAATCGCCACTTTATCCTTTAATTTTTCCGCACCTTTATAAAGCGGCGCGAGAAATTCGGGCTTCGGTGTCATTTTCGCCTCAATACCCGGACGCGGCTGATGATGGGCGGGCATCGGTGATTTCGGTTGTTCCTCGTGCTGTGATTTTTCTTTCGATTTTTTTGCTTTTGCCATATTTCCTCCAATTTATAATTGATTCATTTTTTCATTAATTCATTTGCTCATTTCTGTATCGAGAAAAATCAATGAATCAATGAAAAAATGAAAGAATGAATCTATTTCCTCATCCATTTGCCGTCGCGTTGATGTTATAGCGCAAAACCGCACCGATGCCGCCGGCTTGCTTGAGCAGCGATTCGTCCTCGATAAAGACGATTTGCGCCGCCGAATTTATTGCTCTGACTAAAAGTTCGTCGGCAATTTGTCCGGCATCTTTGGTTTCCGGCAGCTCGTCGGTCGAGGAATTATCGTCGCCCGGCGCGTAATTTTTCATCACTTTTTTAACCTTTTTCGGGCTGTATTGCAGAACGCCGAAATCCGAACTTATTAAAAGTTCTTCGACCTGCCCGTTCGAGAGTGCTTCGAGCGTTTTTTCAACGCCCAACGCGCCCAGTCCGGCAGCCGATTTCGCCGCATTGAACATTCGCTCGACTTTTTCCTGATCGCGGACGGCGTTTTCAATGTTCATCGCTGCGGTTGATTTTTCGTGAATTTCGTCTTCCGAAGCGTATTGACTTAAATTTAAAGTCGAAACAACATTTTCTTCGATGATTTTGGAAAACTGTTCGCGCAAAAGCGGAATAATGGTCGTTTCGTCGCCGCACAAAACGAGATGCTCGATTTTCCCGTCGCGCATCAGTTTTTCGACTTCCGCGACGGTTTCTTTGGCATGTTGAAGATGAAAGTTTTCGATGCGCCGCTGAAAACGCGCCTGCGACCAGCCCCCGGCTTTTGAACGCTGCGTAACTTCATTTTTGATCGTTTCGACTTTCGACTGCGCGCCGGTTTCGAGATTGATCGTGTTTTCGCCGCCGAAAACGTAAATATCGGCTTTGTTCGTGTCCGCCCAGAGAACGCAGTATTTCGGATTCTGGTCAATCAAACGCACGAGCGGAAAAATGTGCGGGCGGTCTAAAACGAATAAATTATTTTCAGGAAAAGCCACATCAAACTGAATCGTTTCAAAAAAATCTCCGCCGACGCTCGCAAAGACGGCGATCCCGTTGGCAGATTCATTCGATTCGCTTTCGAGAAAACTGTTTATTCGTTCGGTCGTTTCCGCAAACAGGCTTTCTTCTTCGCTTTCCTTTTCGTAATTTTCGGCTTCATCCCGAAAAGCGTTTTTGAGCCACGTGTGATACGCATCGCGTCCGTTTTGATTTGCTTCCGCGTTTAGATAAAGACTGACAAAAGCCGCGCCCGAAGGCTCGAATGCCGCCAGTTTTTCGACTAAATTGTTTAATTTCATATATTCTCTTCCCTCTTTCGTAAAATATAAAAATTGCCTGTTGGAAATAGCTGTCCGTCAACAAACAAAAAAACGGCAGTCGAAATCGATGCCGTCTTAAACTGCTAAAATCCTGTTCATCATAAATACATCTTGCACGGTTTTAATACTTACCAAACAAGCGTATTTTGCATTTGCAATTATTGTTCCTTCCGGAAAGAGTTACAAGGAAGATTTTTTCCGCCCCGAACCGCTTTGCTTGCCGCCGCCGTCCTGTTTGTTGACGGTTGACCAGGCAATTTCTTCCGCTTTTTCTTCCGAAACGCCTTCTTTGCGGTAACTTTCTTCGATGTGTACAGCCTGCCGTTTTTGTTTGTCGGTGTATTTGTCCTTATCCCCTCGCGGCATATTTTCCCCCTTGATTTATTTAAGTAAAACAAACTTCAGTTTGTTTCCAACGTCATGGCAAACTGAAGTTTGCCGTACAAAATTACAAAATACTTTTCGAACATTTGCGTAAAGATTTCTTCAATCTCGCAAAACGTTCGCGTGTTTCGACGATGCGGGTTTCCTTCACCACCGTTTGTTCGATTTTGATTGATTTTACCTCTGAAACTTCCTGTTCGCGCGGTTTCAACGGAAAAATGACAGTTTCGGTTTTTAAAACCTCTGATTTGCCATTCATAAATTGTTTCCTCCCTTGAAAATAAAACCCTTGTTCTTTTGCAAAAGTAAATTTACCTTTGCCGTAAATATTCCGATGTTTTTAAATATTGCATAATTGAGCCGGTAATTAAAGGAATTTTTCGCACGGAAAGGTTAAATTTATGAGAAATTTTCGTTGACAGCCGATAAGCCTTTTAGTAGCCTCAAGATATAAAATTTTCACGAAAGGAATTTAAAATTTGAGTAATTTAAGAAAACTGGAACTTCCGCCGCAAGGATTGAAAACGCTGTTCGGCGTTCAAGACCAAAACATCAAATATCTGGAATCGCTGCTCGACGTTTCAATCGGCGCACGCGGCAACGAAATAATGATTGACGGCGATCCGAAAGACATCCAAACCGTCGAAAGTATCCTGCTCGATTTCGCCGATCTGTTCGACGAAGGTAATCAATTTACCGACAAAGAACTGCGCGACGCTTTCAAACAAATCGCCGAAGACACGGCTTATTCTTTGAAGGATTATTTCACCCGCGCCCGTTTCAATCCGTCGGGCAAAAAAGCGGTCGGTCCGAAAACCGCCAACCAGCGCAAATATATCGAAGCGATTTCTAATCGAGATTTGACCTTCGGAATAGGTCCGGCGGGAACGGGCAAGAGTTTCCTCGCTGTCGCAATGGCTGTTCAATCGCTTTTTGCCAAACAGGTCAACCGCATCATCTTGACGCGTCCGGCGGTCGAAGCGGGCGAAAAACTCGGATTTCTACCCGGCGATTTGCAGGATAAAGTTGACCCGTATTTGCGTCCGCTTTACGACGCGCTGTTCGATCTGGTTGATACCGAACGCGTCACCAAGATGCTCGAAAAACGCATTATCGAAATCGCGCCGCTAGCCTTCATGCGTGGTCGGACGTTAAATGATGCATTCATTATACTTGACGAAGCTCAGAACACGACCGGCGAGCAGATGAAAATGTTTCTGACGCGCATCGGTTTCGGCTCGAAAGTCGTCGTTACGGGCGATATTACGCAAATCGATCTGCCGCGCGGACAACGCAGCGGACTCAAAGAAGCCGAACGGGTTTTACAAAATATCGAAGAAATCGAATTCGTCTATTTCGGCAAAAAAGATGTCGTTCGTCATCGCCTTGTGCAATTGATCGTCGAGGCTTACGAAGAACAAACGGATGAAAATCCGCCGCCCAGAACCGATGACCGAAATAATCAATAATCAGCGGAAAATAAAACTCGATTGGCAGATTTTCCGCGAATTTGCCGAAAGCACGAGCGGCAAAATTGACGAAGCGGAAAACAAAGACGTGACAATCGCTTTTGTTTCCGACCGCAAAATGCGCGGGCTTAACAAAGAATTTCGCGGGAAAAACTCAACGACCGACGTTTTATCCTTTCCTTTTGAAACCGACGATTTTGATGTTGAACGGGATTTTTTAGGCGACATCGTGATTTCGCTCGAACAGGCGCAGAAACAAGCCGCCGAAAACGATTTAGACCTCGAAACCGAAATCAAACAACTTATCCTGCACGGCATTCTGCATCTTTGCGGTTACGATCACGAAACCGACGACGGCGAAATGAATATGCGGGAACTGGAAATTCGCAAAGTTCTCGGAATTGATTTTTAAGAAGTTTGCCGAATGCGTTTTAAATCATTTCTGGTTTAAAACGCATTCGGCAAGTTTTTTTACTTCACATTTGATTGTGATTTTGAGGTGAGTTTATTGTCTTTAAATGTCGCAAAAATTTTCGCGTATTTCTCGCCATCCCATTTGTAGGAAGCGATTTTTATCTGCCCGATGTTTGAACTGCTGGTTTGCGTTCCTTCCGAGCCGATGATTTTGACGGTTTCTTCGTAGCTCATTTCGTTTTGAATTAGATTGTATTTCGCCATCGTCAGATCGGCTTTTGCAGTGTTTTCGCTGTTTCCGCTCTGCAAACCCGATTGGATTTTTGAAGTCAGTTCGCCGTTGCGAAAAGTTGCCGTCACGCGCGCATATTTTTCGCCTTCCCATTTATAAGTTACGGTTTTTAAGTTTCCTGACGAATAACTGCTGGTTTCCGTGCCTTCCGAACCGAGAATTTTGACGGCTTCTTCGTATTTCATGCCGTTTTGCAGCTGGTTGAATTTTTCGAGCGTCAAGCCCGATCTTGATTTGGTCTCGGTTTGCGGCGTTGTTTCAGGTTTCGCCGCCGTGTTTGCAGGCGTATTTTCAGTTTTCACTTCCTCTTTCTTATTCAAAAAACCGCAGCCCGCGACGACCAAAACCAAGACCGTTAACCCAATTAAATTTTTCATATTTTTTCTCCGAATCATTTTTCCTTTGTTGATTTTTTATTTTTTACAACTCGTTTCAAGCCTATGCTTTCCCTTGTTCGCTTCCGACTTACATCGAACGGCACAATTTTTCGTTACATATTCGAGAATCGTTTTATCTTCGATGGCGGCATCTTCTTTAGTCGGCTTGCGTTTATATGTTTTTTCAAACGCTTTTGCTTTATCCGATGTCAGCCAGATTTCATACATCGCTTTGAATTCGTCATCGTTTTCAAGACAGAATTTGTTGCAGGCATTAAGTCCGGCTTGATTTTCGTCCTGCGCCTTTCCGATGTATGTTTTGTCGTTCAATTTAACAACGCCTTCGCATTGCGAATCGCTCGCGCTCGGACCCAAACAACCTAACGAAACACCCAACAATATGAGCAAAACAGTTAGCAAATTGACGATCTTATTAATTTTTCCCATTGTTTTCTCCTTTTATTTTTTTGCGAAGATAAAAACTTCACCGTTTCATATTGTGAGAAAATCCTCAAATCCGTCGAGATTTTTCTGCCCGAAGAATCGCTCATCAATCGGTTTGCGGCAATAAGCCTTTTGAATTTATTGAACTTTAGAAATTTGCGAATCAGCGTGAATAGTATTATTTTAAATTAACTAATAAATCCTTTGGAAAAAATTTGTTTTTTATTTGCGCGATAAATGTCCGATAAAATCAAACATTTATACGAGTTTGAAGGTTTTCGTCTCGATGCCGAAACGCCGTGTTTGTGGCGCGACGGCAAGTTCGTTGCGATTGCGCCGAAGGCTTTGCAGATTTTGGTTCTGCTCGTCGAAAAGCGCGGCGAAATAGTTTCGCGTGAAGAATTACTTGAAAAAGTCTGGCACGAAACCTTTGTCGAGGAAGCCAATATTACTTACACGATTTCGCTTTTACGAAAATCATTCGGCGATAAAAAATTTGTTCAAACCGTCTCAAAGCGCGGTTATCGTTTTACTGCCGAAGTCAGCCGAATCGAAGAAACTTATCAGACAGAAATCAAAGAAAATGAAACCGTTACACTGCCGACACCGAAAGATAACAGACGTTTTGTTGTTACCTCAGCCGCAATTTTCTGTCTGATCTTATTAACGGGATTGGCTTATTATGCGTGGCAAAATACGAACGCGCAAAATTTTCCCGTTTCCGAACGAAATATCAAAACACTCGCGGTTTTGCCGTTCAAAAATCTAAACAAAGACGAAGAAAGTGCGCTTTCACTCGGTTTCACAGATTCGCTGATTTCGCGGATTGGAAGTTTGAAACGCTTTACGATTCGACCATTAAGCGCGGTTGAAAAATTTGCCAAATCAAAAAAAGATTCGCTCGAATTCGGCAAAGAATTAAAATGCGATGCCGTGCTTGTCGGAACATTTCAAACTGTCGGAAATCGTCTGCGCGTCAATGTTCGGCTGCTCGATGTCCGCGACGGAACGCAGATCTGGACGGCAAATTTTGACGAAACCGAAGCCGATTTGTTTTTATTGCAAAGCAAACTTGCGACACAAGTTGCGGGTTCGCTGCTCGAAAAATTAACCGATTCCGACCAAAGACTTTTAGGCAAAGATTACACCGAAAATGCCGAAGCCTATCGCGCCTATCTGCGCGGGCGAACGATTTTTGAAAGAAGAATCGAAGGCGGTTTTCAGCAAATTTTGGACGAATACAATAAAGCAGTTTCGCTCGACCCGACATTTGCGCTGGCTTACACCGGACTTGCCGACCTATTTATGCGGCGCGGCAACGGACTTTCGGGTGCGGAAAGTCAGGATGCATACAAAAAAGCGAAAAGCTACGCGCAAAAAGCACTCGAACTCGACGGTGATCTAGCCGAAGCCCACAATTCGCTCGGACGAATCAAACGCACCGCCGATTGGGATTGGCAAGGCGCGGAAAAGGACTTCAAGCGCGCCATCGAACTCGACCCGAACAACGCGATGGCGTTGGCTTGGTATGCCCAGATGCTTTCGTCTTTGAGCCGCCATGACGAAGCCCTCGCCAACATCAAACGCGCCATCGAAATTGACCCGATTTCGCCGTCGGTGACGGGCATTTTATTTCCCGTCATCGAAGGTCGCGGCGATTTTGATGAAGGTTTGCGGCTTTCGAAAGAAGCCTATCTTTTCGACAAGGAAAATAACAATTCGCGCCGTTCTTACGCGACATTTCTTTACCACAAAGGCGAGTTCGGAAAAGTTATCGAATTGGTCGAAGAATCGGCGGCAAAAAATAAAATCACCGATCACGTCCGGCTGTCGCTGCTGACCGGTTCATATCACCAGATCGGACAACCCGGGAAAACTTTTGAATTTTTGAACAAGATCAAAGAAAAAGCTCAAACCGACACGAAATATTTATATTCGCTGGCTGTCGTTTACGCCGAACTCAACCGTTTTGACGAATCGCTCGCGGCGCTCGAAAAATGCTTTGCACTGCGCGAAGAACGCCTGATCTGGCTAAACACCGAACCGCGTTTCGGCGATTTGAAAAACGATTCGCGGTTCCGGGAAATCGTGCGAAAAATGCGGCTCGATCAATCATCGAGCGAGTTTTGAAAAATCGCTATAAATTCCTTTCTCTTTTACGAAGCGGCGAAATAGTTTTTCGCGAATTTTTCGGTTTTTCCAAGTTTACTTCAAATTCTTTTCTTTTATGATAATCTTTTTCTCAAAGAAATATGAGCGAAACACAAAAACAAGCCGACGCCTGCACGATGATAATTTTCGGCGCGACCGGCGATCTGACGAAACGCAAACTTTTTCCGGCGCTTTATAATCTGGCGAAAGCGAAATTTCTGCCCGACAATTTCGCAATCGTCGGCGTCGGGCGGCAGGAAATGACGAGCGAAGATTTTCGCAGCCAGATTCGCGGCAATCTGCTTGAATTTATCGGCAAGGATATCGATAAAGAATTGCTCAAATGGTTTGAAGCGCGAACGCATTACACGGGCGGCGATTTTGCCGATAAAAAGACCTTTACCGAGCTGAAAAAATTATTAAAAGAACTCGATAAACAATTCGACATTCCCGAAAATTATTTCTTCTATCTCGCGACGCCGCCGGCGCTTTTCGGGCTCGTGACGGGCAAGGTCGGCGAGATCGGTTTGTCGGCAGAAACAGACGGCTGGCGGCGGTTCATTTACGAAAAGCCGTTCGGACACGACCTCGAATCCGCCAAAAAGCTCAACGCCGAACTGCAGTGCCTGCTCAAAGAATCGCAGATCTACCGCATCGACCACTACTTGGGCAAAGAAACCGTCCAGAATATTTTGGTTTTTCGCTTCGGAAACTCGATCTTCGAGCCGATCTGGAACCGCAACTACATCGACCACGTGCAGATCACGGTCGCCGAACGCCTCGGCGTCGAACAGCGCGGCGGTTATTACGAAACGGCGGGCGCGCTGCGCGATATGATCCCGAACCATATTTTTCAGCTCGTCACTCTGACCGCGATGGAGCCGCCGGTTTCCTTTGAAGCCGACGCCGTCCGCAACGAACAGGTCAAGATCCTACGCGCGATCCAGACATTTTCGCCCGAAGACGTTTTGAAAAACACGGTGCGCGGGCAATACGGTGATGGAGAACTCGACGGCAAAAAAAAGGCGGCATACCGCGCCGAAGCAAACGTCGATCCGAACTCGAATACCGAAACCTTTGCCGCGCTCAAGATTTCGATCGACAACTGGCGTTGGGCGGGCGTGCCGTTTTACGTGCGAACGGGAAAACGGATGGCGGGCAAACATTCGGAGATCGTCGTGCAGTTTAAAAAAGCGCCGTTCATGCTTTTCCGCGAAACTGGGATCGAACGCCTGACGACCAATCGTATCATTATCCATATTCAGCCCGACGAAGGCATCACGCTTCATTTCGGCGCGAAAATTCCCGGTCCGATCGTCAATATGGGCGCGGTCGATATGGATTTCAATTATCTCGACCATTTCGGCGATCAGATTTCGACCGGCTACGAAAGACTTTTGTTCGATTGTATGACGGGCGACGCGACGCTTTTCCAGCGCGCCGATATGGTCGAAGCGAGCTGGTCAATCGTTTCGCCGGTGCTCGACGTCTGGCACGCGATTCCGGCGCGTGATTTTCCGAATTACGAATCCGGCAGTTGGGGACCGAAAGAATCCGACGCGCTTTTGGAAAACGACGGGCGCAAATGGAAAAATACGCTTGATTAAAAAATTGGGAGTTGAGGCTTTTTATGTATAGCTGTCGCTTTTCCATTTATTATAACCGTCTTTATTGATTGGATAGCCCGAACGTCCGTTAATGTAAAATTGCAGCCATTGCGTATCAATAAACTGTTTTTGTGATTTATATTCGTCATAAAAATCCGCGCCGTTGCGATAGGCGGCATAATCCATAATCCATTCTCTGACCTGTAAAATCAAAAATGGATCAAGTTTAATTTGCAGCCGATATTTCGGATTCATCAGGCTTTTATTTTGTAAGCCAATAATGTCCACCCGTGTTGAAGGAAGCGCTTTTGGCGGAGTTTTCAGAAGTTCTATCCAAGCCGACGCTGTTTGCTCTAATGAAGCAATTGCATTTTTCGCCCCAACTATTTTTTCCTTGATTTTATATTTGTTGGCTTCAAAGATTGCCCGCGCGCCTTCTTCCAAAGACCGCGCTTTATCCTCGATTCCTTGCAAACGAAAATTCGCCGCCCGATTTAACATATCATCCACAACTTTTTCCCATGTCATTCCTTCGCCCATCTCTTTTTTCTCCTTCCGACTAATTTTGAAAGCAATTTTTGCCCTCTCGATTAATAAGGCGCAGAACAAAATCAAAACCGCCCAAAAAAAATGAAAATTTTTAATTATTTTTTGTATAATCACTTTAACCAGAAAAAAATGGATTTGCCGAATCAATCAGAAGTGACTGTTTTGCTTGACGAATTAAATGCCGGAAGCGAAACCGCGCCCGACAAACTTTTGCCGCTGGTCTATGACGATTTACGCTGGCTGGCGCGCGCTTATTTTGCCAATGAAAAACAGGAACACACGCTGCAGGCAACGGCGCTCGTTCACGAGGCTTATATTCGGCTTGTTAATTGGGAAAACGTCAACTGGCAAAACCGCGCGCATTTTTTCGCGGTCGCGGCGGAAGTCATGCGAAAAATTTTGATTGACCACGCCCGTAAGAAAAACACGCAAAAAAGAAGCGGCGGTCAAAGGATTTTGCTCGACGAAGCCATTAGTTTAGCAAATGAAGCTGAACTCGATTTAATAAAATTGGACGAAGCCCTGCAAGCGCTCGAAAAACTCGACCGGCGGCAGGCAAAAATCGTCGAATTAAGATTTTTCGGCGGTCTTTCGATCGAAGAAACAGCGTATGTTCTGAAAATTTCCGAAACGACCGTGAAACGCGAATGGACTTTCGCAAAGGCTTGGTTTCAAAGAGAACTGACACAGTGAACGAATCCGATTTTCAAAAAATCAAAGAAATATTCGCGGCGGCGCTCGAAGTTCCGGCAGAAAACCGCGCCCCGTTTTTGCGCGAAAAATGCGGCGCTGATTCTTCTCTGCTGGCGGAAGTTCAATCCCTGCTTGCGACCTCCGGCGAAGCCGAAAATCTGCTCGATAAAAACGCATTTAATTTCGCGCCGCTGACAACCTCGAAACTCAAAAACTATCAAGGAAGGCAATTCGGCAATTACAAGATCATCCGTGAGATCGGCGCGGGCGGTATGGGCGCGGTTTTTCTGGCGGATCGCGCCGACGGCGAATTTCATCAAAAGGTCGCCCTGAAAATTGTCCGCCAGACAGTTTTGGACGATGAAACCGAACGGCATTTCCGGCGCGAACGCGAAATTCTCGCGTCCTTAAACCATCCGAACATCGCACAGCTTCACGACGGCGGAGTTTCCGACGCGGGCGAAGCATTTCTGGCGATGGAATATGTCGAAGGCGAAACGCTGTTGGAATTTGCCGACACGCAAAATCTATCAATCGAAGAAAGACTGCGTTTATTTTTAAAAATCTGTGCAGCGGTTTCTTACGCGCATCGCAATCTGACGATTCACCGCGATCTCAAACCCTCAAATATTCTGGTGACGAAAAACGGCGAGCCGAAACTGCTCGATTTCGGTCTGGCAAAAATCTTGGACGAAAATCTGCTTGACCAGAATCAAACCGCGACAATTTTTCGCGCCTTTACTCCAGCGTATGCTTCGCCCGAACAGATTTTGGGTAAAAAAGTGACGACGGCAAGCGATGTTTTTAGTTTGGGCGTCGTTTTTTACGAACTTCTGACGGGCGCGAAACCGTTTCATTTCGAGGGTAAAAGTCTTGAAGAAATTGTTCAAACAGTTACAAATTCCGAACCGACAGCGCCTTCGGCTAATCCCAAATCCCAAATCCCAAATCCCAAATCCTTAAAAGGCGATTTGGACAATATCGCGCTTAAAGCTCTGAAAAAAGAACCCGAAAGGCGCTACAAATCGGTTGAAGAATTTTCCGGGGACATCGAACGGCACCTCGAAGGCTTGCCGGTTCTGGCGCGTCCCGCAACTTTTTTTTACCGCGTTTCAAAATTCTTCCAACGCAATAAAATCGCTGTTTCCGCCTCGGCAATCGTTATTTTATCCATCATCACCGGTTTGATTTTTACGCTCTGGCAGGCAAATGAAACGCGCAAAGAACGCGACCGCGCCGAAAAACGCTTTAACGACGTGCGGAAACTTTCAAATTCCCTGCTTTTCGAGATCGCGCCGCGCATCGAACGTTTGCAAGGTTCGACCAAAGCGCGTGAAATTCTCGTCCTACGCGCGCTCGAATATCTCGACAGTCTGGCAAACGAGTCGCAAACCGATGCGGCGCTGCAATCGGAACTCGCTTCGGCGTATGAAAAGATCGGCGATTTGCAGGGCAACATCGCCAAACCTAATCTGAGCGATTTTGCGGGTGCGATCAAAAGCTATGAAAAAGCCGGCGCGATTCGCCGGAATCTTCCGAAAATGCCCGGAAATCAAACTCTTTTAGCGGAAAATTTCCGCGCGCTTGCCAACATTCGTTTCGTTCAAAACGACATCAAAGGCTCGCTGCAAAATTCCGAAGAGGCTCTGAAAATTTACGAAACACTTCTGGCGGAAAATCCTTCGTCTTTTCAATTGCAGACCTCATTTATCGAAACGCGGCTCGATTATTCGCAAACTTATTCCAACAACAATCAGTATGAAATCGCGATTCCCTTACTGCGCCAAGCGCTCGAAGAAATCGAAAAACTCGAGCAAAACAATGTCTTAACGCAAAAATTGTCGGCAAAATGTCTTTCCTATCTCGGCAACGCGTTGTCGTGGGACAATCAACAAACCGAAGCCGAAATCGAAATGGCAAAAGCCGTCGCAATTTCAGAAAAATTATCTGCCGAATTTCCGAACGACACGAATATCCGGCAGACGGTTTGGCGGGTTTACAGTCTGGCAAGCAGCATTCACGAAAGCATTAAGGACGATATTTCTCTGCAATTTGCCGAAAAAGCCCTGAACATTGCAAAAAAAGCGGTCGAATCCGATTCCGCCGACACACAGGCGAAACAAAATCTGGCGCGTTCATTTTCACGATTCGGCATCATTTCGATACTTGTCAATAAAGTTCCCGAAGGTTTTGTGAATCTGGAAAAAGCCGAAAAACTTTTAGTCGAATTAGTCGAAAAAGAGCCCAAGAATCAGGTTTATCAGGACGATCTCGGCTCACTTTACACACGCTTCGGCGATGCTGAGAAAAAACGCGGAAATTTGCAAAGTTCGCTCAAATATTATCAGAAGTCGGCGGACATTTTTGAGCAGATCGCCCTAACGGACGAGAAAAACACGGTTGCCCATCGCGATTGGGCGCAATCGTTAAAAAGCGTGGCGGTGGTCTATTTAAAATTGAACGAAAAAGCGCAAGCCAAAGAGAATTTTCTGAAAGCGACGGAACTCGTCAAACGGCTCAAACAGCAAAACGCGCTCGGTAACTGGGACGAAAAAATCTTTGACGAAATGCAGCCGATACTGGATAAATTGTAAAATCTTTTGAATGATAAAAATATTTCCCGAAATCGAAGAATTAAACAATTTCGCGGCTGAATTATTTGTGGAAATTGCTAATGATGCGATAAATTCCGAGCGCGACAGTTTCACGGTCGCACTCGCGGGCGGCTCAACGCCGAAAGGACTTTATCAACTATTGGCAACTGATAAATACGAAAACAAAATTGATTGGAGCAAAGCGTTTTTCTTTTTCGGCGATGAACGGCACGTTCCGCCCGACAATGCGGAAAGCAATTTTCGGATGGCGGACGAAAATCTTTTTGAGCCGTTGAAAATCTCGAAAAAAAATATTTTCCGGTGGATCACCGAAGAAAAATATGCCGAGATAGTTGCTGACGATTACGAGTCCTGGATTTGGAAATTTTTTACCGATAAAGGATTGCATACTGAAGAAGACGGGGACAATGAACCTTCTTTCGATTTAATTCTACTCGGAATGGGCGCAGACGGTCATACGGCTTCGCTTTTTCCGTTTACCGAAGCCCTGCACGAAACCGACAAAATCGCCACTGAGAATTATGTCGAAAAACTCGATACGACGCGGCTGACGCTGACTTTTCCCGTGATTAACAACGCGCGCAACGTGATGTTTCTCGTCGCGGGCGAGGAAAAAGCCGAAACGTTGAAACAGGTTTTGGAAGGCGAATTTCAACCTGATAAATTTCCTTCGCAAAACGTTAAACCCAAAAACGGCAATCTTTTCTGGTTGGTGGACGAAAAAGCCGCTTCATTCCTGAAAAAAAAATAAAACCAACCCTGAATCAGTCTTAAAAATCAATTTCCATTTACTGTTAACCTGTTTTTAACGACGGTTTATAAACGGCAGGAAAGAATACTGAAATAATTGATATTTGATAATGAATAATTGATAAAGCCGTTGATGGACGGACGAATTTATCCATTATCAAATATTAATTATCCATTTTTTCAGTAGTTTTTTTTTCATCATTGACAAGTCGTTCGTTCGTTTTTTTTCGATCTATTGTTTTCTTATTTTTTTCTTTCGGGCTGATTTCTTTTTCCAAAATTTTACGCGTTAGCAAATGAGCGCGATTGCGCGCAGTTTGAAAACCGTAAAATAATGACGACACAGGAAAACCGGCAACTGAAAATCGCGACCCCTTTGGGCGAAGATTATCTGCTTTTGCAGAAGATCACATTCTCGGAAGGACTCTCGAAACTTTTCGAGGGCGAGCTCGAACTCTGGCACGATGAAGAAACGAACGGCACGCCGACCTTTATCGATCCCGAAAAGATCCTCGGCAAACCCGTGACGGTCGGCATCGAACAGCGCGACGGCGTGACGCGTTATTTCTGCGGCATCGTCAATGAATTCGAGCAGGGCACGTGCGACCAGCGTTTTTCGGTCTATCACGCGCGGATCGTGCCGCACGTCTGGATGCTGACGCAGAATCTGCAGAGCCGCATCTTTCAAAATCTGAGCGTTCCCGACATTCTGCGTAAACTTTTGAGCGGTTTCGAATGCAGTTTCGAGCTTCAGCATTCGTATGAACCGCGCAATTACTGCGTCCAGTATCAGGAAACGGATTTCGCGTTCATCTCGCGGCTGATGGAAGAAGAAGGCATTTATTACTATTTCGAGCACACGGAAAAAACGCACAAAATGATCATCGCCGACACGCCGCAGTCGCATCGTTTCTGCCCGTCGAGATCGGCAATCGAATACCACGACCAGAAATTCGTCGGCGCGGAAGGCGTCGCGAGCGCGATTCGCAGTTGGCGCTGGCGCAATCGCTGGCGCACGGGACGCGTCCGGCTCTGGGATTACAATTTTCAGTTGCCGACAAATAAGCTCGATATTGAACAGCCGTCGCTTTTTCTGAACGGCAACAAAGAGCTCGAAATCTATGAATTCCCTGCCGGTTACGCGCGCAAACTCGACGGCATCGCGGCGGGCGGCAGTGAGCAGAATTCCAAACTGCAAAAGATCTTCGAAGACCGCGAACGCACCGCAAAAGTGCGGATGGAAGAAATTGACGGTCAGCTGCGAACCGCCAACGGCGCGGGCGACTGCGCGAGCCTGACCGCCGGTTTTCGCTTTGAACTGAAAAGTCACGCGGTCGCGGCGAACAACGCGCATTACGTTTTAACCGACGTTTCGCACACGGCGGTTCAAAGTCCGGCTTACGAAACCAACGCGCCGCAGGAACAGGCTTACACGAACCAATTCGATGCAATCGCCTACGGCGCGGGACAAGCGCCGTTTCGTCCCGCGCGCACGACGCCGAAACCGCTCGTGCGCGGTTCGCAGACGGCGACCGTCGTCGGACCCGCCGGGGAAGAAATTTTCACCGACAAATTCGGGCGCGTCAAAGTGCAGTTTCATTGGGACAGACAAGGCAAATACAACGAATCATCGTCGTGCTGGATTCGTGTCGGGCAGCTTTGGGCGGGCAGAAAATGGGGCGCGATGTTCATTCCGCGCATCGGGATGGAGGTGATCGTTGATTTTCTCGAAGGCGACCCGGATCAGCCGATCATTACCGGCACGGTTTACAATCCCGAAACGATGCCGCCGTACACGCTGCCGGACGAGAAGACAAAATCCGGCATCAAGACCGATTCGTCGAAAGGCGGCGCCGGTTTTAACGAGCTTCGTTTCGAAGACAAAAAAGGCGAAGAACAGATCTTTATTCACGGCGAAAAAAATCTCGATTCGCGCGTCAAAAACGATTCGCTCGAATTTGTCGGGCGCGACCGTCACTTGATCGTTAAAAACAATCAGCTCGAAAAAGTTGATAAAGACAAGCATTTGAAGGTCGGCGGCGACCGCAATGAAGACGTCGGCGGCTCGGTCAGTTTAAAGATCGGCGCGGACGAAGACATCAAGGTCGGCGCGAAATTCGCGGTTGACGCCGGAAACGAAATTCATCTCAAATCGGGCGCGAACCTGACGATCGAAACCGGCGCGAATCTGACCCTGAAAGTCGGCGGAAATTTCATCAACATCAACGCCGGCGGGATTTTTATCAAAGGCACGATGGTCATGATAAATTCGGGCGGCGCTGCCGGTTCGGGTTCGGGCGCCAATCCCGACGCGCCGAAAGAAGCGAAAGAAGCCGACAAGGCAAAAGCGGGCGAGCGCGTCAAACCGCCGAAACCGCTGCCGCCGGTCAAACCTTTGAAATACAGTCAGGCGGCGATGGTTTTAAAACGGGCGCATAAGGAAGGCTCGGCTTTCTGCGAAGTCTGCACGAGGAAAAAGTAAGCGTATGAGAGAAAAACTTGAGAAATTTTTATTCGACGAACGCGCGCGCGCTTACGCAATTTTAGACGGCGCGGCGGTTCCCGATCTGCCGCTGAAGATTTACGAAATGCAGCCGCACTCGGTTTGTTTGTATCGCGGCGAGCTTGAACCGGACATCGCCGAGGTCGCGCCGTATCTCGTCGAGCTTTTTCCCGACAC
>JALHNX010000016.1 GCA_022843305.1 Pyrinomonadaceae bacterium | reverse complement strand
AGTTAAAAGTGCAGGCTTCGATTCAAGGCGAATCCGTCAGAGTTTCGGGCAAAGACCGCGACACTTTGCAGGACGTGATCGCCAAATTAAAGGCGAAAGATTTTGGAATTGATATGACATTCGATAATTATCGAAGCAATTAAACAGCGAAAGCAAATAAACCGCGAAAAACGCGAAAAAACGCTAAAATAAATACTTTAATTCAAGTGGTTTTTTTCAAATTATCGTCAACGGTTTATCAAATATTATTAAATTTTTCGCGTGTTTTCGCGTCTTTCGCGGTTTATTAAAAGGTTATGGCTGAGTTGATTTATAAAGATGAAAGCTACGCGATAATCGGTGCGTGCTTTGAGGTTTATAAAGATAAAGGCTGTGGGTTTGTTGAGCCGGTTTATCAGAAATGTTTAGAGATTGAGTTTGAATTTCAAAAAATACCATTTGTCGCGCAACAATGTCTCGATATTTTTTATCGGGTCGCAAATTGGAAAATTATTACAAACCGGATTTTGTTTGTTACGATAAAATAATCGTTGAAATCAAGGCAATTCATAAAATATGCGAAGAAAACCGTTCGCAAACAATGAATTACTTAAAGGCAACCGGGTTTGAACTGGCATTATTAGTCAATTTCGGGCATTTTCCAAAACTTGAATATGAAAGAATTGCCAGCTCCAAGAATAAAAGATTTTAGAAACCGCGAAAGACGCGAAAAAACACTAAAATTCTTTTAATTGTTCACATTTATCAAGTATATATTTTAGTAAGAGGCTTTTAATCTATAAGATAAAGAATTATATTTTAGCGTTTTTTCGCGGTTTATCAAATAAATGCAGACATTTTCACCAATCAGAGAGAAATTAAATCCGCAAATTGCGGCGAAAAAGATTTTCAGTCTCATTAAAAACGAGATGATGCTGGTCGAAACTGAATTTCAGCGGCAGGCTTCGTCAAACATACAGGTCATTAATTATCTCGGCGATTATCTTCGCGCATCGGGCGGCAAGCGCGTCCGTCCGGCACTGCTTTTATTATCGAATTTCGCAGTCGGCGCGGACGCTTCAAAGAAAAACGTCATTCGTTTGGCGACCGTGATGGAAATGCTTCATACGGCGACGCTCGTTCACGACGATATTATTGACAACGCCGACACGCGCCGCAACCGCACCTCGGTCAATGCGCGTTTCGGCAATCAATCCGCCGTTTTGATGGGCGATTGGCTGTATATGTCGGCGTTTGAAACTTCTCTGAAAGAGCGAAGTCTTGAAGTTCTCGATATACTGACGCGGCTGACGCGGAAAATGACCGAAGGCGAATTGATTCAACTGACGATGCTCGGGCGTTCGGATATTTCCGAGCAGGAATATTTCGACATCTTGCAACGCAAAACCGCGTTTCTGTTTTCGGCGTGCTGCGAGATCGGCGCGATTTTGGGCGGCGCAACGCAGGAACAACAAATCGCCCTTCGCGATTACGGGATGAATCTCGGCATCGCGTTTCAGCTTGCCGACGACGTTCTGGATTTTGTCGCCGACGAAGATGTTTTGGGAAAAGCCGCCGGTGCTGATCTGCTTGAAGGAAAATTGACCTTGCCGCTGATTCTTTTCGTTCAAAGAGACCCGTCGGTCAAAGCCGATTTGGAACAAATTATGCACGACGGCGATTACTCGAAAGTTTCACGCGAAATGTTGCTCGAAAAGCTCGAAATCGCGCAAACAATCGAAGAAACGCGCCGCCACGCTTATTCCTACGCCGAAAAGGCGAGAAAAAATCTTGAAGTTTTGGAAAAAACGGAGTATCGTTTAGCGTTAGAAGACATTCCGGCGTATATGATTGAAAGAAATAAATGAAAGTGGTCGGTGGTAACTAATATTCTATTTCCGCTGACTGCCGGATAAAATAAGGAGCAATGTTGGACGAAAATTTAATAGCGACGCTTGAACAAAGTTTGCGGCAGACGCGCAATGCGCAGCAGCGGTTGATTACGAGATTGAACGAAGTCGAGGGCGAGGCAAATCGTCTGCGGCAGGAGATCGAGGCGCTCGAAAACAGCGCGGCGCAGACCGAACAGGCGATCTACAGTCTGCTGGCGACGATGCGCTCGGGCAAACAGCATTGGAATTTGCCGAATAATTTTCAGGTTGACGACGATTACGATATTCCGCAGGACATCAAGCGTTCGCCGCGGATGAATCAGAACAATTACAGTAATCAGGATAAATACGGAAATCAGGGACATTCCAACCAAAACCATCAGTCAAACAATAATTACCGCAACAACCCGATTTCATATATCAACAATTCGCGCAATATTCCGTCAATCGCGCCGAACATCGAGGCGGTCAGTCATCGTTTTTCCGACCGCACGATAACGCAGGCTTGCACTCTGCTTTTGCGCGAATATCAAAGACCGCTGCACGTCAACGAGCTTTACAATATGCTCGTCGCGGGCGGAATGGAATTTAAGGGCGAAAACCCGACAATCTCGATTGCCGTTTCGCTCAACCGCAACCGCCGGTTTCGCAAAGTCGCGCCCGGAACCTTCGATCTGATTATCCGCGACGCTTCGCAAACCGGAACGTAGGTTTTGTAAAATATTGTAAAAGAAAGCATTTCGCCTTGTTTTTTTTATAAAAATAGGTCAAAATGCTTTTTCTGCTTACAATTAACAACCTCCCGATTTTTTGGAATAAAAATGATTTTAAACAATTTCAGGCAAATCAAAAATATTGCATTTCTAACGGCTCTTTTATTGTCGGTTCTGGTTTTAACAAACAGTGTTTCGGCGCAAAAGGTCAGGCTTCGTTCACAAAGCACGCCGACCTGCGCGACGAGTTCTTCGTTGAAATTCTCCGATATTTATGCGGACGGGAACATTGCCGTGATGGGAAGCTATAACTGCCGCGGCGTGTTTATTTATGACATCACCAATCCGGACGCGCCGGTTTTGGCGAATTGGTATAATCCGGGCGCAAATCAGCAATTTTTGGAAGCGATCGTCATCGGCAACCGCGGTTATTTCGGTTCGGGCAGCACTACCAGCGGAGTTGGTGTTCATATAGTTGATTTATCGAATCCTTATAGTCCAGTTTTACTTGGAACAGTTTCCCCGACAAGCGGAAACGGGTTTCGGGGAATTCACGAAATGATGGTTTTCAGCCAAAACGGCGCAACTTATCTGATTGAAAATTTCAACAGCACAAGCAATAAAATATTAAAGGTTATCAACGTCACTAATCCCGCTGCGCCGGTTTTTGTCCGCGACATCAATCCGACCGAAGTTCAATGGATTCACGCCATGCACATTCGCGGAAACCGGATGTTTACATCGGGTTGGGGAAACGGTTCGAATCGCGCAAAAACCGAAATTTACGACATTTCAAATATCGGGACGCAAGCACCGACTCTGCTTGGAACCATTACGGATTCCAGTGCTTCGGTCACTGCCGGAAACAGTATGCACAGCAGCTGGTCGAGCGAAGACGGCAATTTTCTTTACAGCGCGCGCGAAACGTCGAACGGTTCGGGCGATGTCCGCGTTTACAACATTTCAAACCCGGCTGTGCCGACGCTTGTTAACAGTCTGACGATGAACAATCTGAATCTGAACGCCGTGACACCGCATAATCCGGTCGTGATGGGCAACAAACTTTATGTTTCGTGGTATCAGGCGGGCGTTCAGGTTTTCGATATTTCAACGCCAGCCAACCCGAAACGAATTGGACAATATGATACTTTCACACCGGCGTTTGCGCCCGATGAAAGCGCGAAAACCGATTTATCGGAAGAACCGTGGGATATTATCTGCGGCGGCACGAATCTGCAAAACGCGCTTCCGACAACCTACGACGGAAACTGGGCGGTTTACCCGTTTTTGGGCGAAGACAAAGTTCTCGCCGGGGATTTAACCAACGGTTTGCTGGTGCTTGATGTTACAAACGCAACCGCGCCGCTCAAAAATTCGGTTTCCGATTTTGACGGCGACGGCAAAACCGATTTTTCAGTGTACACGCCGTCAAGCGGCACCTGGAAAATCGAGCAAAGTTCGGATAACGGATATTCAGAAACCAATTTCGGCATCGCGGAAGATAAAATCGTGACCGGCGATTACGACGGCGACGGCAAAGCCGATTTGGCGATCTTCCGTCCTTCGACCGGAACCTGGTGGATTCGTAAAAGCAGTGATCCGTCGAATTTTACCGCCGTTAATTTCGGTTTGAGCGGCGATATTCCGGTTGAAGCGGATTACGACGCGGACGGCAAAACCGATATTGCCGTGTTCCGACCTTCGACGGGCGTTTGGTATATTCTTCAAAGCACGCTCGGAATTCGCATTACGCGTTGGGGCAGCGCCGGCGACAAACCCTTTTCAGGTGATTTCGAAGGCGACGGAAAAGCGGATTTGGCGATTTTCCGACCATCGAACGGTGTCTGGTATATTCTGCAAAGCTCGTCGAGCATTCCGATGATCGTGCAATGGGGACTTTCGACCGACAAACCACTTTCGGCTGACTTTGACGGCGACGGAAAATCCGATCTGGCGGTTTATCGCCCGTCGGAAGGAAACTGGTATATTTTGAATTCAAACAACGGTTCGATTTCAATTATCCGTTTCGGTTTGGCTGAAGACGTGCCAATTCCGTCGGATTTCGACGGCGACGGTAAAGCCGACATTTCGGTTTTTCGTCCGAGCGAAAATGTCTGGTATCGTTTGAACAGCTCGAACGGCGCGTTTTCGGCGCGAGTTTACGGGCAGACGGGCGATGCGCCTTCTCCGACGGCAAATCAGCCGCAGTAAAATTTTGCGGTTAAATTTGAAAATCCAAAGTTTAAGTCTTCTAAAGACTTGACTTTGGATTTTTTGTTTCTAAGATTGCATTATGAAATTGTCCCTGAATGTTGAGTCCGGTTCGCTTGCCGGACGGCGATTTGAACTGGCAGACGGTTTTTTAACTATCGGTCGCGGCGAAAGATGCAATATCAGATTCGATCCCTTATCGGAAAGAATCGCGTCAAAAGAACATTGTTTTATCGAAGCCAAAGCCGACGGCTTTTATCTGACCGACAACCAAAGCACGAACGGCACGATGCTGAACGGCGAAAAAATCGGGTCGGTCAGGCTCAATCACGGCGACCGTCTGCAGTTCGGCAAAAACGGCGTAACGGCGGTTGTTCAAATCGAAGAAAGCGTTTCGACCGGCGAACGGACAAGCGTTCTTCCGAATCAGCAAAGCGAAGAAACACGGTTTCATATTCCCGAAATGAAACAATCCGACATTGCGACGCAGTTTTATGTGCCGCCTGATTCGCAGTCGAACAGTCAGGCGACGCAATTTGCACCCAGAATCGAACCGACACCGGCAGACAATTTTATTACTCCGATGCCGCCGCCCATTCAGTCGGATTTTTATTTTCCGCAGCCGAATCAGGCATTTCAAAATCCGTCTTTAAATTTACGAAATTCGCTGCAAGGTTTGGGAATGGGCAGTCTTCCGCCGCAATATTATCCCGAACCCGAAAAAAATCAGACGCTCAGATATTTGGCGATTGCCGGAACGATTTTTGTCGTAATTTTTCTTTCGTTAATCGTTTCGCTTTTGATGTTTGCCAGCGTCGGCATCGAATCGGCGATTATGGCTTCGGTCGTCGCGTTTATTCCGGCGATGTTTTATCTTCTGCCGCTCGTCTGGCTCGACCGCTACGACCCCGAACCGGCGTGGCTTCTCGCGCTCGCCTTTGCGTGGGGCGCGCTCGTCGCAGTCATCGTTTCGTTTATCGTCAACACGATTTTGGGAAGCATTTTCGGACCGGCGTTCGGCGCGGTCGTTTCCGCGCCCGTCTTTGAAGAAGCCTCAAAAGGCATCGGTTTATTGATCTTACTCGTGTTTTTCCGCAAATATTTCGACGACATTCTTGACGGAATAGTTTTTGCAGGGGTAATCGCGCTCGGGTTTGCGACGGTCGAAAACGTGCTTTACTACGGTCGCGGAATCCTTACGGGCGGTTCCGATCAATTGCTTATTCTGTTTATCGTGCGCGGAATATTTTCGCCTTTTGCTCACGTTACATTTACGGCGATGACTGGAATCGGCTGCGGAATCGCCCGCGAATCGCATAATATGGCGGTGCGGATTTTATTGCCGATTGTGGGTTATATTTGCGCGGTTCTGCTTCACGCCATCTGGAACGGGGCGGCGGTTCTCGGCGGTTTTCAGGGATTTGTACTGACCTATTTTTTCCTGCAAGTGCCGTTTTTCCTGATCTTTGTCGGCTTTTCCTTTTACGTGATGTATCGCCAAAACAAGATTTTGAAGGAAATGCTGGCGATAGATGTCGCGCGTGGTTTGATTCCGCAGGAGCATCTGCAAAAAGCGACTTCGGCTTTCAGCTCGACGGGCTGGCTGATCAGCGGCTTGTTTTCGGGAAATTTCAGAGCCAGAAGCGCGTATTTGCGTTCAATCGGCAAGCTCGGACTTTCCTACTGGCATATGCAGCGCGCGACCGCCGCGCAAGGTTACACGGCGAGTTTCCAGCAAAATCCGATTCTCCGACAGGAAGTTCTACGCTGGCGCGAGCAGGTTTAAATTAGTCGAGAGTCAAGAGTCGAGAGTGGAGAGTCAAATAGATTTTGGACTCTTGACTCTCGACTCTTGACTCTCCACTCTCTAAGTATGAATTTTGAATTAAACGAAGAACAGTTGATGGTCAAATCGTCGGTGCGCGAATTTGCCCAAAACGAAATTGCGACCCGCGCGCGCGAATACGACGAGGCTGAAAAATTCCCGAAAGAACAGCTTGAAGGATTGGCGGAACTCGGCTGTCTTGGAATGATTATTCCCGAAGAATACGGCGGCGCAGGGTTCGACACGGTTTCTTACGCCGTTGCGCTTGAAGAAATTGCCCGCGCCGATGCTTCGGTTGCCGTGATTGTTTCCGTTACGAATTCGGTTTGCTGTTACCCGATTTTGAGCTACGGCACGGAAGAACAAAAGCAAAAATTTCTCGTTCCGCTGGCAAAAGGCGAAAAGCTCGGCGCGTTTTGTTTATCGGAACCGCAAGCCGGCAGCGACGCGACGAATCTGAAAACCCGCGCCGTCGAAGACGGGGACAATTTCATCATTAACGGCACGAAATCGTGGGTTACGAACGGCGGTTATTCGGACACGCACATCGTGATGGCGATAACCGGCGAAAATAACGGCAAAAAGGAAATCACGGCGTTTATCGTCGAAAAGGAAACCGAAGGCTTACAGGTTTCTTCAATCGAACACAAAATGGGGCAACGCGCTTCGCAGACGACCGAACTGAGTTTTACCGACGCGAAAGTTCCGAAGGCGAATATTCTGGGGAAATTAGGCGAAGGAATGCGCGTCGCTTTTTCAAGCCTTGATAACGGTCGAATCGGCATCGCCTCTCTTTCGGTCGGCATCGCCCAAGCCGCGCTCGACGAATCGAAAAAATACTCGCAAGACCGCATCGCCTTCGGCAGACCGATCGCCGAACATCAGGCGATTCAATTCAAGCTCGCCGATATGGCAACCCAAACCGAAGCCGCGCGGCTTCTCACGCTTCGCGCCGCCGCGATGAAAGACATAAACCACAAACAAACCGGCATTTATTCCGCACAGGCAAAACTTTTCGCTTCAGAAACCGCCAATAAAGTCTGCACCGAAGCCATCCAAATACACGGCGGCAACGGCTATTCGCGCCATTACAATGTCGAAAAATACTACCGCGACGCGCGAATCACGACGATCTACGAAGGCACGAGCGAGATGCAGAGAATCATCATTTCACGCGGAATTTTGAAGGACTGATACCGAATAGAAATATTTTACGCGTATAAATGTGAGTGTATTTTCACTCGTGAGGAAAAAATAATGAACATTACATTACGCGCCGGAAAGCCAGAAGATGCCGCAACGACGGGCAAAATTTGTTACGAAGCATTTAAGACAATTTCCGAAAATCATAATTTCCCGAAGGATTTTCCATCGGTCGAAGCGGCAGCCGGTTTGACCGCGATGCTGTTTTCGCGTCCCGATGTTTATTCGGTCGTCGCCGAAATTGACGGTGAAACGGTCGGCAGTAATTTTTTATGGAAAGACGTTGACGTTGCCGGTGTCGGTCCGATCACGGTCAACCGCGAAACGCAGAATTCGACCGTCGGCAGAATGCTGATGGACGATGTTTTGCGCCACGCCGATGAAAGCGGCTATCGCTCGGTGCGGCTCGTGCAGGCGGCATACCACAACCGCTCGCTCGCGCTCTACACGAAACTCGGTTTCGATACGGTCGAACCGCTTTCGACGATTCAAGGCGCGCCTTTGAATTTAAAAATCGAAAGTTACGAGGTGCGTCCGCTGACGGAAAACGATGTCGCGGAAGCCGACGATCTTTGTTACCGCGTTCACGGACACAGACGCACCGGCGAACTGCGCGGCGCGATTGCGCAAAACATCGGTTCGGTCGTCGAACACGCCGGCAGAATTACGGGTTACACGACGACGCTCGGATTTTTCGGTCATACGGTCGGCGAAACCAACGAAGATTTGAAAGCATTGATCGGCGCGTCAAAGGAATTTGCCGGAGCGGGATTTCTTCTGCCGACGCGCAACAACGAATTGATGCGCTGGTGTCTGGCAAACGGCTTGAAAATCGTTCAGCCCATGACCCTGATGAGCAAAGGTTTATACCGCGAACCGCAAGGTGCTTTTATTCCTTCGATACTTTATTAAGTTTGGGATGGATTAGATCACCACCAAGGCGCAAAGAACACAAAGGAATTTCAAACTTTGTGTTCTTTGCGCCTTGGTCGTCAATTTTGCTATTAATTTATCTTTTCTCAAACCTGACTCTATGTTATGATTTTGCCGAAATCGTTCTAATTTATCCGCACAAAAAAGTTAAATTTTACGATGGAAAAACCATACACAATTTCAATGGAAGACTGCGGCGAGTATCTATACTTTCTGGTCGGCGGCGGCAAACTGACCGCCGAAATTTCCGCCGCCTACTGGCGCGATATCGCGCACGAATGTTATAAGGCGAAAAAGCTCAAAATAATGATCGAAAAAGATTTTAAGGAAACCGTTTCGCCCGCCGAAATGCTGCGGATGGGCGAATATCTCGGCTATCTTCTGCCGACCTTCAAAGTTGCCTTCCTCGACCGCTACAAAAACGAAGACATCAACGAACTCGGCAAACGCATCGCCCGCAATAAAGAAGTAATGATGCAGATTTTCGACAACCACGAAGAAGCCGAACAAGGGCTGCTCGTTAATTAAACGATACTTCGGAAAGTTTTTGAAAAGTAATTTTCGCTATCTAATACTCTAAAGGCGGGACTCTGAAGTTAATGCGGCGCTTCGTTTTCGGGAAACGCATTCGGGTCTGCAACTTCCGTTAAAAGTTTTTCTTTGTAGCTTGGCGGCAGAGTGCGGACTTTTTTGTTTTCGTCCGTGACGAGATGCTGTGTTTCGCCTTCGGCAAGCAGAGTTTGGTCGGACGGACGATAAATTTCGTAGATAAAACGGATACTGCGGCTGCGGATTTCGGCAATTTTTGTGCGGAGCGTTAAAACGTCCTCGTAATATGCGGGCGATTTATAGCGGCAGTAAACTTCGGCGACAACCAGCAGCGCGTTATCTTTTTCTTCCATTTCCTTGTATGAAAAACCGCGCGCGCGGCAAAATTCGCTTCTGCCGAGTTCAAACCAGACGAGATAATTGGAATGATGGACAATGCCCATTTTGTCGGTCTCGGCGTAACGGACGCGGATTTGTGTTTCGTACCAATCTTCCATAAGAAGAGTCGAGAGTCGAGAGTTAAGAGTCGAGAGCCATAAGAAAAACCTTTAACTCTCGACTGACGACTCTCGACTCTCGACTGATTTTACTGGGAGACAGGGATTCGAACCCCGATAGGCAGATCCAGAGACTGCAGTCCTACCATTAGACGATCTCCCACCAGCATCTATAAATTTAAAAACCTAAATTCAGATTGTCAAATGATTTAGTGAGTTTTTACTTGCCACAATGATAAATGCTTGGCAAAATAAAAGTTTATGTCGGTTGAAGGGAAGGATATAATCAACAACCGCCACGCTTATCACGAATATCATATTTTAGATAAATATGAAGCCGGGATCGCACTCCAAGGAACGGAAGTGAAAAGCGTGATGAGCGGTCGAATCCAGCTGAAGGATTGTTATGTTTCGGTGCGCGATGGCGAAGTGTGGCTTCTGAACGCCCATATTTCACCGTATTCGCACGGCAACCGTGAAAATCACGACCCATTGCGGACGCGCAAACTTTTGCTGCACAAACGCGAGATTTTAAAGCTCGAAAAAGAAACTGTTGTCAAAGGAATGACGCTCGTGATTACGCGGATTTATATGAAAAACAAACGCGTTAAATTTGAAGTCGGGGTGGCAAAAGGCAAAAAGCTGTATGACAAGCGCGAATCGGAAATGAAGCGGACAATTGACAAAGAAACACGTCAGCAGTTGAAAGAAAATTTAAGATAAGTTATAGATTGAAAGAAGTTTTGCAGGCATTATATTTATTAATACGAGGAAAAGTATGAAAACTCAGGCAATTACGGCAAATTTTCAGGAAGCTAATGTGGATGCTTTGGCAGTCGCAGTATTTAAAGATGAAAAAGCATCAAGCGGCGTTTTGAAGGATTTGGACAAATTAACCGGCGGAATTATTTCGTCCGTTATCAAAAACGAAGATTTTAAGGGCGAAGTCAATGAAACCGCGCTCGTTCGTTTCGCGGCAAAAGGCAAAGTGAAAGCGTCAATGCTTCTGTTAATCGGGGTTGGCGATAAAACCGATTACACGACGGCGAGCGTTTCAAACGTCGCCGGCGCGGCGACGCGGTTTTTGCGAAAACGAAACGTCAAAAGTTTCGCGCTGCTTCCGCGTTCGGACGGCGAAGACCGGGATGTTGCGCAAAACGCGGCGACAGGTTTTGTGACAAGCCAGTTTGAACTCGATAAATACCGAACCAAAGACAAGAACACGAAAACGGTTGACACGTTTGTGCTGTGTGTCGAAGGCGGAAGCGCGTCGGCTTTGAAAGACGGCTTGAACCGCGGACAGATCATCGGCGATTCGATGAACCACACGCGCGAGCTGGCAAACGAGCCGCCGAATGTTCTGCATCCGACCGAATTTGCCAAACGCTCGCAGGCGATGGCGAAGGAAGCCGGTCTGAAATGCGAGATTTTGGACGAAGCCAAAATGGAAAAGCTCGGAATGGGTTCGCTGATGAGCGTTTCGATTGGTTCGGAACAGCCGGCAAAACTAATTGTTTTAAGATACGAGCCGAAAAAATCCACGGCGAAAAAAGGCGAACTTCTCGCGCTCGTCGGCAAAGGCATCACGTTTGACACGGGCGGAATTTCCTTAAAACCCGGCGAAGGTATGGACGCGATGAAATATGATATGTCGGGCGGCGCGAGCGTTTTCGGCGCGATGCGCGCGATCGGGCTATTAAAACCGTCCGTGCCGGTTCTCGGCATCATTGCGGCGGTCGAAAATATGCCCGACGGCAAAGCGACGCGTCCGAGCGATATTGTGACGGCGATGAACGGCAAAACTATCGAAATCTTAAATACCGATGCCGAAGGTCGTTTGATTTTGGCTGATGCCGTCGCTTACGCCGAAAAACAGGGCGCGACGAAAATCGTTGATATGGCAACTTTGACCGGCGCGGTCATCATCGCGCTCGGCGATGTCAACACGGCGGTTTTGGGCAACGATCAGGATTTGGTCAACGAGATTATCGAATGCGGCAAGGAAGCCGGTGAAAATTACTGGCAATTGCCGATCGGCAGGGAATACAGCAAAGGAATCAAATCCGACATTGCCGACATCAAGAACATCGGACCTGCGCGCAAAGCGGGAACGATCATCGGCGCGGTTTTCATTCAGGAGTTTGTTGACAAAGCAAAATGGGCGCATCTCGACATCGCCGGAACGGCTTGGAACGACAACGAAAAGCCGCATCAGGCAAAAGGTCCGACGGCGGTTGCGGTGCGGACTCTGGTCAAAATGGTTGAAAAATCGCAGTAATAATAAGTCTTGAGTCTTGAGTCCTGAGTCATAAGCAACAGACTCAGGACTCAGGACTCAGGACTCAAGACTCAAAACGGCTGGCGAAAATCTTTCGTCAGCCGTTTTATTTTGCAAAAAGCCTGTTATAATTGCGTCAACTCACGGCGAACCGAACGCGAAAATCTACAAAAAACGAATGTTGTTTCAAAAAAGTCAAACGCTTTTCAAAAGCCGGAATTTTATGAATCTATGCGGGATTTCAGCCGTTTGGCTGCTGGTTTCGGCTTGCGTTTTCAGCACCGGTAAGGAAAGCGCGAAGATTGACTCAAATTCGCCGACAAATATTTCAAACAACCCCGCGAACCTTCAAAAAACGAAATCGAATTATGACCGACCCGGCAAGAAAGAGGACAAAGGCGATTTTATTGTTGAACATCTCGGCGTTAAAAATGCGCGATTTGCGGAACTTGACCAAAAAACCAAAAAAGAAAAACTACTCGAAAAAGCCGCCGACGAATTGAATAGAAACCTGATTTTGCCGAATGATATTTTTTTGCGCTCGAAGGATTGCGACGGGAATGCGAATGCCGATTTTGACCCCGAAACACAGGCAGTTACGGTTTGTTACGAATTGTTGGAACATTTTTCCAATCTTTTCAAAAGCGACGGAATGAAGCCGGAAGAGGCGGATAAAAAGATGTTCGACGCGGTGCGTTTTGCCTTTCTGCACGAAGTCGGACACGCCTTGATCTACAATTACAAATTGCCGATCGCGGGCAGCGAAGAAGATGCCGCCGACCGCTGTTCGTCTTACATCAATCTCAAAGAAATGGGCGAATCGGGCGTTAATGCGGTGCTTGCCGCGGCGGATGCGTTTCGCATCGAATCAAAGCAAAAATCAAACACCAAACGCGATATGTCTGGCGAACATTTATTGCAGGAACAGCGTTCTTATAATTCGCTGTGTATGATTTACGGCTCGGATGCCGAAAAATACAAATATTTTGTCAAGGACGGTTATTTGCCGAAGGAACGCGCCGCGCGTTGTCCGGGCGAATATGAACAGACGGTTGAAAGTTGGGAAAGTCTTTTGCAGCCGTGGCGCAAAAGTTAAAAGTTTCTAAATTAATTTCAGAAAAAAAAGGGAAAAACTTATGAAAAAACTGATAAATGAAATACTTTTCGGAAAAAATTCAATGGTCAGCGGAATGATTGCGCTGGCGGTAATTTCGGCGATTGGTTTAGGTTGTTTTTGCAACAAGGATAAGATTAACGAACTGTCAAACAGCGGATCGAGTTCGCCCACGCCGACGACGGCGACAACCCCTTCGCCGAGTCCTACGCCGACCAAGGAATTTAAGAAAGCCGACGCTTCTAAAAACCAGGTTCCGAGCGAGGATGAAATGCAGGAAGTTGTCAAAAAAACTCTTCTCGATTTTAACAGCAGTCTGCAAAAAGAAGATTTTACGGATTTTCACGCCTCAATTTCAAAATTCTGGCAAAAACAGACCTCGCCCGAAAAACTGAAAAACAGTTTTCAGGGATTTATTGACGGCGATGCCGATCTCAGCCCGATTCGTCCGATGACCGCAGAATTTACAAAAGGTCCCGAAACGACGCGCAGTTTGGGAATGAAAACGCTCGAAGTTGACGGCAAATATCCGACATCGCCGATTACGACAACCTTCGAGCTGAAATACATTGCCGAAGGTAAAGAGTGGAAACTCGCCGGAATTCAAGTTGTCACAAAAGTTACGAAAAGACCGTAAATTAGCTGACAATCTGAAATTAGCCGTAAAAGCAGTCTTTCACGGACTGCTTTTGCTTTTTGACGTTTTGAAAGCTAAACTTTTTTTAAGTTTTACAATCAACGAATTTTTCTAACTTTATGAAAATACACGAATATCAAGGAAAGGAACTTTTAAAGAATTACGGCGTTCCCGTGCCGCGCGGCATCGTCGCGCGAACGCCCGAAGAAGCCGAAGCGGCGGCGCGTGAATTGGGAACCGATGTGGTCGTCGTTAAAGCCCAGATTCACGCCGGCGGACGCGGCAAAGGCGGCGGCGTGAAGCTCGCCAAGTCGCCCGAAGAAGCGAAGGAGATCGCCTCGCAGATTCTCGGAATGCAGCTTATTACGCATCAAACCGGACCCGAAGGACGCGAAGTGAAAACTTTGCTGATCGAAGAAGGCTTGCCGATTGACCGCGAATTTTATCTCGGTATCACGCTCGACCGGACGACCGGCAGAAATGTTTTTATGGCTTCGTCGGAGGGCGGAATGGACATCGAAAAAGTCGCCGAAGAAACGCCCGAATTGATCTTAAAGGAAACGGTTAATCCGTCCGTCGGTTTGCGTCCGTTTCAGGCGCGAAATCTGGCTTTCGGCTTGGGAATTCCGAGCGATCTGGTCAACCAAGCCGCAAAATTTATGCTTTCGCTTTACGATGCGTATGAAAAAATGGACGCGTCTTTGGTCGAGATCAACCCGTTTTTGCTGACCAAAGACAATCGTTTGATCGCTTTGGACGCGAAAGTTACGTTTGACGACAACGCGCTTTACCGGCATAAGGAATACGCTGATCTGCGCGATTTGGATGAGGAAGAACCGCTCGAAATCGAAGCCTCGAAGTTTGACCTTAACTACATCAAACTCGACGGCAACATCGGCTGTATGGTCAACGGCGCGGGACTCGCGATGGCGACGATGGACATCATCAAACTGCACGGCGGCGAACCGGCAAACTTTTTGGATGTCGGCGGCGGCGCATCGCAGGAACGTGTCGAACAAGCCTTCAGAATTCTGCTCGCCGACCAAAACGTGAAAGCCGTTTTGGTCAACATTTTCGGCGGAATTGTCAGAACCGATATGGTCGCGCGGGGCGTCGTCGCGGCGGGCAAAAATCTCGGCGTTTCGATTCCGGTCGTCGTCCGGCTCGAAGGCACGAACGTCGAAGAGGGAAACCGCGTGATCGCCGATTCGGGAATGAATTTTCTCGTTGCAAAAGGAATGAGCGACGCAGCGGAAAAAGTAGTTTCAGCCGCCAACGCGCAATATTGAAGCAAAAAAAAGGATAGAGAATAAAAGGAAATTTCCTTTTATTCTCTATCCTTTTTTTATTAGTCCACTTAATTTCCCTCGGGTTCTTCTTCCAAAATCTTCTTCGCCCATTCGCTTTGCGGATATTTTTTTAATAAAACTGCACTGATCTGCCCACGCAGTTCGACGTTGTTGCCGCAGCCGTATTTTGTCCAGCCGTTTGCCGCCCAGACGATGTAGAGCAGTTCGGGAACGCGCTTGTCGGTCGGGGCGAGCCGCGCCCATTCGAGAATTTTTTCGCCCATAAATTTTGGCGCGTCGCCGATGATTTTGAGTTTTTTGCGTTCGGCTTGCGCGGCGTTCGTTTGCGCGGCGGTCAAAAACATCGGTTTTGCCGGCAATTTGCGGGGAACGTCTGCTCCGGTCGCCGCGTCATATTCGGTGTCATACGGTGCGCACCACCAATCGTTTGCGTCCCATGTGTTGAAGTCGTTGTCGGCTTTTCCCAAACCGTCTTCGAGAAACGGGCTGAACATCGGATTTTTCAAAATCAGGTAAAAAGCGGCGCGTTGTTTGCCGACGGGAGTTTTCGCCAGATTTATCTTGTCCATCAAATCCTTCAATTCGGGGTGAAATTTGAGAACTTCCGCCGAAATTTTCTGCGCCGTCGCAAAATCATTAAGTAAAACGGCACGCGTCCAGATGGCAAGCGCAAATCTTTCGCGCAGATAATCGGGCAGCGCGGGCGATTTTTCGGCTTCGACGAGCAGCGGCAGCGGAAAATGCTGATTCATAATTTCAATCGTCGCAGAATCGAACATCATGCGGTCTTCCCACATCTTTTCGTCCTTGAAATTTTCCTCGACCTCTTTTTCGTATTCCTCGCGGGTTTGATTCGGAAAGCTTTCGGGCGTGTACCACGATTTCTGCATTTTGATAAAATCTTCGATCTTGCCGCTCGTTCCGTCCCAATCGAACGCGAACGGTTTTAATTGCGCGAATTTCAGAAAATCATCAAGCGTTTCCGATAATTTGGCGCGCTGCGTTAAAAATTTATTGCGCGAAGAAATCGGTAAATCTAAACCCGAATCGAGAATATCGTCGAGCATTTTCCGCGCCTCGGCGGTTTTTCCCTGTTCGATCAAGATTCGTGCCTTGTGATACGCAATCGTCGGATAAGCCGGCGCGTTGCGGTCAATTTTGCCAGCCGCCTCAAACAGGCGGTTAAGCTCGGTCGAAGATTTTTCAGCCTTTGTGAACGCCGTTAAAAGCCATAAATCGGAATTCGTCTGCCGGTATTGCGAAAGCGCGTAGAGATAAGCCTCGCTGCTCTGAATCTGAAAAGTAAAAAGCCAGTTCGTCAAATCGTCGAGCCGCAGATATTCGGGCAAAACCGAAGGCGAAATTGTTTCCGAACCATAATAACCGCCCTGATATTCCGCGCCGTTGTTGCCGTCGAAACGCCCTTTGTAAGCCTCTTTTCGCGCAAAGCGGACTTGTTCTTTCATTTTATCGGTCAACGGTCTGCCGACCACCGTTTCCGCTTTGGCGACGGTTTCTTCGTCGGTCGCGTCAGGGCTGACGTAAAACGTCCAGTTTTCCTTGTAATCGTCCGAATAGACGTAGATTTTCAATTCGCCTTCGTTTTCCTGCGGTTCGATATTTGAATTCTGATTGACCGACGAAGGGGTCGGAACGGCGTTGGCGGGCGCGTTTGCCAAATTACCAAATGTTTCGACGGCTTTTCTTTCGGCTTCGGCGATTTTGCGTTTTTCTTCCGCTTCGAGCGTTTCTTTCTCGAATTTATCGAGCAGCCAATTGTAATCAATCAAATCTTGCCGGAAATTACTGCCGCTCTGTGAGGCGATACTTTGCGCGAGTTCGCGGACGCGTTCCTGCGGGCGCAGACGATATTTGATTAGTCCGAGCATTTTGCCTGCCGAATCGGAAAACTTTCCGCCTTTTGAAGCGACGAGCGAAAGATTTTGTTCGGCTTCGATCAAGATCAGGTTCGTTTTTGTTTTGTCCTTTATCAAACTCGACTGCCGGATAAGCGTTCTGCCGACGAGATATTCGGCGGTTTCCTGCCACGGCGAATCGTAATCCTGTGCGATTTCCGCGAAGCGTTGTTTCGCCGACTCGTAGTCCATCGAATAAAATTCCGCCGCCGCCATTTGGTAAGCGCGGTCTTTTCTGAGCCATTCGGTCATCGCTTCATTCGGCGCGTCGGGCGCGGTTTTTCCGCTCGCGCAGTTTTCAAAAACCTTGTCCTGCGCTTTGACCCAATCCTTCACGTCCTTATCTTCCGAACCGTGCGACGCGATGCGGTCGGAAAGCGTCTGCATGGCGGTTTCAAACGCGTTTTTCGTGCAATTCGGGAAAAAATCGTAACCGCCGTATTCGCGCTCGACGTAGATTTCGGGCGGTTTTTCTTCTTTGCCGACGACGTCTTTGCGTTTGGCGACCCATTTTTTGACGGTTTCGCCGATGTCGTCCGTTTCGTAAGCCTGATTTTTAAATTCGGCGTTCCAAACTTCGACCAAAGCCTTTTGTTCCGCGTCGGAAAATCCGCCGCCGTTCAGGTAACGATACGCCGCGATCAAAACAATTCGCCGCTGCGACGGCTTTAGAATCCCGATCTTGCCCGCCGCGAAATTTTGATATGGATTTTCGGGCGCGCGTTCGTATTCAAAAATCGGCGAAATATAGGACGGACCGCACGGGAGCGCATTTATAAAAAACGCGAAAATCAAAACGGTCGAAACGGCAAAACGGTTAATATTTTTCATAACATTATGGACTGGAGCGCAAGCGTCTCGCTTGCATACGCGGCTTGAAAAGCGGCGTTAAAAAGGCTTTGATTTTCTTAAAAGTTCAATGAAAATAGACTTTTTTGAGCGTTTTTCAAACGCTCATAGCAAGCGAGCCGCTTGCGCTCCAATTATTTCATTTTTTCCAAATCACTTTTTTCCCATCCTTTCGATTTGAAATAATAAAAACGGCGGTTCGGCTTAAAATCTACATTTAATAACGGGTCGTCAATCGAAATGCCGTAGCTTCCGCGGCAAAGCGGCTCGTTCCAATCGTTGCCTTTTGCCAGAAAATCACGAATCGGTTTATCGTCCGTCCCCATTTCAAACGCCATCGGCACGGCTTCGTCAACCGGAAAATCGTTAAACCAATGATCGCCGACGCACCACGAAGCCAGCGAAGTTATCGTCAACGGCGTAGTTTCGGGCAATTCCCGTTTTAAATCGTTTATCAAACCGCGATAAAATTTTCGCTCGGAAACCACGACATCGAAATCGGTCTGAATTGCTTTGACGTTGGGCAATTCTAATGTTTTTTTGATTAAATTCAAAATCTTTCTTTTCTGTTCGTCTGAAAACGTCGCGCGTTTCGTATTTTCCTTGACGGTTTCGATGCGCGTTACCGCGATCACATAAATATTTTCGGGCAGTTCGAGCGGCTGGCGGCGCGGACGAAAAACGACCTCATCGCCTTGTAAAATCAATGTTTGCGCCAGAAACGCGACCCCGAATTTTTGCGCGTCGAGAAACCGCAAATCTTCGGGGCGTTCCCAAGCCCAGAGAATTTTCGGCGGCATTTCGGAATTTAATTTCGGATTGACCTGATTTTTTGAATTGCAGGCGAACGCGAGCGCAAGAAACGCAAAAATCGCAAGAAAAGTTTTCGGGTTTTGGCGAAACATCAGACGCAAGGATTATAATGTAAAAGCGGTAAAATCTAAAGATTCGGATTTGGGTAAGACAACTTAAAATTGTTATACTTACAAAAACTGAATGACCATTCATTTTAAAAGGGTGAAAATATGAACATCGAACGCGAACAACTGGAAATGGACGTGGTTTTTGTCGGCGCGGGTCCGGCAAATCTGGCGGCGGCTCTGCATCTGAAACAGAAAATCGCCGAACACGACGAATTTGTCGAAAAAGGAATCAAACAGGGACGCAAGATCGGCGAACTTGAAATCGGGATTGTCGAGAAAGGCTCGTTTGTCGGTGCGCATATTTTGTCGGGTGCGGTGATGGACCCGATTGCGATCCGCGAATTGATGCCCGATTTTCTCGAACAGGGCTGTCCGGTTGATTCCGCCGTCACGCAGGACGCTTTCTGGTATCTGACCGAATCGCGCGGAATTGACGCGCCGATCATTCCGCCGCCGCTCAAAAATAAAGGAAAATATATTGTTAGTCTGAGCAAAATCTGCGAATGGCTCGCGGAAAAATGCGAAGAAGCCGGAATTAACATTTTCCCCGAATTTCCCGCTGCTGAAATTATTTATGACGAAAACGACCGCGTGGTCGGTGTGCGCACGGGCGATAAGGGAATTGACAAAGAAGGGCATCCGAAAGGGAATTTCGAGCCGGGAGTTGACCTTTTGGCAAAAGTGACGGTTCTCGGCGAAGGTTCGCGCGGTTCGTTGGCGAAACATTTGATGCAGCGTCTTAATTTGATGGAAGACAAAGAGCCGCAGGTTTTCAGTTTGGGCGTGAAGGAATTATGGGAAGTTCCCGCCGGAAATTTTGAAGAGGGCAAGGTCGTTCACACGCTCGGTTTTCCGTCCGACACCGACACCTACGGCGGCGGCTGGATTTACGGGATGAAAAACAACGTCATTTCAATCGGTTACGTGACGGGATTGGATTACAAAGACCCGAATATTGATCCGCACTTGGAGTTTCAGAAATTTAAAACCCATCCGAAGGTCGCCCAAGTTCTCGCGGGCGGCAAAATGCTCAAATACGGCGCGAAAACTATCAATACGAGCGGCTATTGGACGATGCCGAAACTTTATGCCGACGGCGTTTTGATCGTCGGCGATTCGGGTTCTTTTCTGAATGGTCAACGCATCAAGGGAATTCACACGGCGATGAAATCGGGAATGCTCGCGGCGGAAACGATTATCGGCGCATTTGAACGCGAAGATTTTACGTCGAAAACGCTCAAACATTTTGAAGAAAAAGTTAATATGAGCTGGATTTACGACGAGCTTCATCCGGTACGCAATTTCCACGCATCGTTTCAATCCGGTCGCTGGTCGGCTTTGATAAATTCGGGTTTGCAGTTTATGACCGGCGGATTGGCGTGGGGCTTTATGCCGAAAGAACATCATATTGCCGGACACGAACGAATGGAAAAACTCTCGGCGCATGAAAATAACGGCACGCGCTATGAAAACGTGAAATTCGATAAAGAATTGACATTTGATAAGATTACCAACGTTTTTCACGCCGGAGTCGCGCACAACGAAGACCAGCCTTCGCACCTGCACGTTCTCGACACGGAAATCTGCGCGACGCGCTGCGCCGAAGAATACGGCAATCCGTGCCAGCGGTTTTGTCCGGCGGCGGTTTACGAAATGGAGTTTAATTCCAAAACCGACCGCAAAGAATTAAAAGTTAATTTTTCAAACTGCGTCCATTGTAAAACCTGCGACATTGCCGACCCGTATCAAATCATCAATTGGGTCACGCCCGAAGGCGGCGGCGGACCGAACTATAAAGGAATGTAATTTAAAAATGGTTAATTATTAATTCAAATAGCTGTTGACCTAAAATTAACAATTAACCATTAATAATTAACCATCAATAAGACTTTGGCATAGAAATTCCCTTGTATAAAAATTAGTGCAATATTGTAATGAAATAATGCACTAATTTTTATACAAGGGAGAAAAATTATGGCAATACCGAATAAAGACGAATTTGGCGGAAAATGGGAACAGGTAAAAGGAACGGTTAAGGATAAAGTCGGCGAAGCGACCGGCGACCGCGAGCTGGAAGCTGAAGGCGAAATTCAAAATGCCGAAGGCGAAACTCAGGAAACCTGGGGCAAGGTTAAACGCGGGGTCGGCGAAACGATTGATGCCGTCGGCGACGCGATCAGCAATGCCGGAAAAAAAGTCAACCGTTAATTTTATTTAAAACTTAAATCGAAAAAAAGCCGTCTAAATTCAGACGGCTTTTTTTGTTATGAAACTTTCCGAAAAATCGCACAAAAAAATCGAGGAATTTTTTCGTGAACATCTTGCGGACGAAAATTTCCGGCTGCCCAAAATCTATTTTTACGGCGGAAAATTCACACATTTTTTAACATCGCGTTTGAAAATCGAAGGAATCACGATCGGTCGGCGAATTTACGTTTTTCCCGAAAATTTCAGGGTTTGCGAAAATCAAAAAATATGGCTTGATGAAAAACTCGTCGTTCACGAAATAACGCACGTTCTGCAATACCGGCGCGAAGGTTTTTTCAAATTTCTCTGGCAATACCAGAAAAGCTATTACGCGAATTTAAGGGATAAAAAGAAGCGCGATTTGTATGCGCGGTCGCAGGCGTATTATGAGATTCCTTTTGAAATCGAGGCACGGCAAACCGCTTCCAAATTTGCGGTTTGGAGTAAAAATCGAAAAATTAAATAACATTTTTACTGTTTGGTCGAAAACTGTAGTTCGGTCAAAGTTTCGAAATGAACCTTGCCGTTTTCGAGTTCCTTCATCGCGATGCGCGTCGTTTTCATTTTGCGCGGATCGGCTTCGACACGCGGCGTCGCGCCGCGCTGAAGCTGTTTGCTGCGCTGCGCGGCAAGGATTATCATTCGATATTTTGAATCAATTGCGGGTTGCGTTTTCGGTGCGCCGCTTTCGGAATTTTCTAAACTTTCAGTGTTTTCTGCGGTTTCGTCAATCATTTTTTCTGCCATAATTTCACTCAATCTCCAACCGTATTAAATTTGGAAATATCGAAACTATCAAGAATATCCTGAATCGCCCCGGTTTGTCTAACGCGCTTTAGTCTTTCCGCCAAAATTATCGTCCGCAAATCGTTCGTTGCCTGCTGTTTTTCGTCGTTGATGACGATGTATTGAAACTCCTTGAATTTTTGAACTTCGCCGAAGGAGTTTTTTAAACGCAGAGCCAGATTTTCGGTTGTTTCCGTCGCTCGGTCGGTTAAACGGTCGCGCAAAACCTCGAAACTCGGCGGCAGAATAAAAATGCTGACGGCTTCGGGGAAATCGCGGACGATGTTTTCCGCGCCCTGCACGTCAATTTCCAAAATCACGTCGCGTCCCGCATCGGTTTCGTGATTGACGCGGGTTTTCGATGTCCCGTAAAAATTGCCGTGAACCTCGGCGTATTCGAGAAATTCGTCTTGTTTGATGAGATCCGAAAATTCCTGATAAGAAACAAACAAATAATCGCGCCCGTTTTCTTCGCCTTCGCGCATCGCGCGCGTCGTGTAAGAAACCGAATAACCGATATTCGGCGTGGTTTTTAAAATTTCCTTGATCAGCGTTCCTTTGCCGCCGCCCGACGGCGAACTTATGATGATTAAATTTCCTTTCATTATTGAGTCGAGAGTGGAGAGTGGAGAGTCGAGATCGGAGCTTTTTACTTTCGACTCTCGACTCTCCACTATTCTACGTTTTGCACCTGTTCGCGGATTTTCTCGATTTCCGATTTTATTACCAGTGCGTTTTCTTTGACGATCAGATTGTTTGTTTTTGAAGCGATGGTGTTTGCCTCACGGTTTAATTCCTGTGTCAGAAAATCAAGCCGTTTGCCGACTTCTTTTTCTTCGCCCATAATTTGCCGGAATTGTTCGATATGGCTTTTCAATCGCTGAATTTCTTCGGAAATGTCGCTTCGGTCCGCCAAATACGCGACTTCCTGCGCGAGTCTGCCCTGATCAATTTCGATTTGCGAATCGGATTTCGCCAGAAAATCGCTGATTTTTTTCGTCAGACGAACGCGGTATTCTTCAGCGACGGTTGCCGATTCGGATTCTATTTTCGGCAGACGATTTTCGATTTCCGTCAGCCGGAAATTCAGTTCGTTGCGCAGCATTTCGCCCTCGTTCACGCGCATTCTTTCCAAATCTTCGAGCGCGGTATTCAGTGCTTTTTCCACGCCGACGATAAATTCTTCGCTCAAATCATCCTTTTTCGGCAAAAGCACGTTTGGCAAACGCGCGATCACATTCAAATCCGGTTCGCCCGCGAGCGAAAATTCCGTCTGCATCTGTTTCATCGCCGCCAGATAACCTGCAATCATCGGGCGATTCAGTTCGTAATTGATTTCCGTCGTCCGTTCGTAGGACAGATTAACTTCGACGCGACCGCGCGAAAGCCGGTTGCCGATCTGCCGTTTGACAGTTGATTCGAGTGCCTGCATTTCGCCCGAAAGCCGCAAACTTATATCCAAAAAACGATTGTTTACTGTTTTTAACTCGACGTTGACGGCAAATTCCATCTCCTGCACCACGCCGCGACCAAAACCTGTCATTGATTTCATAAAATTTTTACGGATAATTATTCGGATTTTCAACGCTTAAACCTTCCGAGATAGCCGCTGCATTCAATCCATTGTCAGCAGAAACAAAAGTGAACGGCGTAAGCGAAAAATCAATTCCGAGCGCATCCAAACGCAAATAAATTTCCAAAGCCGAAGCTAACTGAACCGCATCATAACCGCGCAGCGAATGCTTGTCGGATAAATTCACGGCTTGTGAAATAATTTTAGCGGTTATGTCTATGGTATTAAAATCTCTGGAAAAATCGGATTTAAACTGCGTAATCGCCGTGTTAGCATCAATTAACGACAGCGACATTCCTTTTCGGCGGCGGGCAAAAGCAGCCACGACTTCAACTTCGGTGATCGAAGTCATATAGATTTCCGTTTTCGGAATATTGATTAAAATAGATTTTACCCAATTTGAACCGATTTCCGCGATATAGTTTTTAACTGCCGCGCTGCTGTCAAAAAAACAAAAATCCATTAACCACGCTCCCTGATGATAGTTTCAGATAACGGTTCGCCCTCAATTTTTATCGGTTTAAAGTCAGCAACTTTGTTAGATTTGTTTGTTCTGATTTCACGCAAAAGCCCGTCTTCATACAAAGATTTTTGAAGACGAAGGGCTATAGATTCTTCGTCTTTTTCGGCTAAAGAATCAACTATTTTTTGGCGTTCGTTCTGCGGCAATTTGTTGATTTCGTTCAAGATTTCAGTTGGAGTCATCATAATTCAATCTCCTTTTGTCAGCCATTTTAACATAAATCACAGGGAAACTTCCTCTTCTTCGGCAAACTGCAATTCGTAAAGCCGTTTATATGTTCCGCCCTTTTCGAGAAGCTCGTTGTGCGTCCCGGTTTGGACGATTTTGCCTTTTTCCATGACGACGATCTTGTTTGCCTTTCGGATGGTCGAAAGGCGGTGTGCGATGACAATTGAAGTCTTGTTCTGCATCAGATTTGCCAAGGCTTTTTGGACGAGTCTTTCGCTTTCGGTGTCGAGGGCGGAAGTTGCTTCGTCCAAAATCAAAACCGGCGCGTTGATCAAAACGGCTCGCGCAATCGCAATTCTTTGGCGTTGACCGCCGGAAAGAAAAATTCCGCGTTCGCCGACGAGCGTATCGTAGCCGTTCGGCAGTTCGCCGATAAAATCGTCGGCAAATGCGATCCGTGCGGCTTCTTTGATTTGTTCGTCCGAAGCGTTCGGGTCGCCGTAGGAAATGTTGTAACGGATCGTGTCGTTAAAAAGTACGGTTTCCTGCGTGACGAGCGCGATTTGCTTTTTCAAACTTAAAATCTTTGCGTCGCGCAAATCGGTTTCGTCCCACAAAATCGCGCCGTCCGTCGGATCGTAAAGCCTTTGCACCAGTTTTATCAAACTCGATTTTCCGCCGCCGCTTTCGCCGACGAGCGCGATCATCGAGCCTTTCGGAATTTCCAGATTGATGTTCTGAAGGATCTTTTTTTCGTCGGTTTGATAATTGAACGAAACATCGCGCAGTTCGATTTTGTTCTGCAAATTTTTAAGCCCGACCGCATTCGGCTTTTCGGGCAGAACTTCGTCTTCGTCCAAAATATCCCAAACGTCGCGGGCGGCGGCAAAGGCTTTGGTCAATTCATTATGCTGGCGCGAGATTTTTCGCATCGGGTCATAGCTTCTGAACAAAAAGAACAGAAAAGCGAAAAACTGCGAAGCATTTATCGCGCCGGCATTGATCTCGCGCAAGCCGAAATAGAAAAAGATAATGACGGCGATAATGCCGATCAGCTCGATTGTCGGCGGCGATGTCGCGGCAATTTGTCCCGAACGCAGATTGGCGCGGGCAATAATTTTCGCAACATTCAAAAAACGGGTCTTTTCGCGTTCTTCGGCGGTGTAGGCTTTGACGATTGTTTGATTGGCGAGCGTTTCCTGCGCTGTGTCAGTCAAAAGTTTGTTGCCTTCGAAGGAAACTTCGGCGAGTTTTCGCAGAGCTTTGCTGAACTTTGCCGTTAAAACGCCGAGAATCGGCGCGATTATCAGAGCGCCGATTGTTAATTTCGGATTGTAATAAAATGCCGCGCCGAGGAATGCGAAAAGCATAAAGGTTTCGCGCAGAACGTCGCGCAGGTTTGAAGAAACCGAAAGCTCGATTGCCGCGCAAGAATTAACGAGGCGCGAAACGAGGTAATTTGTCCGATGGCGTTCAAAGAATGAAGTCGGTTGGTTTAAAAGATGCTCGTAAAGCTCGCGGCGCAAATCCAGAACCGCCGATTGACCGATTTTTGCCATCAGGTAAGACGAAAAATATTCGGCAATCCCTTTGGCAATCGTAAATCCGAGAAGTAGAACGGAAATCATCACCCACGCCCGAAACCAATCATTGCGCGGAATCAGACTGTGCAAATCGAAAAGCGTTTTTGATTCCTGCGCCGGATTATCCGAAAATTGGTCGAAAATCGGCACGAGCAGTGCGCCGGTCGCCGTTTCAAAAGCCGCGCCGAAAAGCATCGCAACCGCCGCAATAGTAAAAATCAGCCAATATGGGCGAAGATATTTTAAGAGTCTTTTGAAATCTTTCATTTGCCTGACAAAAATTTGAATATACTTGGCGGGATTCCAGATTACAAATTCAGGATTTAAGATTCAAGATTATTTCGGGTTTCAAGATTTCAGATTTCAGATTTCAGATTTCAGATTATTTTGTTCTCAATCTTGAATCTGAGAGCGATTAAAGATCAGATTGATGGTAAAAAGTACAACAAACGCGGAACGCCCTTTGTTGCGAAGTTCGCTAATCTGAACGATCATCGGCAAAGTGCGTTCCGCGTATGCCGTACATTAAATTTAAACTTTGAAATCTGAAATTCATCGCAGCCGATGTTTGCAACGTGAAAATAAAATATGGCATCTTTCTAAAAGCATCGCTTTTTTGGGAGAAAATATGCACAATTCAAAATTATTCAAATACATAGCGACATTTTTATTCATTTTTTCAACCGCAATTTTTACTTTCGGGCAGGTTGACATCGCGCGGCAGACGACGGCGATCACCTATCCTTTGGACGAACTGGTGATCACGCAGTTTCGCGGCACGACCCGTTTTCCGCGAATGAAAGGTGAAGGAAAAATCAAGCGGACGAACAAGAACGGCACGGAAGTCGAAGTTACCGTGTCGAAAATGCCGCGTCCGTTTGAACTCGGCGCGGGCTATGCGACGTATGTTCTGTGGGCGGTTTCGCCCGACGGTCAGATTGCCAATCTCGGCGAGATCAAACGGCGCGGAACATTTGAATTCGATTCGAAGATTTCGGTAACAACGCCGCTTCAAACATTTGCTTTGATTATTACGGCTGAACCGCATTTTCTTGTCCGTCGTCCGTCGCAGGCAATTATGCTCGAAAATCTGAGTCCGTATTCACGAACCGGAAAAACGATTGCGACGACGCGGGCGATTCAATATTTCGGCAATTCGTCGGATTTTTTCCGTGATGCGCGAACGCCGGAAATCGCCGAAATTGATTACCAGAAAACGCCTTCGACGATTTTGCAGGCGAAACAAGCCGTCGCCTTAGCCAGATTTGCCGGAGCGCAGCGCGACGCGCCCGAAGACCTTCAGCAAGCCGAATCGCTTCTGCTGAACGCCGAAAACGCGTGGAAGGCGAGCCGACCGGAAGAAACGATTGACATTACTGCGCGGCAGGCGATTTCGGCGGCGGTCAAAGCGGAACAAAACGCGTTTGTCCGTAAAGAAGCCCGCGAAAAACGCAACGAAAGAACCAAACAGGACGCGGAAATTCGCCAATCCGAAGAAAAATACACCGACGCGCTCAATCAGGTTTCCGATCTGAAAGCCGAACTCGCCCGCGAAACGCGCAACCGCGAACTTGCCGAACGCGACGCGGCAAATTATGCGAATCAGGTTAGAGAATTGCGCGACGAACTCGGAAAACTGCGTGAAGAAATGGGCAGAATTAAGGTCGAACAGCAAACCGACAAGCAAAAACTCGAACAATACGAAAATGAAAAGCGGGCAGCTCAACAGCAGGTCGAACAGCAAAACCGCGTCGCGCAGTTTCAGTCAAATCAAGGTGCTTTGCTGCAAAGTCTGCGGCAGTTCGGAGCGGTTCGGCAGAACGAACGCGGAATCGTTTTGACTCTGCCCGAAAATTTCTGGACAAGCGCGCGCGTCAGCAGTTTTGCGCCGAACGGGGAAACGAAAGTAACCTCGCTGGCGCAGATTCTGGCGGGCAATTCGGATTATCGAATTTCGATTGAAGCGCACACCGACAATCGTGGCGCGGCGGACGAATTGCAGACTTTAACGCAAGAACGCGCACAGGCAATCGCCGATAAGATCGTCAGTCTGGGCGCAAATCAAGACCGCATCGAAGCCAAAGGTTTAGGCGCGACTTTGCCGGTTGCGGCGAATACGACGGTCGCCAACCGCGCCAAAAACCGCCGCGTCGAAATAGTTCTGACACCGCTGCTTTAATTCTTTTTTGAATTGTTCAGTTTGAAAGCCGCATTTCAGTAAAAGATGAAATGCGGCTTTTTTTTGTGAAAATTTTCCGTCAAAGACCGTAAATTACGAAAAATGCTTTTTTGCCGAATAAATTTGTGCTAAATTTTATTTCAAACATTCAGTCTAAAAACTCGAATCAAAATCTGAGGTATTAACAATCTATGTCAAGAAATTTGTGGTTTGCGCGGCAACTCGTTGCTTTTGCCGTGATTTTGTCATTTTTAACGGTTTATTTTGGAATCGGCGTTTCGACGCTGAAGGCGCAGGAAATAAAACAAAATGCGAATCTTTATAAAAAATTTTCGAGAGCGGACACGGTGACAAATGTCGTGCGCGACAAATCGAAAGATTTTGTCCGCGTCAAAGTCGGCGGTCCGAACGACACGCAGAAAATCGCTAAACTCGGAAAAATTGTCGAGGATTACGGCTCGTTCGTGATCGTCGCCAAAAATAAAACCGCGAAATTACGCGCAGGCGATCTGGAATTTCAGCCCGTTGAAACGACCATTAATCTGCCGAACGGCAAATTCGAGCCGGTTTACAATAAACCGGCGGAAACCGTCGCGCCGAACGAACCGGTCGCGGGCGGCAAAGGTTATTACATCGTGCAGTTCGGCGCGACCGTGAAGGACGAATGGCTTGATTCACTGCGCGAAGTCGGCGTCGAGATTTTGCAGTATGTTCCGCATCAGGCGTTTTTCGTTTACGGCGAGGGCGAAGCAATCACCAAAGCCGCCAATCATTCGCGGGTTCGATGGGTCGGTCAATTCGTCGCCGAACATAAAATTTCACCCGAATTAAATTTGTTCGTTGAAAGAAGCGAAGGCGAAACCGCGATGTTCGATGTCGCGGTTTTCGGACGCGCCGATCTGCCGGAAATTCGCAATCGAATCGCCAACACGATTCGCGGCAGAGTTTTGACGGAAATGAAATTGGAAAACAATTTTTTCAATATCGTGCGTATTGAAGCAAACAAAAACGACATCGCCGAAATTGCCAAAATTCCCGAGGTTGTCAGAATTGATCAATACGAAAAACCGCAGATCGAAGACGAACGCGCCGCGCAGATCGTGGCGGGAAATTACACGAGTCCGACCGTTCTCAACCCGCCGGGTTACAATCCTTTGACGCAGTTCGGCGTTGACGGCACGGGCGTAACGGTTGCCGTCGTGGACGACGGAATCTCGATTCCGGGCAACGGCGGATTTTACATAACCTCAAACAACACGGTTCACGGACCGCTGCGCGGCGCGGCGGCAGGCGCAACCGGCGGACACGGACATATCAATGCGAGCATTATCGCGGGCAACACGCCTTTCGGAATTCTCGATCCGACAGGTTATAACTACGGAGTCGGAATCGCGCCGAAATCGAATATCATCAACATTCCGTTTTTGGTGTCGGGAAATACTTTTACGGATACGACCGTGGTTGACGATACCTTGAACACTTTGGGTCCGAACGGCGTGCGCGGCACGATCACAAATAACAGCTGGGGAAGCGGAACAAACAATAACGCATATGATTCGCGTGCCGCAACTTACGACGGTTTGGTGAGGGATGGTTCGTTAGCCGCGACAATTGATCCGGTAACGATTGTTTTTTCGGCGGGAAATTCCGGTCCCGGTGCGAATACTTTAACGCGTCCGAAGGTCTCGAAAAATACGATTGCCGTGGCTAATTCCGAAAACGTCAGACCCGAATTCACGGGAACAGGCGCGGATAATATGGAAGATTTGCGAAGCAGTTCGAGCCGCGGTCCGACGGCAGACGGGCGCATCAAGCCTGATGTGACCGCGCCGGGAACAGTCATCACCGGTTCACGTGCAGGTTCTTGCGGTTCGGTTACAAGCTGTTTCGATGCCAATCACGCATACAGCTCGGGAACATCGCACGCCGCGCCGCAGGTTGCCGGAGCCGCCGCTTTGTTTACGCAGTTCTGGAAAAACAACAACGCGGGCGCGTATCCGAGTCCGGCACTTATCAAAGCCGCGATTATCAATACCGCGCAGGAAATGAACGGGTTAATTACAAATACCGCGACCGTTCCGAACGGCAACGAAGGTTGGGGACGCATTTATCTGAAAAATATGTTCAATGCGGGCGTTCCGATCAAATATGTCAATGAAACGGTCGAGTTTTCAAACGTCGGGGAAAACGTCGTTTACACCGGCACGGTGGTTGATCCGACCAAACCGTTTCGCGTCAGTCTGGTTTGGACAGACCCGCCGGGAGTATCCGATCCGGCACTTGTCAATAATCTGGATTTGACCGTCACGGTCGGCGCAAATACCTATCGCGGTAACGTTTTCAGCGGCGGAAATTCGACGACCGGCGGCGCGAACAGCACGATTGATAACGTCGAAAACGTCTTTCTTCCGGCAGGAATTCCGGCTGGCACTCCGGTTACGATTACAGTCGGCGCAACCGCTCTGAACGGCAACGGAATTTTGGGCAATGCGGATGCGTCCGACCAGCATTTCGCGCTGGTCGGCTTCAATTTCGCCGACCAGCCGGATAATAATGCAAAATCACCCGTTGACTTTGACGGCGACAGTAAAACCGACATTTCGATTTTCCGCCCGTCAAGCGGCGAATGGTGGTATCTGAAATCTTCGGACGGCGGCAACGCCGCGCTTCAATTCGGACAGTCAACCGATAAAATCGTTCCCGCCGATTACACGGGCGACGGGAAAGCCGACATCGCATTTTTCCGTCCGTCTTTGGGCGAATGGTTTATTCTTCGTTCGGAAGATAATTCATTTCTCTCGTTCCCGTTCGGTTCATCGGGCGATGTTCCGCTGTTCGGCGATTTTGACGCGGACGGAAAAGCCGACCCGACTATTTATCGCCCGTCAACCAATGAATGGTTTATCCTGAAATCAACCGGCGGCACAACGATTACGACTTTCGGCACAACGGGCGATGTTCCCGTTACAGGCGATTACGACGGTGACGGCAAAACCGACGTTGCGATTTATCGCCCGTCGCTCGGTCAATGGTGGATTCAGCGCAGCAGTAACGCCACGGTTTATGCTTTCCAATTCGGACTTTCAACCGACAAACCGGTGCAGGGCGATTACACGGGCGACGGCAAGGCTGATCCCGCCTTTTTCCGTCCTTCGACGGGCGAATGGTTTATAATTCGGAGCGAAGACAGTTCGTTTTATTCCGTTCCGTTCGGAACACTCGGGGACGCGCCTTCACCGGGAGATTACGACGGCGACGGGAAATTCGACACGGCGGTTTTCCGTCCGTCAACTTCGACGTGGTATGTTGACCGCTCGACCGCCGGAAGTTTAATTACGACCTTCGGCACAACGGGCGATATTTCGGTTCCCAATGCTTTTGTGCCTTAAAAATCTCCTGTTAAAAAATAAAAAGGGCTTCGTTCTGATTGAACGAAGCCCTTTTTTCTAATTCTTAAACACTTGAATCCTGTCGGGCGGAAGTCCGACGACGCATTCTTCGCCGACAGTCAGCCCGACGAGCCGCAGAACCAATGCTTCGAGCATCAAACCGCCCGCGTCCAAAATGAGGAGCGTTGTCGCGCCTTGAAATTTGACATCGGCGATTTTTGCTTTGAGAAGATTGTCTTCGGGAAACGACGCACCGAACGAGATGGAAATATGTTCGGGACGGATTGTTAAAATGTTATTTTGGTTGATCGGCGCAAACCGCGATTTTTCGGTTTTTTGGGTGAAAAGCCGGTGTTCGCCTTTGATGGTTTGAAATTCGGGGGTTTCGGTTTTATTTGAAGTGATGCGCCTCGCGACAATCAGATTGTTTCTCCCCGAAACGTATGCAGTTCTTGAAGATGCGGGGTTTAAGTAAATTTCATCGGGCGTTCCGATTTGCAGAACTTCGCCTTTGTCTATGACAACAACGCGGTCGCAAAGCATCATCGCTTCGTCAAAATCGTTGGTTGCGATGAGAACAATTAACTTGTTTTGCCGAACCTTTTCTTTGAGCTTATTATAATTTTCATGGCGCAAAAGCCGGTCCATATAACAAAACGAATCATCCAAAAGCAAAACGCTTTCGGCTTTTTCCAGTGCTTCGTTCAAAGCCAAAACCTGCCCTTCGCCGTCCGCGAGTGCCGATTTTTTTTCGGTTTTGAAAAGACTTTTCCAAAACGAATCGTTTGTAACACGCGGAAAATGAAAATTGCGTTCGTCGCACGAAAGCGTCGTAACGTCTTTAGAATTAAAGGAAATCGCCCCGCCGTTACACGGTTCGACACCACTTATCAGGCGGATCAAAGTTGATTTTCCCGCGCCGGTAACGCCGAAAATCCCGAGAATTTCGCCTTCCCCGGCATCAAACGAAACGTCTTTCAAAACCCAGTTTTGTTCGTATCTTTTGGAAAGGTTTTCGACTTTCAACGACATAGACTTGTTAATTTATGAAACTTTTGTCTGGAAACTTCGTGCAAATTTAGAGTATTCTTTTAGCATCAAAAAAATCAAGCGATTGATGGACTAAAAGTTTATGGCTGAAAATAATAATTCGAATAATAAAACATTGAAACGGAAAGCGGCGGAAGCGGGCGGTTGGATGGTTGCGAAACGTGTCGCCAAATCCATTCCATACGTCGGAACGGCAATGGCAATCGGCTTTGTCGGTTACGACATTAAGCGCAAAGGTCTCGTCAAAGGCGTGCTTAATTCGGGGCTTGACGCGATTCCTTTCGTCGGCTTGGGCAAAAACGTCATCGAATATTTTACGGGCGATTTTTTCCCCGACAAAAAGAATTTGGGCAAAAACGGTAAATAAAATTATGAAAAACTTTACAGGCAAACTGACGGCAATCGTGGCGGCATTTTTTTTACTGCTCGGATTTACGGTTTTAGCCGATTCGGCAAACGCGCAAACAAAGAAAAAAACGATCAAAAAGCCGACTACTAAACGAACGACTCCGCAGCCCGTTCCGCAATCAACTTTGCCTGTGGTAATCAGTCAGGCTGACCAATATTCCAACCAGAATCAGCAAATCGTGACGGGAAATATCGAAACCCCGACCGAAACGCAGCCCGCAATCGAAAGGCAGCCTCAAACTTTTGATGAAAAACTCGATAGTATCAGCCTTCGTATGCAGGAAATGAATACGAGAATGAAAACGCTTGAAACGTCAAAACAAAACGCCTACGACGAACGGCAGAAGCGTTTAATGCTGAATCTCGACATTCTGACCCGCGCCGAACAGCGCGCCGAATCTTTGCGAAAACAGTTGTTTGAACTGGTCGAAAAGGAAAATACGCTCAAAACAAAACTGGAAACGATCGAATACGATTCGCGCCCCGAAATTATCGAGCGGCAGGTTTCGTTTGCCGGAAGTCTGCGCCCGGAAGAACTCCGCGAAGCGAGAAAGAAAAATCTCGAAGCCGAGAAAAGAAACCTCACGAATCTTTTTTATTAAATACAAACGACCCGCACAAATCTTGAACAAAACGTGCAGAAAGCCGACCTGTTGGTTGAAAAGTTTCGCGCCGTTTTGGAAAAAGACATTGACGATGCGCTGAACGAGCAGACGAAAGACCAGACCGAAAAGCCGGAAAATTAAACGGAATTTCGAACAAAGTGTAAAAAGTAAAACAAACTTCAGTTTGTTTCTTACCGCGACAGGCAGAAACAAACTGAAGTTTATTTTCTTTTAAAAAAATCCCACAAAATCTTCAAAAAACCTGCAAGTCAAAGCAACTTGGCGCGTTCTTTAAAACGTCAAACAAGCGTAAAATAAATAAAATCCGCGCTTTAACTCTGTCTTTTGGAGACTTTTATGAAACTGAAATTTTTCGCAATCGCCGTCTGCGCTTTATTTGCAGGCTTTTTTTCCGCACTCTCCGTAAACGCGCAGGGCGTTATCGTGCCGATCATCTGCGAGCGTCGTCCCTGCCTTCCGCGTCCGATTCCGCGTCCCGTGCCGATTCCGAACGCGCTGCCCGTCAAATCAATTCAAATTACCACGAAAATAAACGGGCAGGTTGCGACGACGCATCTCGAACAGGTTTTTCGCAACGACACGCCATACACGCTCGAAGGCACTTATTTTTTTCCAATTCCCGAAACCGCTTCAATTGTCGAATTTGCGATCTGGGAAAACGGTAAAAAATTGGTCGGTGAAGTCCGTTCACGCGAAGAAGCGCGGCGGATTTACGATGAAATCGTGCGGCGGCAACGCGATCCCGGACTTCTTGAATACGCCGGAAAAGACCTTTTTCAGGCTTCGATCTTTCCGATCCCGCCGAATTCCGACAAAAAACTCGAAATGACTTATTCGCAGGTGTTAAAAGCCGAATCGGGAACGGTCGCGTATCGTTACCCGCTCGGCACGGGCAGAAATTTGTGGAATCGTCCGATTCCGTCAAACGAAAATGTGCGTCGAAATATGCCGGCGCAGAAATTCGGCACGATTTCGGGCAAAATCGAGATTATCGGGCGCGAAGCTTTGCGGAATATTTATTCGCCGTCGCATCAGGTCGAGGTCAAGCGCAAAGGCGAAACAACGGCAACCGTTTCGTTTGAAACGACGAGCAACGACAATGATTTTCAGCTTTTCTACGGTCTCTCGAACAACGATTTCGGAATGTCGCTTCTAACCTACCGCGAACCCGGCAAAGACGGTTATTTTCTGCTCCAAATTTCGCCGAAAGACAACATTACCGAAAGCGAACTGGTCAAAAAAGACATTATTTTTGTTTTAGATACGAGCGGTTCGATGGCGGACGAGGGCAAGATGGAAAAAGCCCGCAACGCTCTGCTTTTCGGCGTTCGGACTTTGCGCGACGGCGACCGTTTTAATGTCATCAATTTCGCGGGCGAAGAACATCTTTTCGAGGACAAATTGATTGCGTCAAACGCCGAAAGCCGTCGGCGCGGCGAGGAATTCGTCAAAAAACTTCGACCGAGCGGCGGAACGAATATCAACGACGCTCTGCGCGCGGCTTTGCGGCAATTCGATTCTTCCGACAGACCGAAAATGCTCGTGTTTTTAACCGACGGTTTGCCGACGGTCGGTGAAACGAACGTCGAAAAAATCATCAAAAACGCGCAGGAAATAAAAGTTGACGGTTTGCGGATGTTTACGTTCGGCGTCGGTTACGACGTCAACACAAGATTGCTCGACAAATTGGCGGAAGAAAATTCGGGAACGGCGGATTATGTCGAACCGAAAGAAGATTTGGAGATCAAGGTTTCAAACTTTTTCACGAAAGTAAATTCGCCGGTTTTGACCGATCTGGATTTAGATTTCGGCGGCGTGCAGACCGATTTGATGTATCCGCGAAAATTGGCGGATATTTTCAAAGGCTCGCAGTTGACGATCATCGGTCGTTACCGCAACTCGAATGATTTGAATAATATCACGCTTCATTTGAAGGGAAAGACGGGACGCGAAACGCGGACATTTAATTATTCAAATCTCGATTTTCCGATGCGCGCCGACAAAAACGATTTTCTGCCGCGCCTTTGGGCAACGCGCCGCGTCGGCTGGCTGATCGAACAGATTCGCTCGAACGGCGAAAACAAGGAACTGCGCGACGAGATCGTTGATCTCGGAACGCGTTACGGCATCGTTACGCCCTACACTTCGTATCTGGCAACCGACGGCAGTTTTCAGATTGACGGCGAAGAAAGAAATAACAGCAATATGGTGATCGGCAGAAGAAACAGTCGTTCGGAAAATCGCCCGATGCCGAAGTCAACTCCTTCGATAACCGGACAAGGCGCGGTTTTAGCGAGCAAAGACGCGAAGGAAAAACAGGAAATCGTGACGGTGACGGGTGATTCTGAAAACGCGTTTATTGTTGACGGGCAGATTACATTGAAGAAGGTCGGCAGCAAAACCTTCTATCTCGAAAACGGCGTTTGGGTTGATTCCGAATTCAAGGAAGAAGCCAAAATGCCGGAAACGAAACTGCAATTCGCGTCAAACGAATACTTCGATTTGATTACCAAACAAAAAGAATTGGCGCAGTTCTTCGCGCTCGGCGAACAGGTCGTAGTTGTTTGGAAAGGAAAGGTTTATCGCATCACGAAATAAAATTTCGATAAAACTAAACCTTGATTTTTAACATCTGAAAGGGTGATTTTTGATGAAAAAAAGGTTAACCTAAATTCATCTTAATCACCCTTTTTGTTGTTTTAAGGAGAATTTTTAACGTGGCTTTGATAAAAAAAACGGCTTTAATTTTGTTTGCGGTTTTGATTTCGGTTCAAATTTTCCCCGCTCAGACTAATTGGACGGTGAATCGCGCCAACGGCAGAGGCGATCTGGTGGCGGTTTATTTTACATCGGCTGATAAAGGCTGGGTCGCGGGCGATGACGGTTATTTGGCGTGGACTGACGACGGCGGACGCAACTGGACGAAACAGGACATCGGGACGACCGAAAGTATTAACGAAATCTATTTTCGCAACGATGATAACGGTTATCTGGTGGCGGGCAAAAAAATGTTCATCACCCGCGACGGCGGACGCAATTGGCGCGAAACGCAGATTTACCGCACCGGCGAATTCGGTAAAAATTCACCCGAATTTTTGAGCATCCGCTTTGCCGATAAAAAGCGCGGCATCGTCATCGGTTCGGTTCTCAACAGTCAAGGACGCGTCGTTGATTCGCTTGTAATGCGCACCGAAGACGGCGGCGAAACGTGGCGGAGAGTTATTGTGCCGTCGAAAAAAGAGCTTTATCATCTCGATTTTGTCGGCAGCTCAAGGTGCTGGATCGTCGGCGACGAAGGACTTGTTTTGTTTTCGAGCAATGGCGGCGCGAGCTTTGGAGCCCAAAAATCGGGCGTTACGATGGATTTATACAACGTGGATTTCCGCGATGAAAACGAAGGTTATATCGTCGGAAGCAAAGGCACGATACTTCGGACGGAAGATGGCGGTGCGACGTGGGAAACGGTCAAAACCTCGTTTCCGATGACTTTTATGCGCGTTGATTTTGCCGACGACAAAAACGGCGTGATTGTCGGTTACGACGGTACGATTTTGCGTTCCACCAATAAAGGAAGAACCTGGACAAGACAATCGAGCGCGACAAAAGAGCATCTTTACGGACTGTTTTTCGCCAAGAAATACGGTTGGGCAGTCGGCGCGAACGGTGTCATCATTCAAAATCAAAGATAAAATTCAAAAAAGTCTACTTTTCCCACCTTTTTGCTTAACACTTTTGTAATAAGTGTGCTATCTTACATCATCAAATCTATTCGATAATTGATTATTCATCAGGTTTTATTATCTAAAATTTCAACTTTTTGGAGGAGAAAATGGGCAAATCCCCGTCTTTGTTTGCATTTACGCTTTTTATTTTTCTGTTCGCCCTGAGTAGTTCCGTGTTTGCGCAGGGAACTACTTCGCGTGTTACCGGAACTGTTACCGACAGTTCCGGTGCGGCGGTTTCAGGAGCAATGGTAACTTTAACCAATGAAGGTACAAATACTTCGCTGACCACTCAAACGAGTGATAGCGGAACTTACAACTTTGACTTGATCCAGCCGGGAAATTACTCGGTCACGGTTGAAAAACAAGGCTTCAAAAGATTTATTTCCACAAACAATCAGGCACTTATCAATCAGCCGGCGACCGTTAATATCGCGTTGGAAATCGGCGATGTTTCGGCAACGATAACTGTCGAATCAACCGCCGAACAAGTTCAGACAAGTTCGTCGGGAAACATTGGAAGCACGATCGAGCAAAGAACTCTGGAAAGCCTGCCGATCGTCGGAACACGCGGCAGAAATCCGTTGGATTTACTGAACTACCAACCCGGTGTCGTGAGCGGCGCGAATACGGGCGGCGGCGTTCACGTCAATGGTTCACGCGACCGTTCCTTCAATTTTACTCTTGACGGCGTTGACATCAACGAATCGAGTGCCGGCGGTTCGAACTTTACGCCGCTTCGCCCGAATCCTGATTCCATTCAGGAATTTCAGGTGGTCACGAGCGGTTTCACGGCTGAACTCGGACGCAGCAGCGGGGCGCAGGTAACATTTGTCACGCGTTCGGGCACGAATGATTTCAGAGGAAATATTTTCGAGTATTACCAAACCCCGAGGTTTAATGCTCGAAGCTATGCGGCAAACGTCAATAATGCCGGAAAGGAACAGTTTGTTCAGCATATTTTCGGTGGAAGCTTCGGCGGACCGCTATTTAATCCCGGATTCGGCGAAGGAACAAAACCATGGGATTTGTTGCGCGACAAAGCGTTTTTCTTTGTAAATCTGCAGTTGCTTCGAGCTTCGGATACGGCGCTCGCAACGCGAACGGTTTATACACAAACCGCGCGGCAGGGAATTTTCCGATGGGTTCGCGGCGGCGTAAACGGAACCGGTGTCGTAGATTCGTCCGGAAATCCGCTTTTTCCCAATTGTTCCGCAACAGTAACCACACTATGTATAGATTCATATAATATCGCCAGCGGCTCGGGCATTTCACTCGATCCGTTGCTGATGGGTTATATCAATGCGATGCCGCTGCCGAACAATTTTGCAGCCGGCGGGGACGGATTAAATACCTCCGCTTTTGTTTTTTCGGCTCCGCAACAGGAAAAACAATACGATTTTGTCAGCAAGTTCGACCTTAAGCTCAACGACAATAATTCGTTCTATGTCCGTTATGCAAAGGGCGAGCAAAACACGTTTGGTGATTCGGCTAACGGCGGTCGTCCCCGCTTTCCTGACGCGCCTAATTTTGTTGACACATTTCGTTATCCTGAAAATCTCGCAATCAACTGGCGCTGGTCGCCGACGGCGAAATTTACAAATGAATTTATCATCGGTCTAAATAAATTCGGCTTCACTTTTTTGACACCCGAGCCGGACCCGAACTACCCGTTCATCTTTAATCTTCCAACCGATATAAACACTAATTTTTCATATAACTCGCGTCGTTTGCGCACCTGGCAGTTTGTTGACAACATTACCTACGACCTTTCGCCTCATACTATTAAAGCCGGTCTTAATATCCGACTCGGGCGACAGGTTGACGACCGCGCCTCGGTCGCGGGAACCAACATCGAGCCGACCATCAACTTCAGCCGGACGGTCAATCCTATTCCGACTGCCTGGCTTCCAGCCTCGTCTATCACGGGAATCAACGCGACAGACCGCACACGGCTCGAAAATGCCATAAATGATATGCTCGGCAGAGTCGGAAATTATTCGCGGGCTTTTGTGTCGGACCCGAATAATCCGGGATCTTTCGCACCCGCGGGAACGCGCTGGATCTTTACGGCAAATTATCCTGAACTCGACTTTTATGTTCAGGATTCGTGGCGCTGGCGACCTAATTTTACGTTGGATATCGGTGTCAGAATGGAAGCGAAACTGTCGCCTTCGTCGGCTGAGGGAAGACCTGTTTTGCGTCCGAATAAACCATTTACTTTCGGTTCCGCGCCGGCTAACGACCTGAGGTGGGAAGAAGGCGAGTTATTTGATAATGATTATGTTTGGATGCCCTCGGTCGGTTTCGCGTGGGACCCGTTCAAAGACGGAAAAACCTCGATACGGGCTAATTACCGGATGGCTTCCGACAGATTCGGCACGCAGATGTTCGCTGCCGCTATCTGGCAAAATGCGCCTGGCAACACGTTTTTAGGTTCAAACGATGCCTTCGGTCTTTTGCGAAACGGATTGCCGCCGGTCACCCCGACATCTTCGCCGGATATTTTAAGACAACCTCGGGCATTCGGCACCGGCTCGATCAACGTGATTGACCCCGATCTGAAATTTCCGCGCATTCATTCCTGGACATTGAGTTTCCAAAGAGAGATTTGGGGCGGCAATGTTTTTGAATTTAATTACATCGGTAAAAAAGGCGTGAATCTGTTCGGCGGTTACAACTCGAATCAGGTAGATGTCAACGCCGGCATTCCCGGAGTCGGAAATTTTCTTAATGAGTTTAACGCGATTCGGGCAAGTTCAACCTATAATAGTCCGTTAATTAACTTGTTATTTACCGGAAGCACGACAAATAACGGCGGAACAGCCAGATTCCGCGCTTTGAACGCGACTGGAATTACGCAGGGCAACATTGCGACGCTCGCGCTGGCAGCTTCGCAAAAGACCTGTGCGGCGGCGGACGTAACCGCCGGCGTTTGCACGACTGCTCAAATTGGTCAGCGTTTGCTGGACTTAAGAGGATTCAGCTCGTTCTTCCAGCCGTATTCACAGTTTACGGGTGGGCTGTTCGTTATAGACAGCAATGATTATTCCTTCTACAACGGGTTTGAGTTCATCTTTAAACGCCGCATTAAAGACGGTTTGGGCTTTCAGCTTGCCTATACTTGGTCGAAGTCGAAAGATTCGCGTTCGTTCGATCCGGTATTTACGACGGTTGCTACGGGAATCAGTCAAACAGCGGCAAATACGCCGTTCGATAACCGCAACCGCCGTTTGAATTACAGCTGGTCTGATTTTGATCGCCGTCATTCGTTCCTTGCGACATATGTTTACGAACTGCCCTTCGGTCGAGGAAAATGGATCGGTTCGGAATCGCCGCGTTTTGTTAATTATTTGATCGGCGGCTGGCAATTGGCTGGTGCCGTCAGAATTCAGTCCGGCAGACCTTTCTCGGTCTTTTCGGGCATCAATTCATTTAGCAATTCGGTTGGCTCGACGGCAAACTGCGCTAGTTGCCCGAGAGATTTAGGCAGTGTTGTGCAGGGTAATTTTGATAATCCGAGCAACCCCAATCTTCGAAATTGGTTTTTCGACCAGCAAGCCCGCGAGCGATTCAGTATTCCGAATCCGGGCGAGCAGGGAAACACACCGCGAAACTATTTCATCGGACCCTCATTCTTTGAAACCGATGTATCACTCAGCAAACGATTCAAATTTACCGAAAGATTTAATTTTGATTTGCGAGTTGACGTGAAAAATCTGACGAACACACCGAATTTCAATTTGCCGTCGGCGGTTTATCCGTCAAACAATAATCTGACCAACTCGATTTTCGGACGCATTAATGCGGATGTCGTTAACAGCAATCGAAGAATACAATTTTCGGGCAAGATTAATTTCTAAATTGATTATTACCGAAAAATTCAAAGTCCCGACGTTTTGTAAATAATGTCGGGACTTTTTTTCCTGCGAAGCAACGCGTCAAAATTTTCAGGCATCAGTCATTATGGATATGAAGTCGGGTCAAGACTGTTGAAAGAGCAATTCGGCAAGGCTTCTGATTCCTCCTGTTTCTTTTTTATACTCGTTGGGTATGCGACCCAACGAGTTTTTTTTGTAAAAAATCAAGACAAGAGATAAAGCTTTTTAGGTAATCGCGCAAATTAATTCGGCGGAAACCTCGGAATTGATGAGAGATGATAAGTAGTTGGACAGAAATAAACGAATCTCAATCTGTCGGCAATCAGTAGAGCGAGCGGTAGCGAGTCTGCTTCGCTGATAGTCAATCGGTTGTGAGTCAGACTCGCTACCGCTCGCTCTACTGATGTTTTTTAGATTATGATAATTCTGTCCAACAACTTAACTGATAGATTTTATCTTTAATCTATTCCGATGTTTATTTCTGTTTTTGCCGTGCTTTGCTGGCGAGAAGCGCGAGTTGTCCGGCGCGGGGCAGATTTTCGACGGCTTTCGCAACCTGTTTGTCATCTTCGATCAAAACCTGATTTGCCGCGACCGTGCCGAATGCGTTGGTGATTAAATTGTAGCGGATGCGCGTTTTGATATATGTTTTTTCGGCTTCGACGGCTGACGACAAAAATTTCCATTTGCCGGTTTGCGCGATAAACGTTTTAAATGCCTTCAATATCTCGTCGCTGACGGGAAAATCAACCGGACGAATTCTTTGCCCGAACCGCGTTTGACCGCTGATTTTGTAATTTTCAAAGCCCGCGATTTTGCCGTTTGCCAATTCCAGCGAGAAAAAGAAGATCGGGTCGAGCAATTCCAACTCCGTATCGTTAAAAATTCGATTTTTAACGATTTCGTCGGGCGTAATGCCGTCGCCGCCGAAAACTTTTCTGCCCGTGATTGTCTTGGCTTCGGGTTTGGTCTGGTCGGCAATCGCGGTTTTGTGATTGAAATAATCGTAAAAACCGGCTTTTGAATAATCGCGCTGAATCGAACGCCCCGAAGGCGTGTAATATTTGGCGGTCGTCAGCGTCAGACCCGAACCGAACGGCAGATCAATAATGCTTTGCACCAAACCTTTGCCGAACGTATTTTCGCCGACGATCAATGCGCGGTCGTAATCCTGCATCGCGCCGGCGACGATTTCCGAAGCCGAAGCCGACGAATCGTTGACCAGCACGACAAGCGGCATTGTTTCGGGCGTTTTGTTCGCCGCGCGCCAAACGCGGTTGTCAATCGTAAACCGTCCGCGCTGGGTCACGATTACGCTTCCGGCGGGCAGAAATCTTTCGGCGACCTTAACCGCCTGATCCAAAATTCCGCCCGTATTTTCCCGCAAATCGAGAATCATCGAGGTCATTCCCTGTTTTTTAAGTTCGCTGAGGGCAACGTTCAATTCTTCGGAAGTCGTGTAATTAAAACCTTCCGACATATCAACGTAGCCGATGCCTTCGCGGAGCAGATAAGCGTCGGGAATCGTCGGCTGCGGCACGCGGTTGCGGCGGATTTCGACGGTTTCCTGCCGCCGCGTGTCGCCGCGTTCGATCAAAATGCGCACGACCGAGCCTTTTTTGCCGCGCACTTTGTCGCGCACGACCGACGAATTTTTGCCCGCCATTTTTTCGCCGTTGACCGCGAGAATTTTGTCGCCGAAACGAAGTCCGGCGCGAAAGGCGGGCGAATCGGGAAAGGTTGCAATGACGAAAGTGTTTATTTCACCGGTTTTTTCGTAGTTGGCGATAGTTGCGCCGATGCCGAAATATTCGCTTTGCTGGTTGGTTAAAAGTTCCTGATATTCGGCGGAATCGTAATAATTCGAATGCGGGTCGAGCGCGTGAAGCATCGAATCAATCGCCGATTTTGTTACTTCATTATAATTTACGGATTTTCCGTCAACATAATTTTTACGGATAATGTCGAGTGCCTCGGAAAAATCGCGGGCAATTTTTCCGTTCGGGATTTGCGGATTTTGCGGCTCATCCTGATTCGGGCGCGAGGTTGACGCGGAAAACGAAGAACCGCGTTTGATTTTGAAAGGTTCGACTTCTTCAAACTGCGAGACGGATTTTTGTTTCGCTTGCGGAAACGCGAAAACAACGCCGAAGGACAAAATTAAAAGTAATGAAACAACTTTCCTCATAGCCCGAAAGACCTCAAAAGGCGTTCAACAAAGCGCGTCGAAAAAAAATTAACCGTTAGCGCGAATGTTACAAAAATAACCGTCCCAAACGCAAGCCGAAAGCGTGTCGAAAGCCGAGAACTGAATTTTATATGCCTTCTGAAAAGTTTCAATTGCGGTAAATTTCCAACTAAAAAGTGAAATAAATTTTATTTGTTTGATTCCTTTGGCTTTTTGGGTAAAAATCTTAGTATGTCCGAAACCGCCGAAAATAATTTTGAGCAAAAGTTCCGAAATTTAATCGAAACGATTGACGTGGCAAACGCTCTGACCGAGCCTTTGACGGCTTCCATCGAAAATCTTTTGAAGGTGACGGCTTCCGAGATGAATTCCGAAGAAGCGTCGGTTTTAATCCGCGAGGGCGATGAGGGCGATCTGCGTTTTTTATCGGCGATCGGCAAGGTTGCCGACCGGCTAATCAACCTGCGCGTTCCCGCCGGCAAAGGCATTGCCGGATTCGTTTTTTCTTCCGGTCAGCCGATGGCGGTTGCCGACGCGGGCGAGGAAGAAACCTTTTACGCCGAAGTTGACAAACAGACCGGCTATTCGACGCAGATGATTCTGGCAACGCCGCTGCGCCATAACGGTGAAATTATCGGTGTTCTGGAATATATCAACCGCGTCGGCGAGCCGCCTTACGAACCGTTTACGCCGCGCGAGATGGATAAAGCCGCCTTGTTTGCCGAAGCCGTCGCGTCGCTCGTCAACGCGTATGAATCCGCGAAACTTTTCTGCGAACTCGGCAATAAAATGATGTGGGGCGAGAATGCGCCGAAATTTACCGAAGTCCGCCAATGGCTGAGAGAATTGCGCAGTGCCGCCGAGCATAAAGAAATGCTCGATCTGGCGATTCTGGTGCGCGAACTCGCTTCACGCAGCGATGCCGAACGCCTGATGTGCCGCGAAATTTTGGAAGCGATCATAAAATGTTCGGACAGCAAAAGTGAAACGAGTTTTTTGAATTTTTAAATTAGTCGAGAGTCGAGAGTCAAGAGTCGAGAGTAAAATTCTTCGACTTTCGACTCTCGACTCACCACTCTCGACTCCAAAGAAATATGACATCGGTAACGGGCTACGAAACAGGCAAATTCGGGACGATCTCGACGTATTTCCAGATTGACGACGGCTGGAAATTGCGGACGGGTAAAGGTGTCGGCGTGGCGATCATTGACAGCGGCATTGACCCCGAACATCCTGATTTGCAGGGCAAAGTTCTCGAATCGGTCGAAGCCCGCAGCGAGAACAAACGCGTTCTTTTTGTGCCGTCGGAAACGGGCGATTCAGCCGGACACGGCACGGCTTGCGCAGGAATCATTTCGCGCATCGCGCCCGACGCGCAGTTTTACAGCATCCGCGTTCTCGGTGCAGGCGGACTTGGCGACGGGCATTCGTTTCTTGCCGGATTGGAATACGCCATCAAAAAACGCTATCGTTTGATAAATCTCAGTCTCGGAACGACCAAACCGCAGTTTTTCGCGCCTTTGCACGATCTGCTCGACCGCGCATATCAGGCGGGCTGTATCGTCGTCGCGGCGGCAAATAATCTGCCGCAACCGTCGTTTCCGTCGGTTTTTTCGTCGTCGCTGATCTCGGTTTCCAAATCAACCGAAACCGACCCGTTTCATTTCGGTTTCCGCTTCGGCGAAGTCATCGAACTGACCGCGCCGGGTGTCAATGTCCGCACGGCGTGGCTCGGCGGCGGTTACAAAAGCCTGACGGGAAACAGTTTCGCCTGCCCGCACATCGTCGGCATCATCGCGCTTTTGCTCGAAACCTACCCGAACCTGACACCTTTTCAAGTCAAATCCGCGCTCTACGCGCTCGCCAAAGAAAATGTTGATGAAGATATTCTGAAGGACGGGGAAGGTGAGAAGTGAAAAGTGAATAGTGAAAAACGTAAAGTGAAAAGTGAATAGTTAAAATTATACTATTCACTTTTCACTTTACGTTTTTCACTATTCCGAGTATTCGCGCATAAACATCACCACTTTGTGCGCTTCGTCCTTGGTCAGCACAAAAGAAGACCTGTCCTTCAAAACCAGATACGGGGGAATATAATCTTTCCCGCCGTCTGAGACCACAAAGATTCCTTCATTTACAAACTTGTCTATTTCTTTGCGCCCGATGGCGCGACCTTTGATAACAATCGTCGGTTCTTCTTCTTCTTCTCTATTCATTTACTGGGGTATCGGTAAAAATAATCCGAAGACATAATCTATCATAACCAATTCGGCGCGTCGGCGCATTTCGCAAAACGACTTTTCAAAAACTTAACCGAAAACGCGGTGTGCGAAATTTTTCCGCGCCGGATTGCCGAAACATTCGCAAACGCCCGATTTCGCGCCGATTTTTTATTTCATACTACATTTCGGCGGCAATTGTTCTAAATATCTGATAGTTTTCCGTCGCCTTTTCGTTTTGCCTAAATGTGTGGCAAAATTATCAGCGATATGCAAACCATCACATTTCGTTTGGGAGAATTATTTTGCGGACCCGGCGGCATCGCGCTCGGCGCAAAAATGGCTTCAGATGTCGGCAATCCGACAAATTTCAGCATCTCTCACGCCTGGGCGACCGATTACGACAAAGACACCTGCGACACTTACCGAAACAATATTTGTCCCGAAAGCAAAAATTCCGTTGTTCACGCCGACATTCGCAAACTCGACATCGAACGCCTCGCAAAGATTTCCAAAATTGACGCGCTCGCTTTCGGATTTCCGTGCAATGATTTTTCAATTGTCGGAGAACAGAAAGGTATTGACGGCGTTTTTGGTCCTTTGTATCAATACGGCATCAATGTTTTGGAACATTTCCAGCCCGATTGGTTTTTGGCGGAAAACGTCGGCGGTCTGCGAAACTCCAACGACGGAAACGCATTTCAGACGATTCTCGACAAAATGGACGAAGCGGGTTATACGACCGTTCCGCATCTTTACAAATTCGAGCAATACGGCGTGCCGCAAGCCCGACACCGCATTATTATTGTCGGCATCAGAAAAGATTTGAAAGTAAAATTCCGTGTTCCTTCGCCCGCGCCTTTCAGAGATTTGGACAACACCTGCAAAACGGCAATCGAAAATCCGCCGATTCCTTCGGACGCGCCGAACCACGAATTAACCAACCAATCAAAAGCGGTTATCGAAAGATTGAAACACATCAAGCCGGGCGAAAACGCTTTTACCGCCGATTTGCCCGAACATTTGCAGTTAAACGTCAAAGGCGCGAAAATCAGCCAGATTTACAAACGACTCGACCCGAAAAAACCGTCTTACACGGTTACGGGAAGCGGCGGCGGCGGAACGCACGTTTATCATTGGGAAGAACCACGCGCATTAACCAACCGTGAACGCGCCCGTTTGCAGACGTTTCCCGATGATTTCATTTTCAGCGGCTCAAAAGAAAGCCAAAGAAAACAGATCGGAATGGCAGTTCCGCCAAAAGGCGCGGCAATTATTTTTCAAGCTGTTCTGTATAGTTTTGCAGGAATTGAATATGCAAGTATTGAGCAGAATATTTCTTTTGCAACTCAATTATTTCAAACTCAAACAATATGATAACAACAAATTTATTTGAAGAAGTTCTGATTAAACCTGCAATAGAAGGCGCAGATAAACTTTGTATTGTCGCTGGCTTTGCAAGTTCGGCGATGGCTTCTAGACATTTAGAAAAAATCAAATCAACAAACCCTTTACTAAATGTGGAATTGCTTGTTGGAATGTGTAATAGAATGGGGATTCCTTTAGGAGACCATAAAGGCTTTCAAAAGTTAGTAGAGGAAGATTTTGTTGGAAAGTTTCAATGCAGTTATATACATAAAAGCCCGCCAGTTCATTCTAAGGTTTATGTTTGGCTTAAAGATGGAAAACCATACAAAGCATTTACAGGTTCGGCTAATTATACACAGTATGCGTTCACAATTCAGAGAGAAGTTTTAGAGTCTTGTGATGCAGATGAAGCCTTAGAATATTTTAATATTTTATCGGCTGAATCAATTTACTGTAATCATTTAGAAATTGAAAACTACATTACAATTTACAGTGAAAAGCAATATTACCGTCGTTTCATTGAAAAGTCAGATGTAATTAAGGATGAAACAATTCCTGTTAGAATAAAAGATTCGCGTAATAGCGTTAGAGTTTCATTGTTGATGAAAAATGGAGAAGTTCATAATACGGCTGGGTTAAATTGGGCTTTTAGAGCAGAAGGTAAAGCACAAAGAAAAAATCTGAATGAGGCTTATATACCTTTAAGACCAGAAGTATATAAAGGCGATTTTTTTCCGCCTAGAAGTGTTGAGTTTACTGTTTTAACCGATGATGGAAAAAGTTTAATATTTTCGAGAGGACAAAAAACGAACGCTTCCGCAATTTCATCTCCACAAGGAAATGCTTTGGTAGGTGAATATTTTCGTAATCGGCTTAACTTGCCTTATGGAACGAAAATCACCAGACAACATCTTGACGCATATGGAAGAACAGATGTTGAATTTTTCAAAAATGATGATGAAACTTACGAGATGGACTTTTCTGTTGAGGATAAATAATGAAAATTCAAAAACTATCTGAACAAAACATAAAAAACAAAAAACTTCCCGCGTGGTCAGTTGTTATTCAACTGCTTGATAAAAATGAAAATCACCTCGCCTTTATTGCTTGTCATCATAAACAGCGTTTTTCGCTATATGATTCGGACAACGACCGCGAGCAGAGTCATTTTCTCGAAGAAATCTCAAACTTTGAAGCCGAAATTCTGGAAAACTGTTTTCGGCTCGATAGAGATTTGGAAAAGAATTTCGACGGCTGGACGGGCGAACTAATCATCACGGGCGAAAATTCCGAAATCATTCATCACGAATATCCTGCCTGATGGTTGGTAATCCCACAACCATAAAATAAAAAGGCTGAACACAAAACTAAAAGATAAAAACGCCGTCTATTCGGCGATTGGTGCGGAAATGCCGATGTTTATTGGGTGAAATGCGGTGTTTTGCGGGCTTTGTCAGTTGTCCAATGACAATTTCCCGCCGACCAGTCACGATTTCCCGCTGTCCCATTACAATTTCCCGCTGTCCAAACGTGATTTCCCGCTGTCCCATCACAATTTCCCGCCGACCGATGGCAATTTCCCGTTGACTAATGGCAATTTCCCGCCGACCGATAGCAATTTCCCGCCGACCGAAGCCGATTTCCCGCTGTCCGAAGCTGATTTCCCGCTGACCTGTGGCGATTTCTCGTTGTCTGAACGCAAATTTCCGTTGTCCAAAGCGCGGCGCACGGTGTCCGAACGGGTTTGGACGGCGGCTTTTTTGTTTAAATCCGTGTCTTTTTGCCTTCAAACAAGCGAAAACGAAAATAATTTTATAAAACGTGATAGTTTTTGCCGGTAAAAAGCTATTTAAATTCGGAAGCAAAAAAATGTTTCTGTCCCAAGGGACTATTTTTGTATTTTTTAGGAGAATTTTATGATTCCAAGTAAACGTTGGTTTCCAACAAATCTGCCCGCGCGGGCTTTGTGGTATGCGAATTTTGCCAATCAGTTTGCGGATGTCGGCGCGAGCCTCGGCTTTACGGCG